>NZ_BAABIA010000001.1:300000-600000 GCF_039542385.1 Prosthecobacter algae | reverse complement strand
GCCGCCGTTTCAAAGGGGTTGTTCTCCTCGGGCTTCACCAGCTCGGGCGTTTTTTCATCGGGCAGGATCAGCGCGTATTGCACGCGCTCCGTCCCCTCCCCTTCCACCTCTTCCTGGGCATGGAGGCCCAGGGTGGCAGCAAGCAGGAGCATGAGAGATAAAATGCGTTTCATGGGGGAAATCAGGCTTTCTTCTTGGTCTTCTCGCTCGCTGAAGGATCCGAAGCCAGGTTGATCAACGGGGTCTCAAAGGACACGTCCAGGCGTAGCTGCCGGGCCGTGCTGCCACCCGTGATGCGGCAGGTTTTCACTCGGGCCAATGGCAGGCGCTTTTCCACATCACCCAGCCAATTCAGCACCTTGGCAAACTCATCTTCGATGACCACCGTCGTCAGCACCGTCTTCGGGATCACCTTGTTATCACGCGAGGTTTTCACCTCCGTCTTGCGGGACCTCACCAGCGAGATGCCGCGCTCGCGCAGGCTGAACTCGATCGTGCTTTCCACTTCCTGCTCCGTCTGCGCCTTGTCCACATGCGGGCTCCAGGCCTGCAGAAACCGGCGGACCTCCTCCGTCTCCGCCTTGGTCCTAGCCGTCAAAATCTCCGCCGTCTGCCGCGCCCCTTCCGCGCTGAACGCATCCTGCGCAGCCATGTCCGCAGACTTCTTCATCGCCCCCACCTTCTTGTGGACGATCTGGCCAAAATAAGTGACGCAGCCGATGAACATCATCAGCACGACACAGGCGAGTTGTTTGGGATTCATAAAAGGATTCGGAAAAAGGTCACTGCTCCTGCCGCACCAGCGTGGAGCGATATTCGATGAGATCCCCAGACTTCGTCTGCTGGGGCGAGTAGGAACGGTAGTTCAGGCGTGAGATGCTGCTTTCGATCAGCCCCACCTCCGTCACCGAGCCGCCATTGATTTTCATCGCCAGGGAAAGGTTTGCAGGCACCTGGTCACTGCGCTCGATCGTCAGGTCAGAAATCCGCACCTCCGGTGGGATGGCCCGCGCGATGGCGACGCTGATGGGCTGCAGGTTGCGCGCCCCTTCCATCCACTTGGCCACCTCCTCCGCCTTGGCGGTTTCAGCATCCAGCGCGGCCTTCTCGTCCCCCATCTTTTTGGTCACCGCCTCGTGCTGCTTTTTCACCTCTTCGGAGGCGATCTTCTGCTGCTGGGCATGCTTGTAGGCCATCCAGTCCATCGTCATAAAATAGGCCCCACCGACAAGCGCCAGATAAAAGGCCACCGGCACCATCTTAAAGGAGTTCGGCAGCCGCTTGGACGTGTCAGTGCGCGGCGTTTTGAAGTCGTGGCAAATGTAATCGGACATGGGAATTCTATGGCTAAAGTTAATGAAGGCCGAGGATGCGCCAGAGCAGGTCTTCCTGTGTCAGGTCCTTGGTGCCCAGGCGCTCCAGGTGAACAAAAAGTTCGGAACGGAATTTCGCGTCCTGCCCGTCGCCCATGAAGTACACTGGGCTGCCTTGCGGCACCTTTTGCACCAGCGGGCTGATGATTTGCAGGCAGGTCTCCACCGCATCCGGCCCCAGGCCGCTGCGGCAGCGCAGTTCCTTCCACTGCCCGTCCTGCTGCACCAGCACTGCAATGGAGCCCTCGCAGGCGACGATGAGGATCATGTTCTGCGGCACCGCCCCGCGCATCTCCGCATACAGTTGGTGGATGGCATATTCCGACAGGGCAAAAAGGCCGCAGCACACCCGCCCGGGCCGGATGCCAATGGTCTTCAGCACATCCTCCGTCACCTTCACCATGCTCTCCTCACAGGCCAGCAGCATGCTGGCGGAGCTTTCCGGATGGTGGCAGATGGCATAGCGCTTGCCACGGTCGAACTTCGGCCCCAGCACCGCGCGCGGATTCGTGCGCAGCAGATGCACGCAGTTTTCTCCCCGCATCATGTTGTTCTCCAGGCTGACGATGAAACGGTTGTTCACGGAGACCACGCACCAGCCTCCATCCGCCATCTGCCGCCATTCATCGGCGCGCTGCGGTGCCACGTCGGAGAATTCACCCTCCATGACTCCGCCGTCTTCAAAGCGGCCTTTCTTGTTGATGCCTCGCCAGCTCGTCTGGTTTCGGCTCACGTTCAGCAGCAGGGTCTTGCGCCCTTCAAAGCGCCGGCCCCAGGGTACGCTGGCATCATCCGCCTCCGGTTTGAAGGCGGCAAAGCTCAGTACAGATTTGATTTCATCCAACAGCATAAACGGAAGTCAGGTTTTCTCGGGATAGGAAGTCATAGACCTCATGTTCGGCGTAGCCGGTCTTGCGCGTTTGGGAGGGTTTCCACCCGTCCTGCTGGCGAAAGCCCAGGCACCTTTCAAAGCTCATCATGCCGCGCGTGAAGCCCGCCTCGAGCTCCTGCTCCAGGTTCTTGAACTCACCGCGCCGGATCATGCCGCACACCGAATCATACGGCAGCAGCAGTTCATGAATGGGGAAGCGTTTGCCTCGCGCCTCATCAAAGAGCAGGCGCTGGCAGAGGATACCACGGAAGCTGTCGGCAAAGGAAAGCATGGCGTTTTCCATGCGGTCGCTCGGGATCAACTTCAGGTAACGCTGCACCGTCTGCGCCGCGCTGGAGGTGTGCAGCGTGGCCACCACCACATGCCCCGTTTCCGCCGCCTGCAGGGCGATCTCTGCCGTCTCACCATCACGGATTTCCCCCACCAGGATCACGTCCGGGGCCTGACGAAGAGCAGCGCGCAATGACTTGTTAAAGTCCAGCTCATCCGTGCCGATCTCACGCTGAGACACCAGCGAAGGAATGTCCGAGGGATAAACGAACTCAATGGGGTCCTCAAAGGTCAGCACATGCTCCTGGCGGCGTTTGGCACGCTCCAGGATCATCGAGGCGATGGTGGTGGACTTACCGGAACCCGTGGCCCCGCACACCAGAAACAGGCCGTTCTTGGCCTCCAGGAAAGCCTTGATCGCCGCAGGTGGCACCATCAGTTTGCTGATGTCCGGGATGTTTTCCGGCAGCAAGCGCATGACCCAGCGCGGACGCCCGCGGGTGACCATGCGGTTCACACGGTAACGGCGGCTGCCCAGCACCAGCGCATAGTCCACGCACCCGGCGGTGAACTCCAGCGGCCGCTCCGGCTGGTAGATGAAGGAATCAAAGAACAGTTTGCCGTTCCGCCGGTACGTCAGCGGCTCCCAGGGCGTGATGTAAAAGTCGCTCACCCCGGCATCCTTTGACAGATGCAGCATGCGATAGCCCAGTTGGCTGCGTTCGTTGATGTCTTCCATGGAGAGATGATAAAAAACTATTTGTTAGGCACAAAGCGGCCTCGCAGAAGTGCGCTGGCAGCGGCCCCTTCAAACACAAGAAACTGGTTCCCCTGCGCCACACCGGCACCGGGATCCGTCGTGGCCCAGCCCAGTTCCAGGCGGTATTCCACCCCATCCACCGTGACGGTGAAGTCGGTGCTCGGATTGCGCAGTTCCACGATGTCCGCGCTGGACAGACGGTCGCTCGTATTTTCCGTGCTCACCAGGCCCAGATTGATGTGCACCACCGCGCTGTGCGCTGGCTCTGAAAGCCCCAAGTTGATGCTCAGCGTGACCCCATCGGACTCACTGTTGTAAAAGGTGGTCCCGTTCAGCATCACCAAGTCCCCCAGGGCAAACCAGACATTGGGTACGACGGTCTCAAAAGGCTTGGGGTCAAAGGTCAGCACGTTCTCCACCCCGGCATCCAGAAACTCCCCGTTCCCGAGATCCAGCTTCGTGTTGCCATGCTTGAAGGTAGACTTGTCGTCGCCGTTTTGAACATTCGTGACTAGGCCCGTGCCACCCGTCGCATTCCCCCAGGTCCCCGTGCCCGAGCCGGAAAAGCCGGAAACCAGGCGGAAGTAGGAAGCCGAGGCCACGCTGCTGTTTTTATAGAGCGCCGTGTCCGTGGCCAGATTGCGCGCTTCCAGCTTATCCGCAGATCCCACGATGATCGGGGTGCCCGAGTAAGGAGTCCAGGACCCGGCATTCACCCGGTATTCCAGGCGGGATCCTGCGGCTGGCGCACCGTTCGGGCTCAAAAGAACCTGGCCAGGAAAAGCAGCGAAGGCAAAGGTACCGCCGGAAGGGCTGATGCCCGGCCGTGGCAGTTGCGTGGCCGTCGGTGGGGAAACACCGCCGCCAGGGTCGCCACCGCCCCCGCTGCCACCACCGCCCGTGCCGCCACCACTTCCACCACCGCCCCCAGTAGGGTCGGTCGGTGGCACGGGCGCACTTGCCAGTGGATTGAAGGGCGAGGAAACACCGGAGCCATTGTTGCTGCCCGGACTGTTGTAGGAGGCCGTGCCTGATTTGGAATGTCCCCACACCCAGCCCTGGTTCTTGCCGCTGCCCACATTGTAGCGCACGGCGCTCACCGTCCGGGGTTCCGTGCCAGGATCTGTCCCGGCCAGGGTCTCATCCAGGTAAAATTCACTCACAGCCACACCACTCCCCTTGGTCATTTCAAAGCGCATTTTGCTGCTGTTCCACTTAGCACGCTCCTGGCCGCTCTTTTCCGGCTCGGATGTCACCCGGGCACGCAGGCGGATATCAATCAGCCTTCCAGAAGCCGGGCCCGTGTGGCGCTTCCACTCGACCTGTGGCCGCGTGCGCTTCAGCTTGTCGAGGACCCTCTGCGCGTCCGACAGATTCTTCAGGTCGCCCCCATCAGAACTGTACACTGCCAGCATCTGATTCAGCGTGGCCACATCGGAGGACAGCTTGGTATTCCGCACCGCCACGGGCTGCTGGCCCACCAGAGTCAGCACCACCGTGGCCAGGACCCCCAGCATGGCGATGATCACCACCAGCTCCATCACCGAAAAGCCCTGCCGCTGCCCAGGATGGGAGCGCTGGCGGAGAGAGGGAGGAGGGAGCACGGAATCCATATTGATTATGGTAAATAATTAAACCCAGCGAAATTTATACCCCAAATTCATGAGAAGCAATGTTTTTCCATATTTTCCATAAATTTGCTTTCATGATACACTCAAAGTCCATACATTAAGACCATGAAGCACTTCGCGTTATCGCGAGGCCTCAATAGTTAGGCTTTCCAAAAAATAATATCCTCCCATTGATAAATAACATTTGAGTGAATTAACCAAAGCCACTATATTTATCATAACCCGCTTTTTCAATGCACACTCTGCGCCCACTTTTTTGGATCCTCTGCCTCGGGACATGCCTTGTTCTTCGCCCTGCAGGTGCGCAGATGAGCAGCCCCTCCTTCAACTTCTCCTCTGCCGTGTTCGAGGCGGAAGCTCAGAAGCTGCGGGATGCCCCGCCACAGCAGTATGAGTTTTCCAACGCCATCCTTTCCGATGTGCTGCGCTTTCTGGCCACGGATGCCGGGATGTCCTTCTTTTCCCTTCCCAATGACAGCCCTGAGGGCTCCCGCCAGGTCACCTTCACCATCAAGGCCAGCCCCTTTCGCGTGCTGGAGACCCTCTGCAATGCCAACCAGCTCGCCATCATCCCTGACAATGGCATCTGGTACATCCGGCCTGCGGATGACAAAGAACTCATCGGCAAATCTTACCAGATCCGCCACAATGCCCTTGAGCGTGTGGACCGCGTTAATTCCGGCTCCGGCCTCAGCCTCACTCCCGTGGGGGGCTCCGGCGGCGGTGGTGGGGGTGGCGGCGGCGGTGCATCTGCGGGGGGCGTGAATCTCCAGGGAAACCAGGAAACCTTCTCCGTGCGCCGCAGCGAAATCATCAATGACATCCGCTCCCTCCTCAGCCTGCCCACCGAAGAACAGGAAACCAGCAGCCAGAGCGGCGGTGATCTCGGCTCCATCGCCGGTGTCGGTGGCGATCCCACCAAGGCCATGAACTCCAACGAACTCAGCGCCTTCCGCAAACCCAAAGTCATCTGGAAGTCCGACTCCAACACCCTCTACATCGTCGCCACCCGCCTCCAGCACATGTGGGTGGAAGGCTTCCTCGAAATCGCCGACAAACCCCAGACCCTCATCGCCATCGAGGTGAAGTTCATCGAAACCACCCGCGATCCCAAACGCGAGTTCGGCATCGACTGGACGGGTACTTTCGACACTGGCAACTTCCGCCAGGTCAACCAGGTCACCGAAGAAATCGACGAAGACACCGGTCGCCGTTCCATCCAGGTGGAGTATGACAACGTCGCCACCAATGGCGGCTACCGGGCCGACCTCACCAACCTCCTCAGCCCCACCAACTTAAATGCTGCCGGAGGTGCCCTCGGCTACCCAGCCTTAGGCATCCTCAGTTCTCAAGACATCAATGTGAAACTCCGCGCCCTCCTGCGCGATGAGGAAACGCAAATGACCTCCTATCCCCGCATGGTCACCATGAACAACAGCGAAGTCTCCTTCCGCAGCGTAGTGAACCAGCCCGTCCTCGATGGCACCGCCTCCGCCACCGTCGGCGCAGGGGCCACCACCACCTCATCCATCGCTTACCTGCCCATCGGTACCGTGCTCAACATCCTGCCCAAGCGCATGGAGAATGACAAAATCCTCCTCAACATGGCAGTGACGGTTTCCAGCATCATCAGCACCGAGATCATCAATGGCAACCCCTACCCCGTTGCCTCCTCCCGCGTTTACAATGCCCCTGTCGAGGTCAATTCCGGCTATACCGTCGCCGTCGGCGGCCTGGATGAAGCCCGCGAGCGTGAAGGCAAAGCCGGCATCCCTTTCCTGCACAGCATCCCCGTTTTGGGCAAGGCCTTCAAATACGACAGCAAGAGCAAGAACCACAAGAACCTCATGCTCTTCATCACCCCGCAGATCATCGACGCCCGCGACGGCGGCCTGCCCAATGAACCGCAGTCCGTCATCCCCCAGCGCCCAGACAAAATGCTGCCGAAAATCCCTCAGGTGGATCCTAACAGTGGGGCCATCATCGGCGGACCCGAGGCCCTGCCCAACGCCGTCTCCTACCTCACCCGCGAGACCGACATCCTCCACCACACCATCTACGAAGGCCGCATCACCGCCGATGAAAGCCGCAAGGTGAAGGAGCTGAAAATCGCCGTCGAACAGCTCGCTGCCCAGTGCGAAGTCCTCCAGCAGCAGTATCCCGCCCAGGGAGCCCTCATCTACAGCAATCAGCAGCAGCTCAAAGGCCTGCTTGATCGCAACCAGCAAATGGCCCGGCTCCTCTTCTCCAAGAAATACTTCTGAGAAGGCCGCCGCAGATTCCACGGCAGTTCATCTTCAAAGTCTCAAGAAAAACGGGGTGTCCCAGGGAAAGTTCCCAGGACACCCCGCTTTGCATTTTCAGCAAAATTAGCGCGAACGACGACGATCCGAAGATGCCGCAGGTGCACGACCCACAGATGCTGGAGCCGAACGGGCCGAAGCCGTCGTCACCCGAGGAGCCGAACGCATGCTAGGCGCAGGGCTTGAACGCATCGCCGGGGCTGGCCGAGATTGCACACGCGGTGCCGAACGCATCGTCGGCGCGGGCGAGGTAAACGAACGCGAAGCCCGTGAAGAGCTGCTGGAAGGACGCGTCAACTGGCGGGGCGAAGGCAGCGAAGGCGTCAGCGGCGCACGACCTACCGAACCTCCCAGGGAAGAACTCGGGCGGCTCACCCGAGAGGCATATCTGGAGCTGGCGGACGAAGACCGGTAATAGCCGCCGTCGTGATGGTCATGGTGATCGTGATGGCGGTGGCGGTTGTAATAGGAGCCGCCATAGCCGTAACCGGGAAAGAATCCCCCACCGCCAAAGCCCAGGAAACCGACGCTGGTATAGGCAGGCGCGTAGCCGTAGCCGCCGTAGCCATACCCGCCACCGTAGTAGGGGCCATCATCCACGTAAACAGTGCCGCCCACAGGCGCGACCCCGGAATAACCGTAACCATACTCATCGTAGTTCACACAGGAGCTAAGGGCGGCGGCACACAAGACCACCCCAGCCAGAGAAAGGAATTTTGTTTTCATAACTGAAGCTCAGACGCTGGAATGTTCTGCATTATTCAAAAATGGCCGTTCTTTATGTCACCCCCTGCCATTTGCCCGATGCCGACATTCCCCTTTGCAAATCCGGCCTCTCCATGCCTCATTCAAGCCCCAACTCTATGAAACTCAATTTTCCGCTTCTTGCCGCCCTCGCAGTCACGTTTGTCGGCTCGACCGGTTTAACCCCAGCCCAAGAGACCCCTGTGAGCGAAACCAAACCAGTGAAAGTCGTGATGGAAACCAGCAAAGGTACCATCGAAATCGAGCTCGACGCCGCCAAGGCCCCGAGCACCGTCGCCAACTTCGTCAAATACGTGAAAAAAGGCCACTATGATGGCCTCATCTTCCATCGCGTGATCCCTGACTTCATGATCCAGGGCGGTGGCTTCACCGCTGACATGCAGCAGAAGAAGACGGATGCCCCCATCCAGAACGAAGCCGCCAACGGCCTCAAGAACGTCAAAGGCAGCCTCGCCATGGCCCGCACGCCGGACCCACACAGCGCCTCCAGCCAGTTCTTCATCAACCTCAAGGACAACAGCTTCCTCGACTATCCTGGCCAGGACGGCTGGGGCTACTGCGTCTTTGGCAAAGTCACCAAAGGCCTTGAAGTCATCGACCAGATCGCCGCTGTGCAGACCACCTCCAAAGGCGGTCATCGCGACGTGCCTGCTGAAGCCGTGACCATCAAGAGCGCCAAGGTCAGCGAATAATCTTCGCCGTCCCTTTCCAGGCCAGCCACCCACCAGTGGCTGGCCTTTTTTGTGGGCACTTCAGTAGATCAAACGCCCGCCTGCCGCACCACCATTTGCGGAAAGGGGATCTCCCAGCCATTCCTGCTCGCCGTGGCCAGCACCGCCCGCTGCATGATCCGTGGAATGGAAAGATAGTTAGGCGCCTGGGAACCCGCCAGCACAGCGACCACCAGAAAATTCAGCGACGAAGCCGCCGCCTCCTGAAAGTCCACCACCACATCCGTCAGTTCCTCCTCCCGCATCGTCTCCAGCAAGGCCGCCTTCACTGCCGACTTCAGGATTTCAGGCATCTCCGTCAGCGCCTGCGGCTGATGCCGATAGTCAAACCCCACCGTGATGGAGCGCGCAAAACCGCCCGCCAGACAGGCCACATCCATCTTCACAAAGTCACTGATCGGCAGGCAGCGCTTCAGCCCCCCGCCATAGCGCAGCTCCACCTGGTCCGGCGTGATGTCCGTCACCTGCGCCAGCGTAGCCCCGTTCAGCAAAATCCACGACCGCTTGCTGCACGGGAACCACGGCTCATCCAGCGAGCTCGGGCGCGAAACCATCTTCGAAAGCTCCGCCAAAGGCAGCCGCAGCCCCGGCCCGCCGATGGCCACATTCGTGAGCTGCGTAAACATGTGGATGGCCCCAACGCGCCACGGCACACCGCGAATGTACACGCGCTCTCCCTCGCGCACCGAGCCCAGGTTTAACAAAAATTGCAACTCCTCCAGGTGCTTGCCGATTCCCGACTTCGCCGTCATCAGCAAACCACCCACGGCTAACAAAGCCAGCCCGCCCAGCAGCCAGTCCCCCCGGGCATACAGCACCAGCAGGGCGGAGACGATGGCCAGCAGCAGGCTGCCCCCTTCATGCACCACATCCAGCAGCCGGGCGGAGAAACTCAGCCGCTGGTACTTCTTCACCGGCACCAGCTTCAGGGCATAATAGTAGGCCGCCCGCAGGCCAAAGAGAACCACTAGAAAGGCCAGCAGGGCCAGTGCAATGTTCGTCCCCCGCGTGAAGACAAACCGCTGCACCTGCTTGCCCAATTCCGACCAAAAATTCGCGCCCGAGACATTCAGTTCCTGAAGCTGGTGCTGCACCACCGCCACGCGGCTTTCCGTTTCCCCCAGCCGCGTCTGCCAGCGTTTGCGTGTGTCATTCAGTTCCGTGCGCAGCCCTGCGTCCGGGGCTTTGCTCGCCTTCAGCTCAGCCAGCAGTTTATCCACCTCCTCCATCGCCCGTTTGGCCTGGCCTTTCTGCAGCTCCAGACGGGCCAGTTCATCCTGTAGGGCCCGCACCTCGCGCGGTTTCCGCGTCAGCTCCCGCAGATCGCTGAAGATGGGCGTCAGGAATTGGCCCAGTTCATCCTGCAACTTCAGCGGGGCCTGCACCTCCGGACTGGTGCTGTAGTTTTCCAGCGACTGCAGGCCCGTCACCATCACCGCAAAGTCACGCTCCACCTCCTGGCGGCGTTTCTCCAGCCGTTCGATCTCGGCCTGGATGTCCTTCTTCGCCGTCTCTGCCGTCTCGTTGCGCAGCTTTTGCCGCTGCTCTTCCAGGGACTTGCGCAGGCCGTCACGGGTCGTCAGTAGGGAGCTCAGCGTCTGCCTTTTGTCCGGCGCAGGCTCCTCCACAGGCGCAGGTGGCACCACTTTGGCTGGCTCCACTTTCGCCTCCTTCACATCCTTGCCCTCTTTCGCCTCCGGCGTCTGCGCAGGCAGTGCCGCAGCGATGGCCAGCAGCAGCAGGCCCTTACGAATGATCCATGACAAACCCATGCCGTATTACACGTGGGAGCCCCCGCATTGCAAGTCAGCGTCTCCCCCGCTGCGCCATTGCTCTCTCGCCCGCCATCGCTACACTCCCCAGTTCATGCCAGCCCCGCGCCGACCACGCCCCCCTCAGCCAGCCGCCCGCAAACCTGCCCCCATCGTCCCCCTCGGCACGGTGATCCGGGAGTTCGAAGCCTGGCGCTCTGCCCAGACGGGCAAGCCCAGCCGTGGTGCCTTGCGCGACTACTGGCAGAAGCAGGATGCCCAGCACGCCCAACGGCCCGACTACGCCCTCTGGCGGGAGCTCCATGGCGCTGACTCTCCTCCCCAGCGTCGGCAGGACCCGACCGAACTGGCCCTCCGCGCCCTGAAGTCGCCCGAGTCCGCCATCCTCTGGGCCGTCCTCGCCCTGCTGCCTGAGGTGCTGGAACTCCCCGCCCTTTCCCCGGCCAAAAAGGACAGCCTGCTGCAAACCCTCCGCCAACGGCTGAGCCAGGACCGCCCACCGCTGCTGCCGCTGACCAAAGCCCCCCTGTCCTCCGCCCTCGTGCTGTGGCAGGCCCGCAGTCTTTTGGGCACCGCCACATGGACTGAACTTCAGGCCCTGCTGCAAACCGCCACGCCAGGCTGGAAACCGGGCCGCAAAACGGACCTCGGCTTCTGGGACAGCGAACTCCCCTGGCCCGTTGCTTCATCTCAAATCACCCGTCGGCTCGCCAGCACACTCCATCGGCAGATCCTCCAGCAGCTTGAATCCAAAGCCACCCCTGCTGCGGATCTCGCCCCCTGGCATATCACCGCCTGGATGCTGCATCGCGATGCCCGCCCCGCCCAGGGAGCTGTGCGCGGAGCCGAGTTGGAAACCCTGCTCGCCGCCGCCTCCACCGCCCGTCTGGCAGGCGATGCGGATCAGGCAGCCCGGCTCGCCGCCCTGGTCCTCCACCTTTTGCCGCCCCAGGCTCCAGACTCCTTTTTGCAGCGCTGCCGCGTGGCCGCCTGGCACCTTTCCGAAATGGGTCTCTGCGGCCACCCCGCCCTCCAGATCCCCCTTGAGGATCTCCCCTTCCCTGGCGATCTCCCCACCACGGAAAATGGCCAGGCCGCCGCCCGCCAGTATCTTGATCCCCAGGACGCCGCGCACCCATACCTAACCAGTGAAGTGCAGAATGACCCGGACTGGGAGGTCCTGCGCCGCGCAGGCATCGTGCTACATCACCCCCTCGCCGCCCTGAGCTGGGTCGCCCGCAAGGCCCAGGCTTACGCCCTGAAAAAGCAGCACGAGCTCCTGCAGTCCGCCGCCACCCTCGCCGCACGCCACCACCGCCTCATCACCCTCGGTCGCCTGCTGCCCCACCTGCCGCCCTCCCCTGAACGCATCCTTGGTTATGCCAAAACGCTGCGCCAGAACCAGCGCCGCATGCCCTTTCTTCGCGATCAGGAAATCTGGCAGGATTGGACGAAGTCCCTGCGCACCGCGTGGTCACGACTGGAGCCCGAAGCCATCCAAGATGCCGAGGATCTCTTTCTCCTGCATGAGACGCTGCATGACCGCGAGGTCACCCTCCTGCGTGTGCTTCCCGACGAACTGCAGACCCTCGCCCTGCGCCACCTGCACAGCCGCAGCCAGCCCTCCCCACTGGTGCAGGCCCTGGTGGCAGATCCCCGGCAGATGCAGCAGCTTGAACATCAGCGCCAGGTCGAACTTTGGTCCGTCGCCGCAGAGCTTCGCGAACGTCCAGAACTGGCCCCCACCGCCTGGATCAGCCTGGTCATGCGTGGCGAGGCCGCCCAGGGACGTTACAGCCTCATCGTGCAGGGCCCTGCGGGTCGCGTCATTCATCATGACCGACTGAAACCCATGTCCGCCACCCCAGGCGCGGAGCTGGATTGGGCACCGTTTTTGGAAACCCTCACCCAAGCCATCGCCCAGACCAGCCCGCAGGCCACCCAGCTTTGGGTCGCGGCAGACTCAGGCTTTGCCAGCCTGCCTTGGGCACAGATGACTCAGGAAATCTTCCGGGTCCCGAGTTGGGAATGGGCCTTCCGAGTGCTGCGCGAACCCCTGCCTTCCACCATTCCTCCCGGCACGTACCTCCGCCTGGACCGTACCACATCCATCCCTGAACCGAGCCCTGCTCAGCCCCTTCCCGCAGGCACCTGCGTCCTGCTGCCGCTGGCCGAAAGCTGCAATGCCAACACTCGCTGGTTAGGCCTGGAAGCCGCCACCGAGGAGAAGCCCGCTCCAGCCCTGCGTTCGTTGCAAGTGGGCACTTATGATCACATCATCAGCGCCATCCCGGTGCAGCGTGGAGACTTAAAACAGGACCTCGTGAGAGTGTGCCTCGCACACCAGACACGCACCTTCCTCTCTCCCGTCGCCCCCCTGGCCGATCCAGAGCGTGAAGCCTTCCTGGCCGCCCCCCTCACACCTCCCGCCACCTGGATCAAAAACGGTCTCCCCACCCGCCCCGCCCCCAAGAAGTAACCCCAAGAGAGCAGCGCGGAGACTCCTCTCCGCCTCATGACTCAGCGGCGCAGCCACCACGAGAGGAGCGCGGAGACTCTTCTCCGCCCCATTACTCAGCGGCGCAGCCACCCCGAGAGGAGCGCGGAGACTCTTCTCCGCCCCATTATTCAGCGGCGCAGCCGCCAAGATCCCTCACGGAACTCCCCCAAGCCCCAGCACCCACGAAAGCTCCCCTAACCAAAAACACATCCACCTCACACGCCCCTGCGTCGGCGCAGCACCACCGCGCCCAGACCTAGCACCAGCAGCAGCACGCGCCCAGGCTCCGGGATCAGCGCCACCTTGATCGTGCCTTGCGTGTAAAGACCTGACACATCCCAGGCAAAGCCCATGGCGCTTAGGTCCGGCAAATTCAGATAGTTCGAAGGAGAGGGGCCACTCAGGTTTCCAAAACTTCCGGTTAGGCCACCCGTCAGTCCGCTCCAGTCAATGATCTGCCAGGTCGTGCCTAGCGCCCAGCCTGCCGAGTTCCCCGCATCCACCGGAATGCTGGTGACCACATTCAGCACGGAGCCACCCCCCAAGATCACACCGGCCTCGCTGGCCAGGATGAGACGGTCCGCACTCGCCGCATTGTTCACGCCGCCGCTGCCCTGGCCTGAAAAGAGATCAATCACCACCCGGCCACCGATTTCCACCGTGCCCAGGCCGCTGGTGCTCAGCGTCAGCGTCTGCCCAGAGACGGGACTTGGATTTCCCACCGAGACGATACCATTGATGGATATCCCCTGCCCACTGGCTGGTGCCGCGCGGCCCGTGCCGCTCAGCGTCGCACCGCTGTTCACCGTCAGCGCCCCCGTGCCCGTGGCACTGCCGCTGGCATTGGTCAGGCGCAGATTGCCAGCACTCACCGTGGTGCCGCCGCTGTAGCTGTTGCCGCTCGTCAGCACCAGGGTACCGCTGCCCATTTTCTGCAGCGCCGCCGCATCGGTCACCTCCAGCCCCAGCGTGGTGGTACCGCCGGTGATGTCAAACACGCGCGTCCCCGTGCCCAGATGCAGCAAGGGTTCCACAGCCCCACTAGAGCCCGCCGTAATGGCACTCGTGCCGCTGGCGCTGACATCCCCATCCAGGAACATTTCCGAGCCCGCATTGCCCAGATTCAGCGTGATCGTCCGGCCCTGAAGCAACAGCCCGCCAGCGCCCACCGTCAGCCGGGTGCGGGGATTGCCCGTGCCATTGTTGGCCCCCACCAGGATGTCCGCGCCACGCAGCACCGCCCGGTTAAACTGCCAGTTAGGCGGAGTCGCTCCGCTGCTGTTCAGGGTCATGATGTTGCCACCATCCAGCGTCATGGTCCCGGTCACAATCAGGTGCCCCACATTACCACTGTTGTTCAGCCCGCCAGAGTTCTGCGTGTAGTAGGCCAGTGTCTCCGTCGTGGTCAGAGGCGACAGCAGCCCTCCATTCATCGTGATGCCGGAGCTGTTGGCGATCTGCTCATTCGCGGTCAGGGTCAGCGTCCCGCCCGTCCGGATGTCCAGTCCATTAGTGATCGCATCCGTGCCCACCGTCTGGTTCAGGTTCAAAACGCCGCCGTTCACCGTCGTCACACCCGCATAGGTGTTGGCCAGATTGCCCGTGAAGGTCAGAGTGCCCGGCCCGGCCTTGGTCAGCCCGCCATTGCCCACGATGGCCACGCTGATCGTCGTGTTGCCTCCTGTCTCAATCGTGAAAGTACGCGTCTCCGCTCCCAAGTTCAGCTCCGGCTCCACAGGGCCCGGAATGTTGGCAATGATGGAGTTGCTGCCCGCCCCGGTGAAGTCGCCATTCAGGTTCAAAACCGTACCCGCCGTGCCGCGATACAGCGTCAGGGTACGGCCATTCTTCAGGCTCAGGCCACCACTGCCCACCGTCACCGCCGTGCGTCCCAGCCCCACCCCGTTGTTGCCGCCCACCAGCAGATCCGCCCCGCTGAGTTCCAGGCTGCCCATCTGAAAATGTGCGGGCACAGCATTGCTGTTGATGGTGAAAAGATTGCCCCCCAGCAGCCGCATCGCTCCCGTGATGACCACCTGCCCCGTGTTGCCGCTCGCCGTCACCCCGCCACCATTCTGCGTGTAAAAGGCGATCGTCTCATTCCGGCTCCAGGCCGCGATGGTCCCGCCCGTGTTCACGATGATGCCCGCCGTATCGGCGATCTGGTCATTCGCGCTCATCGTCAGCGTTCCTCCCGCATTCACCTCGATGTCTGCCGCCACGGCATTCACCCCCGGCGTTTTGTTCAGCGTCAGCATGCCGCCATTGATCCGTGTGGTCCCGGTGTAGCTGTTGGCATAGCCACCCGTGAAGCTCAGGTTGCCATTGCCCGTCTTGGTCAGCCCCGCCTGGGTGGAGGCCCCGTTGGTCACTTCCACATTGATGGTTAGGTTGGCCCCGCCTGCCCCGATGTTAAACTCGCGCTCCACCACAGCCGCCGTGCCACTGAGTTCCAGGCGCACCACCCCGGTCGTGCCGCCCGCCGTGTCTTCCGTGATGAATGAAGCCGCCGTGCCCACCGTCGTCACGCCACCATTCAGCACCACCTTGCTCCCGGTCGCACCTGCTCCCCCGCGCCGCATATTGAGGCGAGAGCCGTCCAGCGTCAGCCCGCCGCTGCCCACCGTGATGGAACTCTGCGTACCCGAGTTCCCATAAAGGGTGAAGCTATTGTTCGTCCCCACCACAGCACCTGCCGTGGCCGTCATGGCCGTGAGGCTCAGACTGTCAAAGCTCAGCCGCGCACCGCTGTTGCCCACAAAGATGGTGTTGTCCGCACCGCCGGTGAAACTGCCCGCGCCGGTGATCGTCCAGATGGATCCGCCCCCGGGATTGAAGGCACCGCCTGTGATCGCCAGCCCGGCGATGGTTTCAGAAAAGGAATTCGGCATGCCCGTATTCACAGCCGTGCCATTAAACACACTGCCCGCCCCGCTCATGGTCACCAAAGCCGTGTCAGCCAGTTGGTTAGACCGCGCAAAGGTCACCCGTCCTCCAGCCGTGATTTCCAGATTTCCTGCCACCGCATTCACGCCCGCCGTCTTGTCCAGGTTCAGGATCCCCGCACTCACCGTCGTCAGCCCCGTGTAGGCATTCGCCACCGTGCCGCTGAGGTTCAACGTGCCCGCCCCCGTCTTGTTCAGGCCGCCGTTGCCGCTGATGGCACCGCTCACCGTCAGCGTTCCCGCAGCCGCATTGAAGCTGCGCGTCGCATCCAGCAGCAGCGGTAAGCTGAGCGTTTGCGTGGCCGCAGAGTTGTTGATGACATCCCCGCCCAGCGTGATCCGGCTGCCCGACAGCGTGAACGCCCCCGCGCCGCTGTTGAAGGTGATGCCTGCAAAGCTGATGTCTGCCGCCAGGTTGTTCACTGCGCCCAGCCGCAGGCTGCCGCCAAAAGCCAGCGAGTCACCCGCCAGCGGCACCGCCCCGCCCCAGTTCAGCGCCGTTCCCCAGTTGTTGTCGGCCCCGCCACCATTCCAGGTCACCTCCGCCGACTGCACGCGCACCATCGAAAGCAGCAGCGCAAGACCCACGAGGATCGGTTTAAGCAGGCGGAACTCAGGAAAAAGATGATTGGGGGGAATCATAATCGGGGGAGGTATCAGTACACACCCCGCCCGGAATTTCATCGCCTCTTTTGCATTTCGGCATCATCCCCATGCCATAACAAAGGATACTCTGAGGCTTCGCTAAAGAAACCCGTTTCATCCACGACGCAGGATGAAGATTACCGCGCCCACCTTGCCGGACGGTTCCCCGCACAGCTTAGCTTGCCGGAAGTCTAACCAAGCATGCGACAAATCATCCCTGAAGTAGCCCTACTGGCCCGCCGCCGAGTTACGGTTCTGAATATAGATGCTGCGCACCGACAGGTAGGGATCCACCGAGTTCTTGCAGGCCTCGTCGTAATAGTAGAGTTGGTCAGGCAGGGACTGCACCGTGTTCACCGTCGAAGGGATCCAGACCCAGTCACGGGCATCTCCCTTCAGGAAGAATCCCCAGTTGACTGGATTCAGCACATAGTCACCGGCAAAGCCCACCGTTTCACGCGCCGTGCTCGGACCAAAAACAGGCAGCACGATGTAAGGGCCATGACCGAGGCCCCACTTAGCCAGCGTCTGACCTGTATCTTCGCTAGGCACAGCCACCAGGGAGGGGATCTTGTCGGACACTTTCACCAAACCGCCCGCACCCACGATGGTGTTCACACCGAACTTCTGCACCTCTTTGCCAGCACGGACAAACTTGCCCTGCAAACCGCTGTTCACGAAGCGCACTGGGAACTTCACGTTGTCAAAAAAGTTGGTCAGCCCCTTCCGCACTGGCTGCGGGGCGACGAACTCATACCCTTTGGAGACGGGCCTAAAGACAAAATTGTAGAGACCGTCGTTGAGCTTGAAGGTCGCACGATTGAGCCCTTCCAGCGGATCGGCCACTTCCGCAGCCGCGCCGTAGTCGTCCAGTTCATCCACGGCATCCAGCGGCTTCACCGCTTCACTCCCCGCCACCACAGGGGGCGCTGAAGTCTTGGGGGTGGCGCAGTCCGTCAGGAACGGGACCAAGGCCAGCGTCAGCAAACGAAGAGTGGGGATGCCAGTTTTCATTGGGGGCGGGAGACTGATTGTTCGAGGGACGTGATGACAGCGGCGGCACCGCCTTTTTTAAAGGTGGAATCCAACTGGGTGCGGTAATTGGCGACCATGCTGACGCCTTCGATGACCACATCCACAATGCGCCAGCCGCCACCCACCTGCTCCATGCGGTAGGTCACACTGTAACGGCTGCCTTTGTAAACGAGCGTCGTCGGCACATCCACACGGCCGGCTGCAGGAGCCTGGGCCGTCTGGAAATCCACCGCCGCCTTTTCACCGGGGGTGAACTTGTTGCTGTAAGTGCGGATGACGAGGGTGGTGAAAAGCTGTGTCGCCTTCTGCTGCTGCGCCGCGCTGAACTGCCGCCAGCCCACGCCCACAGCTCGGCGGGTCATCGTTTCAAAGCTGATGTGCTTTTGCAAAACCGGCCGCGCACTTTCCGCCAAGGCGCTGCGGCTGGAGACCCGGTTGGAAACGGAAAGGACTTCATCCACCGCCGTCTTCAGACGCGCCTGCGCCTCCGCAGTGGAGGCAGAAGCCTGCCCGAGCAGGATGGGCGCGGACACAATCAAAGCGAGTAAGGAACGTCGGTTCATGGGGGTGGTGCTTTTTCAGTTTCTTCTGACACGCTGCCGAAGGCCATCTTCCCGATTAAGGACTCAAGATCAACGGAAGACTCTGTCATCGTAATTCGCTCGCCAGCTTTTAGGAAAGTTTCATCCGCACCCGGGGAAAGCGCTAGATATTTATCGCCGATCAGCCCGGTTGTTTTGATGGAGGCCATGGAATCCGTAGGCAGCTTCAGGCCAGACATCACGCTCAGCGTCACAATCGCCGTGTATTCCGTCGGCTCCATGCGGATGGATTCCACCCGGCCCACGGTCACCCCGGCCACCACCACATTGCCACCCGCATTCAGCCCGCTGACGCTGGTGAACCGCGCCTCCAGCATGTAAGTGTCCCCGCCCAGCAGGGAGCCTGCTCCCAGTTTCACCGTCAGGTAGGCGACGGCGGCTAGGCCCAAAAGCACAAAGGCACCGACAAGTAATTCAAGCTTGGTCTGTTTCATACGTCTTCAGAATGGAGGAGTGCGCCGCTGCGGATGGCAGCCAAAGAAGTGCTGAGGGCCGCCGTGTTGTCGCGGAAACTGACCACGACAGAATCGGATGAAGCGGAAAATTGCGCGGGTGTTCCCTGAAAATGCATCCGCCCCTGGTCCAGCAAGGCCACCCGATCGCTCGCGATCAGCGCCTCCGGCACATCATGCGTGACCACCACCGCGGTGAAGCCAAACTGCCGCTGGTAACGGGCGATCATCACGAACACCGCATTCCGTCGCAGGGGGTCCAGGCCCGCCGTCGGCTCGTCAAACAGTACCAGCTCTGGCCGGGTGACAATCGCCCGTGCCAGCGCCAGCCGCTTTTGCATCCCGCCGGAAAGCTGGCTGGGATAGCGGTCCTGGTGAGCTTCCAGTTCCAGTTGGCGCAGCGCCTCCCGGCTTCGCTCGCGGATCTCCTTCTCTGAAATATCCAGCGTCTGCTCCAGCGGCAGCGCCACATTTTCCAGGGCCGTCAGCGAATCAAACAGCGCATTGCTCTGAAATAGGAAGCTGCAACGGCGGCGGAAGTCCGCGCGCGCCGCGCCTGCGGCCAGTTCCTTCCCATCAAAAAGGATACGGCCTTCATCCGGGCGGATCACATCGGCCAGGCATTTCAGGAACACCGACTTGCCCGCGCCGCTGCGCCCCATCACCGTCACCAGACTGCCACGCGGCACGTCCAGGTCTGCCCCGGCGAGAACGACGTTGTCGCCAAAGCGCTTATGCACGCCCTGCACCTGAAGCAGCAATTCTTGAGTGGGATCAGGCATCATCAGACAAGGAAAGAGGTGATCACATAATCCGCCGCCAGCACCGTGATGCTGGACTGCACCACCGCCCGTGTGGTGGAGGCACTCACCGCACGCGCGCCAGTGGCCGAGCGGCAGCGATGCGCATTGAATCCATGGTAGGCGCAGAGAGCGATGGTCAGCAGGCCAAAGGTGCCCGCCTTCATCAGGCACTCCGTCACATCCTGCATCTGCACCGCACGCTCCACCGATGACCAATAGACCCCGGACTCCAGGCCTAACAACCAAGTGCCGGAAAGGCTGCCCCCGAAAAGACCAACGGCGACAAACAACGCCGTCTGCATGGGATAGACCATCAAAGCCGCCAACAACCTGGGCGAGATGAGGTAACCGAGACTGTTCACGCCCATCGTGTCCAGCGCGGCAACCTGCTCCGTATTGCGCTGGATGCCCAGCTCCGCCGCCAGTGCCGAACCCGCCTGCCCCACCAGCATCAGCGCGGCCAGCACCGGCCCCAGCTCCCGCACCAAGCTCAACGAAACCAAAGCGCCTAGCAGGCTCTCCGAACCAAAGCGGTTCAGCACATAGTAGCCCTGCAGACCCAGTACCAATCCGGTGAACAGCCCCACAATGAGGATCACCGGCAGGCAGCGCACGCCCTGCTCAAACATCGCCCGCACCACCCGGCGAAACAGCCGACGCGTGCCAAACACGGACTGGAACGACCTTAACGTAAACAACGTAAAGTCTCCCAAACCGTGGACCAACGCGAGAGTATGAGATCCCAGAGCACGCACCATGAGTGCGCCAACGTCAGCCACCCTGACGCAGGATGCAATGCTCAGATGCTCCTTATTGGAGACAAACGGCCCAGCTTTGGACGTTATACCCCTCGCATGTCCGTCACCACTCTCCTTACCATTTTGGTTTCACTCGTCACCTCGGTTGGCTTGGCCCAGGCCACAACTCATGCAGCCCATCAGGTGGAAGGATGGACCATCCATGTGGATGAGCGCCTGCTGCAGCCAGACCACGCCGCGCTGGGGAAGACCGCACTTGCCCTTCTCCAGGCCCGCCTGGCAGACATCGTCACCGTCCTGCCGAAAGACAAAGTCCCCCCACTTCAGAAGGTCCCGATCTGGCTGGAGCTCGACAGCCGCGACCTCACCTCCATGCAGTATCATCCGTCTGCGAAGTGGCTGACGGACAACGGCCATTCAGCCTCCCTGGCCAGAGCCGTGCACATCCCTGTCGCCGCGCAGTTCGTCTCCGCCCGCCATCAGCACATCCAGCCCTGGAGCCTGCTGCATGAGCTAGCCCACGCCTATCACGACCAGGCACTGGGCTTTGACGAACCCCGCATCGCCGCCTGCTGGGAGGCCTATCAAAAGTCCGGTCATGGCGACAGGAGCCTGCATGTCACCGGCCGCCGGATCCGCCACTATGCCCTAACCAACCACAAGGAGTTCTTTGCCGAGATGACCGAAGCCTACTTCGGCGTCAATGACTTCTACCCCTTCGTCCACGGCGAACTCAAAACCGCCGAACCCTCCATCCATCACCTCCTCCAGGAAATCTGGGGCAAAACAGCGTTGGATTGAACGATCCTGCCTAACAAAAAGCGCGGATACCTTTCGGCATCCGCGCTCAAAGTAGATCTTAGATCCGTAGAGGCTGATTACTCAGCGGTAGCTTCGGCGGCCTTTTTGGTGGCGCGCTTCTTCTTCGGAGCAGCTTCTTCAGCAGAGGCTGGCTCTTCGACGGTCACCACATCGGCAGCGGCTTCTTCAGACTTCGGTGCTGGGGGCACATAAGCGTCAACCCACTCGATGAAAGCCATCGGGGCGGAGTCGCTGCGGCGCTGACCGAGCTTGATGATGCGGGTGTAGCCGCCCTGACGGTCCTTGGAGGCAGGAGCGATGTCTTCAAACAGCTTCTTCACCGTGCCAGTCTGGCGCAGTTCGGAAATCGCGGTGCGGCGTGCATGAAGGTCACCACGCTTGCCCAGGGTGATCATTTTCTCAGCCAGCGGGCGCACGGCCTTGGCCTTGGCCAGGGTGGTGCGGATGCGGCGGTGCTCCACAAGGGCGCAAACGAGGTTGGCCAGCAGTGCTTTGCGGTGGGCTGCGTCGCGCTGGAGTTTGGGGACTTTTCTTCCGTGTTTCATGTCTTCGTTCTCTCTAGTCTAAGGTCAGGGATTATTCGTCGTCGTCACCATCTGGCAGGTGGCTGTCGATCAGGCTGGCGAAACCAGCGGCATCGGCTTCATCATCGTCATCAGCGATCATGCTGCTGCGGGCGAGCAAGGAACTGCCGCCGGAGGTAGGCTCAAGCAGCGATGAATCGAACTTCATGCCGAGAGACAGACCCAGTTCGGCCAGCTTCTCTTTGATTTCGGTGAGGGACTTCTTGCCGAAGTTGCGGTAGCGCAGCATTTCGGCCTCCGTCTTCATGGCCAGCTGGCCCACGGAGGTGATGTTGGCGTTGTTCAGGCAGTTCGCCGCACGGACGGACAGCTCGATTTCGTTGACGCTCATGTTCAGGAGCTTACGCAGCTCGCTGTTTTCTTCGGTCTGGGCTTCTGGAGCCGCTTCGAATTCGATGGCCTTGTCGTCGTAGTTGACGAACACGTCCAGGTGGTGACGCAGGATGGAGGCAGCCTGGAGGAGGGCGTCGCTCGGGGCGATACGGCCGTCGGTCCAAACGTCCAGCACCAGCTTGTCATAGTCGGTGTTCTGGCCGACGCGGGTGTTTTCCACGCCATATTTCACGCGGGTCACCGGGCTGTAAATGGAGTCGATCGGGATCACACCGATCGGGGTGTCTGCACGCTTGTTTTCTTCCCAGGTGGAGAAACCACGGCCGACGCGGACTTCGAATTCGCATTCGAACTTGGCTTTGCGGTCCAGGTTGCAGATGACGAGGTCCTTGTTGATGACTTCGTAGTGGTTGTCTTCTTTGATGTCACCGGCGGTGACAGCACCTTCCTTGTCCACGCTGATGGAGAGGAGGCGGGCTTCTTTGCTCTCGCTGTGGTGCTTGAAACGGACTTTTTTCAGGTTCAGAACGATCTGAACCACATCTTCCAGCACGCCTGGCAGGGTGCTGAACTCATGTTCCGCCCCGCGGATCTTCACCGACGTGATGGCTGCACCTTCCAGGGAAGAAAGCAGGACACGGCGAAGGGAGTTCCCGATCGTGTGACCGTAACCTTTGTCAAAAGGCTCGGCGCTGAACTGGGCGTAGGTATCGGTGGCGGTGGCCTCGTTGCGAACGAGGCGATTCGGCATTTCGAATCGGGCTAGGCGGACGGACATGGATGGATTTGGATATACCGGGTTACCTCCAGAGCGAGCGTCCGTGGCTTCTCAGAAGAGAAAACGGACCTGGAGACCGACGGCGATGTGACTAGGCAGCTCGCAAGGGGCGGGGATTATGGGCTGGCGTCGCCGCTTTGCAAGGGGCTTTTTGGACCCAAATCAAGCTTTCCACCGGACCTGAGATTCAAAAATGAGTGGGAATGAGGGTTAAATGGGGGAAAAGGCGAATTTTTCCCCACCTGGGGATTTTTGGACCTAATCGACTGATCCTCAACTTTTTGTGATGGGGATGACTTTCCCCATCGTCTCCCCAAGACTTCCCCATCGGGGGATTCCTGGGGAAGGTGCGGGGTCAAAAAGCGGGAAGCCGACCCGTCTGATGGCAGGTGCCCACGCCAAGAGCGGGAGCCTCCTGAAGACCAATAAAAAGGAATCACGGAGAGAATATCGGGCCCACCGAGGCCCTATGCAAGCGGCTGAAACCCGACTTGGGACCGTTTACGAGCCGGATGGGGCCGAAGGAAAACCCGGTAACGGAGGCAGCCCCGGACCTTTGGGCGCTGCGGCAGGCACCGCCGGCGGTAGCGCCACAGGCTCATACTGCCAGGTCCAATCACCCTGGTACTGAGGTTTGCTCAAAATGGCCGCCGGATTGTCTCCGGGCCCAGGATTCACCTGCCCCTCATCATCCACGCCATCCATCCCCACGGACCAGATGCGATAGCGGCCTGAATCGGCCTGACGGTAGCGGAGAGGCAACTGATCCACAGGATCCAGCGGCACGGAAGCCAGGTATTGCGGCACCAGTTCCTCCAATCGTTCAGGATACCGCCCCTGTTTAATGAAGTAACGCTCCAGGGCACAAGCGACAAGGGCCTGCCTCCGCAAGACCTCTACATTCAGGGTGCGCAGGGCGACCGCCAGTGAGGCTCGAAGCATGAACCGGGAAAAAAATCGGTCAAACGGCTGTTCAAAGAGTCTTCCACTGCCAAGCGCTGCATTCAAAGCATCTTGCTGTTGAACCACGGCCCAGCTTCCCTGGCTCTTCATCGGGCGAATGAAGTGGGTCATTTGCAGTTCCACCCAACTGGCACTGCTTTCTGTAAAAAAGCTGTCCGGCACTGCCCGCCCAATCCAAGATCGGAAACCTCCCGTCTTGCCCGTGGCCCCGGCCAGGGAAAACATCCCCATTCCCGTGGGATCGCTGGCCAGTGCTTCCAGAGAGTTGAGCCCGAGGAACAGTTCTCCTCGCAGACTTAGCAGGTAAGATTTTTCGGGTTCATAGGAAGCCAGCAGGGTTTGCAGACTGGCCACATCTGCTTCTTGAAGACCCCTCAACCGCAGAAGGCTCCACACCACTTCAAAACCAGACCGATTGCTGACCAAGGATACCAAGTGGCCTATCAGCAAAGGCTCGCGATTCAGGGTTTTGGTTAACAGAGAGATCGCACGATAATCATCCAGGGCGGCCCTGGCATCTCCGGACTCTGCGGCTGCGATGGCGTGCAAAGTTAAAGCCCGGCATATCATCTGCACGGCATTGTAGTGCGGCACCTTCCGTTCCATCAGATGTTTGGGCAAAGTCTGATCGCGCAAAGCTGGCACCCATTCCGCCTGCTGATAACGATGAGAGGATTCGGCGAGAACTTTGAGCAGGGGCCTCTGGGTCTCCAAGGTGCGCTTGAAAAGCTCGGCCTCTTTTCCAGCGGGTGGCAGGTCGGTAATGTAGCTGGTAGATTTCAGTTCGGCCATAAGGCGCGGCCAATCCGGAGGTCTCCCCAGCAAAGACTCCTGGTACATTTTAGGGGTGATCTTTTCCAGACCGCTCACCAGATCCAGCAAGGCCTGGCGTTTGGCTGCCGGAGCTCCTTTTTTATCATCGCCATCTTCGACGATGTTGATGCCGCGCAGTTCCGGGATGGCTGCATAGTTTTCCGCCTCGGGCAGGCGGGGTGGCATCAAGTCCGTCAGCGCGAGGGTCTCCCCTTCCCGTTTGACCATCGCTTGCACAGCCGCCCAGCGCTTCTCCGCTTTCCAATCCAGATAGACATAAACTGAGGAGACAAGGATGAAAACGATCATGCCCGTCCAGGCCGCGTAGCGGAAGAAACGGCCGCAGGCTCGGCGGAAGGGACTCGAGTTCATTCTCGAATGATCTCGCATGGATGCAGCCACTTTGTCGAGACGGTTTTCCTATCTGCATGCTCTTCAGCCATCCGTCTCGCCTGCCGCCTGTTCCCAGGCCTCCAGTTCGCGCAGGCGGGAGGCCGCGACATCGCGGACTTTCTTCACCGCATACTTGCCCAGCGGCAGCCGCAGAGGCGACTGCCCATCCTGGACCATTTTCACGATGAGGGCGGCGGCGCGTTCGGGGTCGCCGGGCTGCTTGCCATCCACCTTCTCTAAATAGGCAGCGAATTTGCCACTGCTGCCCGCATACGTTTCCGTGGCGGTGGCCTGGGCCATGCCTTTGCCGATGAAGCGGGTGCGGAAAGGGCCAGGCTGCACCAGGGTGACCTTAATGCCATGGGCCGCCACCTCCAGGCGCAGGCTTTCGCTCAGTGATTCGAGGGCCGCTTTGGCCGCGCCGTAGATGCCAAAACCGGCATAGTTGGAGATGGCCGCCGCTGCGCTGATATTGATAATGTGTCCCTGCTTTTGCTGACGCAGGATGGGCAGGGCAGCCCGGATGACATTCAAAGCGCCGAAGAAATTCGTTTCAAAGTTTAACCGGATTTGCTCCTCGCTGCATTCCTCCACCGCGCCCAGCAGGCCATAGCCTGCATTGTTCACCACCACATCCAGCCGCCCCCAGACCGCCTGCGCAGCGGCTACTTGTTCGCTGACTTGCGCAGCATCGGTCACATCCAGCGGCAGAATGTGGCAGCGGCCTGCGCCGATGTGTTCCAGCATTTCCAGATCCGCGACCTGACGGGCGGTGGCGATGACGTGATCTCCCGCCAGCAGTGCCGCCTCGGCCATGGCTTGACCGAAACCGGAGGAGCAACCTGTGATGAACCAGACGCGGGGAGAGGTGGACATAAGTGGTGGGGATTACGCCAGACTCGTGCGGATGGACTGCGCCTGTTCCACAATGGCCTCTTTCTCCGCATCGGTGAGGCGGGCCAGGTTGCGCACCTGCATGGACATGCGCTGATTCATCTTCAGCCGAGGCTCATGACGGAGGAGAAACTCCCAGTAGAGCGTGGTGAAGGGGCAAGCTTTGGGCCCGGTGGACTGGGCCGGATCGTAACGGCAGCCCGCGCAGTAATTGGACATGCGCTGGATGTATTTGCCGGAGGCGATGTAGGGCTTGCTGGCCATGATGCCGCCATCGCCATGCTGGGACATGCCCAGAGTATTTGGCAGCTCCACCCACTCCACCGCATCGACATACACCGCCAGGTACCATTCGTGGACCTCCTGTGGCCGTACGCCTAACAACAAGGAGAACAACCCCGTGACCATCAGCCGCTGGATGTGATGGGCATACCCATAGCGGAGGGTCTGGCCGAGGGCATCGCGCAGGCAGTTCATGTCTGTCTCGCCAGTCCAGTAAAACTTCGGCAGCGGCTGCTGCGCCTGGAGCTCATTCATCTCTCCATATCCAGGCATGAAACGCCAATAGATGGCCCGCACATACTCGCGCCAGCCGAGGATCTGGCGGATGAATCCCTCCACCGCCGCTAGGGGGGCGCCGCCTGTGTGGTAGGCCTTTTCCGCCGCTGCGATGACCTGCCGGGGATCCAGCAGTTTCAGATTCATGACCGCACTGAGACGGCTGTGAAAGAGCCACGGCTCCTGAGTCCACATGGCATCCTGGTAATCACCAAAATCCGCCAGCCGATGCGTGATGAAATCCTCCAGGGCGATCTGTGCCTCCGCCGCCGTGACGGGCCAGTCAAAGTCGGCGAGGCTGCCGGGATGCTCCGGGAAAGTGGCCTCCACGGTCTGGATCACTTCCTGGGTGATGGCATCCGGTAAAAAACGTCGCGGAGCTGCATGCAAAGGCGGACCTGCTTTGGCAAAGCTCTTGCGGTTCTCACTGTCGAAATTCCACTCGCCCCCGATGGGTTTGGCACCCTCCATGAGGATGCCGTGGCGGGTGCGCATCTCTCGATAAAAGAACTCCATGCGCAGGCCTTTGCGCCCCTTGGCATGGTTTTCAAAATCCGCATGGGTGGCCATGAAATGGCGGTCTTCACGCTCGTCCAGTTCCACCTTCAAGCGTTTAGCCGCCTGGCGAAAATCTTCGCGCACCTGCCACTCGCCCGGCTCCACCAAGATGAGCTTTTTCGGCTTCAGCCGTTTCACCGTCGCTTCCAGCTCTACGATGAAGTCGCCCTGGTTTTGCGGATCCTCCAGGCGGCGATATTCCACAGGCAGCCCCGCCTTTTTCAGATCCTCGGCAAAGTGCCGCATGGCTGCCAGGAAGGTGACAATGCGCGCCTTGTGCACCCACACCTTGGTGGATTCCCTCGCCACCTCCGCCATCCATACCCGGTCCTGCTTCGGATCGAAACCATCCAGGGCAGAAGATTTGAGATCGAGCTGATCTCCCAGGATGATGACAAGGTGGCGCATGGCTTTCTCTACGTCTGCAAAGCTAAAGCGGAGCGAATCTTGGCACGAAATTGTATTCCCCTGCCCCAGGTCCCTCGGCTAGGATCGCCGCGTTTATGAAACCTGAAGCCAGCATTCTCCCGAAGCTGTGGATCATTCCCGACTCCATCCGTAACCGCCTGGGCCGCGAGCCGGGCCCGCAACGCGCCATGCTGGAGGAGGGACATTTGCTCATCATCCTGCACCAGCTCCCACAGCCCGATGAGCACCAGCGCAAACCGGCGCTGTTTTGGCGCAGCCCGGAGGGCGAGTGGAAGACCAACCTAAATGGCACCGGCCTGGCCGCTTTGAATGACCACATGCGGACCTATGACAACAAACTGACCGAGCTGGAGGATGCTGAAAATCTAGCCAGTACCGCCACCGAATATCATACGGTGCTGGAGAAACTGGCCCCCGTGCTGCGTTCTTCACGCGGCCTGCACCGCACCATGCAGCAGGCACGCGAGCTGGTGAAGGGTGAGCGTGAACTCATCAACTTCCGAGATCAGGCGGCGGCCATCGAGCGGAACTCCGAACTGCTCCTTCAAGATGCCCAGTTCGGCCTGAATTTCACCGTTGCCCGCCAGGCCGAGGCCCAGGCGGCCACCGCCCGCCAGATGGCCGCCACCGCGCATCGCCTGAACCTACTCGCCGCGCTTTTCCTCCCGCTCACGGCCCTGGCCAGCGTCTTCGGCATGGAAATCCACAGCAAGCTCCCCGATACGCAGGCCAACTTTTGGCTCATCTGTGTATGCGGCGTGCTGCTGGGATTGGTGGTCATGAGTTTTCTGGGGAAGAAAAACTAACCGAAAGTTTAGAGTTACGCTGCCTTTCTCCACCCTTTAATGAGCAAGGTTATCCTTCCAATGGTTCCGGAAATGGTTCTGGAGCATACTGGTTTATCTTTTTCAGGTTGTTTAGATCTCCCCCCGTTACCTGCAAGTGCACGAAACTCCAGAAGTGCTCCAAGGGTTTCGAAGCAATGGTCATTTCTTTCACCAGTGTAGCGAGAAGTCGATGACGCTTTCCTGAAGCATCCTCGCCATCCCAACCACACAAAACCACCACGATCGCCCGTGCCACCTCAGAACTCAGCCCTTCCTTCATAAAGAGCGCCAAAAGAGAAAGTCCCCATGTCATGAGACAGCTTTCATCCTGATATTCTAGCTGGCCATAACGACCCTCCATTTCTTTGCAGACGCTTACCCACTTATCACCACGGCTCCTACTCGGTGGACCAGAACTGACAACTTCTGACGCAAAACTAGGATTTACCCCGCCTGCAAGATCATCCGCACTGTATTCATCCCAACTGGAAGTCTTGAGATAATTCTTCAACGCCCCTTCAAAAAAGAAATTCTCTGTAGGTAAAGAGGCTTCATAGCTGGTCTCCACCATTGGCGGTGGCGCAGATTTGCGATATCCAGAGGCTGGCCCCGAGGCGACGGAACCATGGGCAAATGCCGCTGCCGCTACAGCATCCTTCTCAGCCTTCAACGCCAGGAGCGACGGCTGATAGACTTCGCGTTTAGCCACAGGCACTTTTTCGGCCTCGTCCCAGGCGGCAAAGGAGGTGCCTTTACAGACGACGTTGTGCTCTACAGCCAGGGCCACCGCTTCGTTGTCTCGACCATTCGCAAGAAGGTACTGGGTGCGGTTACGGGCCCAAAGCAGGCGCGGGGCTTCATCCCTTGAGAGGGCTTCTTCCAGGTT
Source organism: Prosthecobacter algae (assembly GCF_039542385.1). Taxonomy (NCBI): domain Bacteria; kingdom Pseudomonadati; phylum Verrucomicrobiota; class Verrucomicrobiia; order Verrucomicrobiales; family Verrucomicrobiaceae; genus Prosthecobacter; species Prosthecobacter algae. The sequence continues at coordinate 570,925 of NZ_BAABIA010000001.1, read as the reverse complement.
AAAAGCTTGAGTCCAGGCGCTACCATCGGGAAGGCTTCCTCTCAAAGTCACCTGAGCGGTGCCAGAGATGACCTGCACCGGCATGAGGATGACCTCGCCAGCGTGGAGATCTGGCAAGGTCAGTCGGTCATCCGCCACCACGACGCCCTCACTGAGGCTCAAGTTTGTAAGCACCGGGCTGCGCAGCACTACCGCCAGTTGCTTCACTGCGGCAGGGATATCCTCATGGGGTGTCATGAGCACACAACGCCCACCCGTGCGCCTAGCCATGGCCTTCAGCAGGGCATCATTCACCGCCGTATCAATGCCGAAACAGTGCACCGGCACATGGCTATCACGCAGGGCTTTCATGTGCTTTAGCACTTGGCCCTCATTGCCGACTTGGCCATCGGTGATCAGCACCATACGCGTCGCACGCTCCGCGCTGTGAACAGGGAGCATCTGCATCACATGTTCAAGAGCAGGGAGCAAATGAGTCCCTCCGTCCGTGCTCAGCGAATGCAGTTGGCGGAATTTAGCATCGGTAAGCAGCGTATCCCGCTTCAGAGGTTGCTCCGCAAAGTCCTGGTAATTAGATTCAAAAAATGTGATCCACACTCGATCCCACTGGCCCAACTCCTTTACAAAAGCATGCAGGGCTTCAATGCTCTTCTGCCAGTTCAATCCGGCCATGCTTCCAGATCGGTCTAACAAAAAGTACACATCCTGAGCATACTCCGCCTCATCTACCGTCTTCACATCCACCTCCTGCGGGGCTCTCACCTGGAGAAGTGCATATCGGTACCCCTCCTTTTCCACGGCCCAGGCATGTGCTTTGGGGGTGGCGGCCACTGTTTCTTCCCAGCGCAGCACTAGATCGCGGTCTGGCACATGTTCCTCGCCTAACAGTTCCACTTCGATCCTTCCTGAAAGGCTGCGCATGGTGACCGGGTGAGTGGGGCAGTCCAGAGTGAGCAGGTCCACCTCGCCATCCTCCAGCACGCCGTGAAGATACAGGGTGGCGGCATCTTCATGCCCAGCTTGGATGCGCGGGGGAGTCAGGCGGCTGGCATCTGGTACCTCATCCGTGTCGTCCGCCACCCCTTTGCCACGGTTCGTTCGCAGCAACGGCTTACCGGGAATGTAGCGCACTCCGGGGCAGAAAGGGATGCGAAGGCTGAGCTGTGCGCCCAGCCGATCCAGGCTTTCCACATAAGCAAAACGGATGACCACACGGTCCCCCGGAGCCACATTTCCCAGTTCTAAGGTGAAAAGGTTATCCCGCTCCATCTCCACCAGTGCGGTGCGACGTCCGGCCGCCTTTTGCTCTGCCACTTTCGCACGGGCCTCCTCAGCCTCCAGCACCACCGCGCGAATGAGCCGCCCGTTGACGATCATTTCGCAGCGATAAACTGCAGCGGCACTGGGCAGAGGGAATGTGTAGGTCACATCCAACGACTCGCGGGCCGTTTGTTCGAAGACCTGATCCATTTCAACCACAGCCACTTCGCCCATGATGCGAAATCGGGTTTCAAGATGAACGAGCGGCAGGTGAATGCGAGTCTGGGCAAGTTGAGCGATGAGACCAAAGATACGGGTATTCATAAATAGAGAGGCTTTTTGTTAGGCTTGTATAATGAGGCGAATGGCTTCGAGTTGATCGGCAGTAAGAGTGAGTCCTGGGCGGCGAGAAATGAGCAGGAACTCCGGTGACACGGGCCAAGTCTGCCAAGTCTCCGGCTGCACCCACTTAGAATTTTCGGCCTCAGGCAGTTGCCCGCCCCCTCCCTCAACCGTGTCGAGGATGCCCTGCAGTTCTTCATCGCTACGACCAAACAGCAGCGATTGAATGCGAGTCAGCGGCAGGCCTTGGCTCTGCAATACCCGCACGGAGGCAGCCTGGAGGTAATGATGTTGGGTGTAACCGCTGCCGCCACCTTCCACCGCCGCATCGAGTAGGCCCAGGGTGCGATAATACCTCAGGGTCCTCACCGTGGTATCTGCCGCAACTTGACCATTGGCGGGCACGACGCCGTGACGCGCACACCATTCGGTGACTTGCGAAGCCAACTGCTCCAAAGAGAAACTCATGCCAATGAGATAACATTAACAGTGTTACTGTCAATATTAATGTGTAGCACTTATTTTTTTGTTGGTGGAGGTAAGTTGTCAGCCCTCTCAGGACTGTGCTAAGTGCATGATATGAACGTCAGCATTTTTGGTCTGGGTTATGTGGGTGCGGTCACCGCAGGGTGCCTGGCGGAGCTGGGGCATGGCATCATCGGGGCGGATGTGCAGCAGGCCAAGGTGGATGCGTTTAACACCGGGGTTTCCCCCATCATCGAGCCGGAGCTAGATGGTCTGCTGCAAACGGCGAAGCGTGAAGGCCGTCTGTCTGCCACCACGAGCGCGGCGGAAGCCGTGGCGAACTCCGACGCCAGCATCATCTGCGTGGGCACGCCATCGCTGGAGTCCGGCCGACTGAATCTCGACTTTGTGCGGAAGGTGAGCGAGCAGATCGCCCAGGCGCTGCGCGAGAGCGGCAAAACACACGTGATCCTTTTCCGCAGCACCATGCTGCCGGGCAGTACCCGCACGATGGTGCGCGACTTTTTTGAAGACCTGCGCGTGACAGGCCAGGTGCGCATCTACTACTGCCCGGAATTCCTGCGAGAAGGCACGGCGGTGAAGGACTTTCGCGAGCCCTCCCTGGCTGTGGTGGGCACCCATGATGGCTTGGAACCGGAGAGCGAAGAAGCCCGCCAGCTTCTGGGTGGCACGCCTGCCGTGCTTGCCTGGGAAGGGGCCGAGATGATCAAGTACTCCTGCAACTACTTCCACGCGCTGAAGGTGGGTTTTGCCAATGAGATCGGTCGCCTGTGCAAGTTCCTGGGCGAGGATGGTGCACGGGTGATGGACGTGGTGTGTGCGGACACGCGCCTGAATATTTCAAAGTACTACATGAAGCCGGGCAATCCGTTTGGCGGCTCCTGCCTGCCGAAGGATGTGAGCGCGCTGCTGTCCTTTGCCCGCCAGGAGGGCATCTCCCTGCCGCTGCTGGACAATACGCTGGATACTAACCACGCGCACCTGGACCTGCTGATCAAGCTGATCACCAGCAAGGGCACCCGCAAAGTGGGCCTGCTGGGCCTAGCCTTCAAAGCCGACACGGACGACCTGCGTGGCAGCCCGATGGTGGCGGTGGCGGAAACTTTGTTAGGCCGTGGCTACGAGCTGCGCATCTATGACCCGAGCCTGAACCTATCCCGCCTGATCGGAGCGAATGAGGCCGAGATCCAGCGCCGGATGCCGCACCTGGCCTCGCTGCTGCGGGAGGATGCCCGCGAAGTGGTGGAGGGCAGCGAGCTCATCATCGCCTCCCAAAAATGCGTGAAGCCGGAGGATCTGGCTGCGTGGGTGACGGCGGAGAAGAGCGTGATCGATGTCAACGGCTGGCGCGAACTCAAGACTCTGCCGTGGAGCTACGAAGGCCTGTGCTGGTGAGGTGGCAGCGAATCTGAGAAGGATTTCCGAAAGGACCGTCAACCGTGCCTAACGGAACCAGCCGCGGATGCGATTCAGCAGCCCGGGGCTTCTGCCGCGTGGCTGATCCTCATACTGGGGGGCGGCGATGACGCCCTGGTGTGCGCCGCAGTTGCCCTGGGGAATGAGGTCATACGGCAGCTTTTCATCATAGGCCGTGCCACTCGCCGCACAAGCGGGGGTGGCGAGCTGGCTGCTGAGGTGGCAGAGCTGCACGGCGGCCAGCGGTGGCTCCACACGCGGACCTGCGGGAATGTAGCCCAGCTCGACCGCTTTTTTCACCACATCGGCCCAGATGGGGATGGCGAGGCGGCTACCATAACCCTGGTCCACAATGGTTTGCGGCTTGTCCAGCCCCACCCACACGGCGCAGGTGACGCGATCCGTGTAGCCTGCAAACCAGGCGTCCTTGTAATCATTGGTGGTGCCGGTTTTGCCCCCGGCAGGCTCTTTGAATTTGTGCTCGCTGCGCACGCTGGCGGCGGTGCCACGATCCATCACCTGCCCCAAAATGCGGCGCATGAGATGGGCCACGCCCGGGCTGACGACATCGGCCTCCAGCAGGCTGGTACTGTAAAGGATGTTGCCAGCCTTGTCCGTGACCTTATCAATGAGGAAGGGGCGGCGGCGGATGCCGTCGTTGGGGAAGATGCTGAAGGCGCTGGTGAGGTCGCGCGGTGTACCACCGAGGTTGCCGATGAAAATCTGCGGGGTACGCTCGGCGCTACTGCCGATGCCGGCATCGCCTAACAAATTGAGCACACGGTCCAGCCCCGCGTAGTTGCCCACGCGGATGGTCATGGTGTTGCGGCTTTGCACCAGCCCGTATGTCAGCGTTTGCTGACCGGTGAATTTGCCATCGCTGTTCTGGGGGGACCACCCTGCCCCGGCGCCTTCGATCTCGCCGGGCTGAATGGGGGCATCGTCAATGAAAGTGCCGGGAAGGAAGCCGCTGGCGATGGCCGTAGCATAGACGAACGGCTTCACCGTGGAGCCGATCTGGCGCTGGCCCTGGGTGGCGCGGTTGTACTTGCTCTGCCGATAGTCACGCCCACCCACCAGGGCGAGGATGCCGCCGGTGGCATTGTCCAAAATGGTGACCGCCCCCTGGAGATACGGGGTGGAGGCCACCTCCTGGGTGCCGTCCCAGGTGGCATCAAAGGCGGCCTTCGTGGGGTGCTTGTAGCCGGGCAGTTTTTCCACCACCGCGAGGCGTTTTTCCACGGACTGCTCCGCCAGTGTTTGCAGTTCCTGGCTCAGCGTCGTGTAAACAATGAGGCCGCCGTCTTCGATCTCGTGATCTTCCAGCACGCGGTCGAGATCCCGGCGGACGGCATCGAGCGCGTAACCGCCCTGGCTTTGAAAGGCGGGCTGAGCGTGCAGGGCGATGTCGGCATAACGGGCAGCCAGTTCTTCCTCGGTGGTGATGACTTTGGTGGCCACCATGCGCTTCAGCACATCGTCACGCTCCTTCAGCGCGCCATCGAAATTGCGGAAGGGGGAGAAGCGCACCGGGCTGCGGATGATGCCTGCGATGAGGGCGGCCTCGCTCAGATTGAGCTGGCTGGCGTGCTTGCCAAAGTACACCTGGCTGGCGCGCTGGATGCCGTAGAGGTTCGTGCCGAAGAAGATGCGGTTCACGTAGTGCTCGAGGATTTGATCCTTCGTCCAGTAACCCTCGATGCGGCGGGCCAGCATCATCTCCAGCATCTTGCGGTGAAAGCTGCGGTCGTTGAGATCCGGGTAGCTGTTGCGAGCGAGCTGCATGGTGATGGTGCTGGCCCCCTGCACCACGCGGCGGTCCTTGATGTTCCTCACCGTCGCGCGTGCCACGCCGACGTAGTCAATGCCCCCGTGGTCATAAAAGCGGGAGTCCTCACGAGCCAGGAGCGCTTTGACAAAGAAGGGAGACACCTGGCTGAGCGGCACCACGATGCGGTTTTCCCCATGCATGCGGCCCAGCATCTCCCCCTGGGCATCCAGCACCACGGTGCGCTCCGGCATTTCGCCCAGCTTGCTGAGGTCATACTGCCGGGCCAGGTGGGAATAAAAGGCGATGGTGCCTGCGATGGTGAGGGTGACCAGCAGGCTGCCGCCCATGAGGGCCAGCAACAGCAGCCGCCACCAGCGCCGCCAACGGGACTGTGGAGGCGGCGTACGATGGGGTGCGGGAGGCGGGCGTTTCATGAGGTGGCTTGGACGCAACCGAGGGTTCGAGTATTCTACGGATTCGGGCCTGGGACCCGCCTTCAGCCGGATTTCTCAGGGCTTTGACAGACTTGGCTTGAATCTCGCTTCGGAATTAAGGAGAATTTCGGCCTTCTTGCACGTTAGAATTGAGTCGTTATGAAAAATGCGCTCTTCGCCCGGCTCATGTGGATGCTCCTCCACGTGCCAGGATTTGCTTTCGCTGCGGGGGAGCCGGACTTTGAACCCTTCCTCAAGTTGCAGGACAATGTGCAGTCGCTGCTGCCCAAGGTACGCCCCGCCGTGGTGGCCATCTTTACGGGAGATGGCACGGCCAGCGGGGTGATCATGAGCGAAGATGGTCTCATCCTCACCGCTGCCCATGTGGCGGAACGCCCAGGCCGTGAGCTGCGCGTGATCCTGGAAGATGGCACGGTGGTGCAGGCCACCACCCTGGGTCTGGACAAGACCACCGATGCCGCGCTGATGCAGCTCAACGACACCGAGCGCAAATGGCCGCACGTCAAGGTTTCCCGCCAAGTGATCAAGGCGCAGCCGGGGGAGTGGTGCTTTGCGCTCGGTCACCCGGGCGGGTTTGATGAAAAACGTGGCGTGGTCCTGCGTGTGGGCCGCATTGTGAAACAGACCGCCAACTCCCTGCAAACTGACTGTGTGCTGATGGGAGGCGACTCGGGCGGCCCGCTCTTTGATCTGAATGGCGACGTCATCGGCATCCACAGCCTCATTTGGGAGGGGCGCGATGAGAACATGCATGTTTCCATGGCCCCTTTTCTGAGGTCCTGGGATGAAATGAAAGGCAGCCATGTCATCCACACCTGGGGCATCGGCAGCGGCGGGTACCTGGGCATAGGCACGGAGATGAATGCCAAGGGAGCGCTGGAGGTGGTGGAGGTCATAGCTGGTTCCCCCTCAGAAAAGGCTGGCATCAAAACCGGCGACGTCATCCTTTCCCTCAATGGCGAGGCAATCACCGACCTGCCGCAGTTTACCCATGCCGTGCGGGTGCGCCCTGCCGGTGAGGAAGTGCAGTTGCGCCTGAAGAATGTGAGCGCTGAACGCGACGTCAAAATCACCCTGGGCATCCGCCCGAAAGAAGAAGGATGATCACTCCCCTGCCATCCCCCAAAGTGCTGATCCTGCTGCTGACCACCGTCAGCCAACTGGCCCTGGGCGAACTGCGCGCCCCGCTGAAACCGGAGGAAATGACCAACGGCAACCAGACGCTGGCCCCGCTGGCGGCCCTGCAAGCGCAGGTGGCCCGTAACACGGCCCTGCTGATGAATGCAAAGAACAAGGCCGTGGCCACCTTGACCTGGGTGGGCAAGGAGGGCTACTTCATCACCAAGGCCAGTGAGGTGCCGCGACTGGAGGAATGCACTGTGAAATGGGGTACCGCGCCCAAGGCCCAGGTGCGGGAGATCCGCCGGGATACGCGCCATGACATCGTCCTCGGCCAGGCCATCCACCTGCCTGAGGTGCCAGCCGTCAGCTTCATCTCGTCCAAAAATCTTTCCTTCGGCCAATGGATCGTGTCCCCGGCGGCGGGCAAGGTGCTAAAGATCGGCGTCATCAGCGCCAAGCGCCGGGAGATCAAGGGCTTTGGTGCCGCCATGGGCATCCGCATGGATGACAAGCCCAGCAGTGCCAGCGGGGTGCGCATCATCGGCGTGGCGGAGGACAGTCCCGCAGCCGCCGCAGGCCTGATCGCAGGCGATCTCATGATGGAACTCGCCGGGGAAAAGATCCGCGACTTCCGCCGTGTGAACGAGCTCATCTTCAAACGCCAACCGGGTGAAGAAATCGAAATTAAATACCAGCGCAATGACAAGCTGGGGAGTCTGAAGGTGCGCCTGGCCAGCCGCACCAAGGTATTGTCCAACTGGGATGGCGAGGACTTTGCCAACGGCGGCATTTCCATCCGCACGGATAACTTTGCCGAAGTGCTGCAACACGATCTGCCCCTGAACCCGCTCGACATGGGAGGCCCAGTGCTGGACCTCAAGGGACGGGCCGTCGGCATCAACATTGCGAGGGTGGACCGCATCACCACCTTTGCCCTGCCGGGTGAGCTTTTCTGGCCGATGATCCAGCAATGGATCGAGGCGGACCGTCATCCGCCCAAGGCGCAGCCAGCGAGCGTCGCGACGCAGAAAACGGCAACGGCCACACCGCCTACCCCTGCCGCAGCGGCTAAACCAGCGGTGCCGTAGCCTCCAGCGGTGCGGCCAGTTCCAGGGCTGTCTGGGCGGTGCGTATGGCGGCATCCGGCACGCTGATGGCCAGCATGTTTGCCCGCATCTGGCGGCCTATTTTACCCCCATCTGCTAAGACTTTGGCCACGGCCTCTCCGGTTTCTTTGGAGGTAAAGGTGCGGTAGGCACAATGGCGGGAAAGCAGCATCTCCGCATTGCCTTCCTCCTGGCCAGGGACCACGTAATCAATCACGGCCGGGATGCGTGCGGCAAGCACTTCGTGGAGGATCGCCCCGCCCGCTTTGCAAATCACCACGTCGTGGGTGCGCAGCAATTCTGGGATGCGATTTGTCCAGCCGATGATCTCCACGGGAGCCTGCGGCAGCGCATCGGTGAACTTGCGCAGCACGTGGTAGAGGCGGGAGCTGTGTTTGCCCACCGGGATGGTGAGCTTCACGCCTTTTTCCAGCAGCGGGACCAAGGCCGCCAGCGTGGTGGCCACGCGACGGCCCGTCGTCGAAGGCAGGTAGAGGATGCGTTGCTCGCCTGGCGGACGGGCATCTGGCGGCAGGGTTTCGGTGAACTGCAGGCTCACAGGGAACCCGGTGATGCTCACCTTGTTTGCCGGGATGCCCAGCTTTTCCACCACCTCATGGGTCTCCGCATCCGCCACGCAGTAGAGGTCGCTGGGCTGCATGAGCCAGATGCGATGAACGCTGATGGAATCCGTGATGATGGTGACCAGCCTGGGCAGCGGCACCTGCTGCTTGCGCAGCGCATCCATGAGCGCTGCATACAGAGGGTAGGTGCTGATGATGAGACGGGGCTGCAAGGTCTCGATCTTTTCGCGCAGGCCACGCACCAGGGGGGCCAGCCAAGCGCTGTCCTGGGGATCCACGTCAGATTTTTCCAGCATGTGATAGACCATGCGCCAGCCACTGGGAAAGTGGGTGATGGCCTGCTGATAGAGATTCTTCAGCACCGTGGCGATGCGCGGCTGCACCTCGCTGATGAGATCGCACGTCTGCACATCTTCCCCTGGGCAGAGTCGCCGCAGCGCTTCAGCGGTTGAGAAAGCAGCGGTGTTATGCCCATCGCCAAAGCCTGCTGTCAGGACGAGAATCACAAGGCTATCGCTGGCGGAGAATTGGCGGAACTCAAACAAAATGTCAGTCCACTGACTCCAGACTGGCAAACTTCCGCGCAGCCACCATACTGCCGCCATGAACAAAGGCAGTGCTCTTCTGGCCCTCCCCCTCGCTCTTCTGGCTGTGGTTGTTTTCGTCGCCTGCGGCTCGCCCGCAGGCCGCTCGAAGATTGCCATGTGGGAAGCCCGTTACAATGACAGCTCCCTGGGACGCGTGACGCCGGAGCAATTGCTGCGGGAAATCGGCCTGCGGCCGGACCTCATTCCCGCCGGCAAGGTAGGCCGCTACAAATACCGGCCGATGACGCCGCGATACATCACCATCCACAGCACGCAGAACTATAGCGGCAATGCCTACAACCACGCCCTGGCGCTCAAACGCGGAGCCCTTCGTGCCACCAAGCGCCCAGGCGGCAACCGCATCGGCTTCCTCACCTGGCACTTCACGACGCAATCGAACGTCGCCATCCAGCACCTGCCCTGCCGTGAGCAGGGAGAGCACGCCGACTTCGACGGCCCAGGGAACAACTACAGCATCGGCATTGAGATGTGCGAGCATCGTGGCAACGACATCGCGCTGACGATTGACAAAACGGCCCGCCTCACCGCCTACCTCATGTATGTCTATGGCATCCCGCTGGACCATGTGGTGCCGCACTACCACTGGCCGCGCATCAGCCCAAGCATCAAGGACCCGCACAAGAACTGCCCTCACTTTTTGTTAGACCGTGGCCGTCCGGGCCCCACCTGGCAGTGGTACCTGCGCCGGGTGAACCTGCATTACAATCGCCTCGTCCCCGGCCCCGCGCGCTCCCTCGGCTGATCCTCCCGGCCCATGAACAAGCTGCTGCCGGTTTTCTTGCTCTGCCTCGCTGCACTGCCATGCCGTGGCCAGAAAGCCGCCCGCCTGGAGGCGGACAAACCGGTCATTCTGGCCGACAAACGCATCCACGAAAGCAGCGGCCTCACGCGCAGCCAGCGGCACCCTGGGCTTTTCTGGACGCTCAACGACTCGGGCGGCGAGCCCTGCCTCTTTGCCATTGATGAAAAGGGCCAGACACGGGCCAAGGTGCGCCTGCCCAAAGCCGTGAACTTTGACTGGGAGGACTTAGCCTCCGGTACCGATGAAGAAGGCCGCCCCTGCCTTTTGATTGCCGACATCGGGGACAATCTCAAAGTGCGCGCCAGCCTGCAGATCTACCGCATTCCAGAGCCTGACCTACCCAAGGATCCAAAGAAGGAGACCGAGAGTGCTGAACCTGAGATTTGGCACCTCGGCTACCCTGACAGACGTCACAATGCCGAGTGCCTGTTGGTGCATCCACAAACTCAGCAGGTGTGGATCCTGACCAAGGAAGAGAACGGCGAAAGCACCCTTTATGAACTGAAGGGCAAAAGGCGTTCAGGTGCTGCCATGAAGCTGGAAAAAATAACCACTCTCAGTTTTCCCGCCCGGTCACGTGAAGGCAAACGCCCCGGCATGGCCAGCATGACCACCGGCGCAAGTATTTCACCCGATGGCAAACGGCTCGTCATCGCGACTTACAGCTACCTGCATGAGTGGAAGCTGACGCCAGGTCAACCACTCAGTAAAACCCTGCAATCCCCTGCCCTGATCATCGAGCCCCCGCTCACCCGCCAGATGGAGGGCGTCTGTTACGATGACGACAGCGCCACCTTGTGGTTTACCAGCGAGCAGCTACCAACACCACTTTACCGGCTTCGCAGGAAATAATCTCACCCCCAGCACTCCATGAACGAACCTCAGGACTTCATCCCCGGCCTCCTGGAAGACACCCCTGAAGCCGCCACGGTGAGGAACCTGGGGCGGCGTGATTGGCTCAAGATGAGCGGCCTAGGCGCACTGGCCATCGCGGGCGGTGGGGCCGGGGTCTATTATTACTCGCAGATTCCCCTGCTGCATTTCGATGGCCGATATGCACGGGCCACCGCCTATCACCCGCCTGTTCTTCACCACATCGTCCACTATGCCAACCAGCTTGTGGACAAGCCTTATAAATGGGGAGGCGGGCACAGGCAGCTCTTTGATGACGGTTTCGACTGCTCTGGCTCCATCTCTCACATTCTCTACCGCACGGGTCTCCTCGTGCAGCCGCTGAACTCCCGCGGCTTTGCAGGTTATGGAAAGTCCGGCCCAGGGCGTTACGTCTCCATCTTTGTGAAACCCGGAAACCACGTCTTCATGTCCGTCTGCGGCCTGCGATTTGACACCTCGGGCACGCAGACTGGCGAAGGTCCGCGCTGGCGGTCCACCGCACGCGGCACCTCCGGTTTCATCAACCGCCACCCAAACGGCCTATAAACACACTTTTGGTTATGAAACACCTGCTTCTCCTGAGCCTCTTTGCCTTGTCACTGCACGCCGGGGAAAACCTAGCTCCTGGAATCCAGTATCCAAAACTGGTTGGGGAGTGGGCACCCAGCTCCCTCCAAGGCCGCGAGGAACTGCTGTCGGCGGCCGAAATCACCGCAGGGCATCACTATGTGCTGCATCCCGTCAAAGGCAAAGCCAGCACCGCGCTTTATCACACCACGAATCCGGCAGGCTTTGATCCCGCCAACACCAAGATCAACATCAATGCCCTGCATCTGGTAGCGGAGTTTCCCGTGACTGAGGCCAAGCTCATTCGAACTGGATCAGATGAGCAGCCTCAATGGCGACTGGTGGGCAAACGCGCCAAGACCCAAGAGCTTCAGGCCATCTCCCTCACCTGGAAGGAACTCGCACCACTTCCGCCCCTCCAGCGCGGTGATGGTCCCGTGCGAGTGGCTCTATTTGATGACTACGGCAGCTTTGGCAAAGGTGTGCCACGTTGCACGGAACTGCTCAGCCAAGCGCCTGGGGTCAAAGTCACGATCGTTAAACCGCAACTCATCCGCGAAGGCGGACTCAAGGACTTCGATGTCGTCATCTTTACGGGTGGCAGCGGTGGCAAGCAGGCGGGCACACTGGGCCTTGTGGGCCGTGAACAAGTGCGCCGTTTCATTGAGGCGGGCGGCGGTTATGTGGGCATCTGCGCTGGCAATTACCTGGCCTGCGATGGTTTCTCCTGGGGGCTGCAGATCCTTGATGCCAAGACCAAGTCCTCGAAATGGGCACGCGGTGTGGGCGATGTAAAAATCGAATTTACGCCCAAGGGCCGCGAGATTTTGGGCATGCCCGAAGGCCTGCTGGATATCCGTTACGCCAATGGCCCCGTCTTTAATCCAGCGGGAGATGAAGCCATCCCCGACTTTGAACCTCTGGCCTTTTTCCGCAGCGAACTGGCGGAAAATGGCTCACCCAAAGGAGCCCAAGTGAACTCCCCCGCTATGGTCGCGGGCAGTTATGGGAAAGGACGCCTGCTTTGCAGTAGCCCGCATCCGGAACAGCAGGCCGGGATGGAGGCCTTTATCCTCAAAGCCGTGCAGTGGGTGGCAGGTCCATAAGCTACGCGCACTTCACCGCCGCCCGTTTTTCCATGGCCTCCCACACGGCCTCGACCACCCGCATGTAGCACACGCCTTCGGTGAAGTCCGGCTTTGGCCGCGGGGCCGCTGGGTCCATAATGGCCTGGATGAAGTCACGCTCCACAGTCCACTCCCGCTCCATCTCATAAGGCACAGGCACGACCTCCAGGGAGCCGCCCGGTTTGCCCAGGCACACTTCATCGGTGACAAAGTCATAACTCAGCGTGCCCTCACAGCCAAAGAGCCACAGCTTGTCCGTCGGTGCATGGGCCGCGACACCGCTGAACAGCATCGTCGCCTCTAGACCGCTGCGAAATTTGGCCATGACATGCACAAAGTCTGGCGTCTCCACCGTGAAACCCTGGCGCTCCGGGATGACCACATTCCCCCGCGCCTCCACCTCCACGATGTGACCTAACCAACGTTGCAAAACTTCCGTGTAGATTCCCAGGGTCAGGATCTGGATGCCGCTGACCTCCACATTTTGACGCCAGTGTGCAGGCTGGTTTGCATCCAGCCAGGCGGCGCTGAAGCTGTGTAGCAGTGCCTGGTGTGGTTTCCCGATCGCCCCTTCAGCCAGCAGCTTTTTCACCATCTCTCCGGCCTTCATGCCCTGGGGTGCTGGGCAGATGGCCGTCACTAGATCCGGGCAGCTTTGTGCCCGCTCCCACATGTGTTCCGCCTCCTGCAAAGTGGCGGCCATGCGGGCCTGGGTGAAAACATGCTTGCCGCATTGCAGGCCAAAGTCCGTCGCATCGTGGTGCATGGACGGGTGCGCGCCGATCCACACCACATCCACGTCCTCATTGTCCACCACATCCTCCCAGCGAGCATGGGCTTTGGCCTCCGGCGCGAACTCCTGGCAAAACGCCTCCGCACTGGCCAGCGATGAATTGGCCACAGCCGTGATGCGCACATTCGGCAGCGCCCGCAACCCTGGCAGGTGGCGCTGTTTCACAATGCCGCCTGCGCCCACGATCCCGACCCGGATGATTCTCTCTGAACTCATAGCCGCACTCTTCCCGAGAAAAGGCGGGGGATGCAAAGACTCATTCCGTCCTTGGCGGAGCGCCTGCCATGCGTGAGAGTCCGCCCATGCAGATCCTCCACATCTACATCTCTCCCGCGCACAACTACTTCGGCCATCACGGCCAGCCTGCGGGGCAGGCACCGATCCAGGAAGTGGAAACGGTGGAATGCGTGGCTGGCAAAGGGCTGGTGGGTGACCGCTTCTTCGATTTCAAAGAGAAGTACAAGGGCCAGGTCACCTTCTTTGCCCATGAGGTGTATGAACGGCTGTGCGAAGAGTTCCAGGCCATGGGGGTATCCCCCTCCGTTTTCCGCCGCAACATCCTCACCAAAGGGGTCAATCTCAATGACCTCATTGGCCAGGAGTTTGAAATTCAAGGCGTGCGCTTCAAAGGCACCGAGGAATGCAAACCCTGCTACTGGATGGACCAAGCCCTGGCCCCAGGGGCCGAAGCCGCGATGAAGGGCAATGGCGGTCTGCGAGCCCAGATCCTCAGCAGTGGCGTTCTCAAAAGAGGCTGAGGCGCGGCCTCACCTACCGCAACTTTCCCTCGCCCGTGAGGTTTCTCCAAACGCTGTCATATAAAACCGACGACTGCGTCACCCAGCGATACTGCATGAAACGTCTTTCCCTTTTGCTGCCCTTTCTCCTCACCGCTCCGCTGGGAGCCCAGGTCGCCAGTGTGGCCGAACGCTTTGCAGGGTTCGACAAAAACAATGATGGCCTCATTGCGGGTGAAGAAATGCAGGCCGCGCCCTACCTGCCGAAACTGGATCTGAACGGCAATGGATCCCTCACCCTGGAAGAAGCTGAGAAGGCCGTGCAACTGGCCGAACGTGCCAAAAAACGCGCCGCCGAATCCCCCTCTGCAGGCAAGACAGGCATTGCTGAATTCGACAACCTGGACAAAAACGGCGACGGCCTGCTGACGGAAAATGAGATGCCCCAAAAACGCTGGATGCGTTTTCTGGATCAGGACAGCAACGGCACGGTCACCCTGGCCGAGGCCACCGAAGCCATGGCCCGACTGCGCCGCAAAGGCGGCAGCCCAGAATCCACCACCCCAGCCAAGCCGGCGAGCGAAGACCCAGAGCTGAAAGAGGCCACCGTCGTTTTAAAAGCCTCCGATCACGGTGTAGGCCGCCTCGTCGCCGACCTGACGCTGGAAGACAGCCGCGGTCAGAACCTCAAGCTGAGCGAACGCATTAGTGGCCAGCAGGGTCTCATCGTCGCTTTCTTTGGGGCCACCTGCCCCATCAGCGGCAAACTGGGAGCTGAACTCGCCCGTTTGGAAAAAACAGCCCAGGAACAGAAAGTCGGCATGCTGCTGGTCTGCCCGGTGGCCGTGGAAACCCAGGAAGATATCCAGACCTTCATCACCACCCACGGCCTGAAATCTCCGGTGGTTCATGACCAGGATGGCCGCCTCTCCACCGCCCTGGCAGCAACGACCACCACCGAAGTCTTTCTTCTCGATGCCGCCCGCACGCTGACCTATCGCGGAGCCATCAATGACCAATACGGTCTGGGTTATGCCAAAGAACGGCCTAACAAAACGTATCTTCGCGATGCCCTCACAGCTCTTCTTGCCCACCAGGCACCTGCCATCGCCGCCACCACGGCCCCAGGCTGCGCCCTGGACATCAAGCCAGCCACCGTCGTCGCCCAGACCTCCGTCACCTATCACCATCAAATCTCCCGCATCCTGCAAGCGAACTGCGTGGAGTGTCATCGCAAGGACAGCATCGGCCCCTTCAGCCTGGAGACCTACGAGGACGTTTTGGAAAACGCCGCCATGATCCGCAAACAGGTGGAACGCGGAGCCATGCCGCCCTGGTTTGCCGCCACGCCTCCTGAGGGCACCCACACGCCCTGGATCAATGACAGCTCCCTTTCCCCCCAGGACAAACAGGACTTGCTGACCTGGCTGGCCAGTGACCGTCCGCTAGGACAAATCTCCGATGCCCCCCAGCCCCGCTCTTTCCCCAAGGAATGGACCATCGGGCAACCGGACACGATCATCCAACTGCCCAAACCCATTGCCATCAAGGCAGAGGGCACCATGCCTTACCAGTTTGTCACGACGACCACATCCTTTGAAGAAGACCGCTGGGTGCAGGGCTACGAGATCATGCCGACAGACCGTGGAGTCGTGCATCATGTCATCGTCCAGGTTCACCCAAAAGGCAGCAATGTGCGGGACCGGGGCGAGGGAACTGAGGGCTACTGGGCCGCCTATGTTCCGGGCAATGCCGCCCATGTGTGGCCCGCTGGCTTTGCCAAAAAACTTCCCGCAGGTGCCATCGTCAGCTTTCAGATTCACTACACGCCCAATGGCAAAAAGACCGAGGACCAGCTCCGCATGGGGCTTGTTTTTGCCAAAGAAAAACCGCGCTACATCGTCCACACCGCCGCCGTGGCGCACCCACGTTTAAACATCCCTGCCGGCGCTCCAGACCATGTCGAGGTGAAGGAGCAAACCGTTCCCATGGACATGAATGTGATGGCCTACATGGCCCACATGCACGTGCGCGGAAAGGCCTTCAAATTTGAGGTCACTCCTCCTGGCGGCCAGAGCGAGGTGCTGCTGGACATCCCCCGTTATGACTTCAACTGGCAGCTCCGCTACGACTATGCCCAGCCGAAGTTCCTCCCGCGCGGCAGCAAGGTGAAAATCACGGCCGTCTTTGACAACAGCGAGGGCAACCCGGCCAATCCAGACCCGGCCAAAAACATCCGTTGGGGTCCGCAGACCTACGATGAAATGATGATCGGCTACTTTGAATACTACACGTCGAACGAAGACGTGGCCGCACGCTGAGCTGACTCACTTCAGCTTTTCATAGGCTTCCTTCACCAGCCAGCCGGTCTCATTCAGCGTCTCGCGGGCATTGTCTTTGGTGCAGCCCGTGAGCTCTGAAAGGATGCGCACCGCGCGGTCGCGCAGCTTCACATTGGAGGGGTTCAGATCCACCATCAGATTGCTGATGACCTTGCCCACCTTGGTCATCGCCAGCGTGGTGATGATGTTCAGCACCAGCTTTGTGGCCGTGCCGGATTTCAGCCTTGTGGAGCCGGTGAGCACCTCAGGCCCCACATTCGGGGTGATCATCACCTGGGGTTTCCAGCTCTTGTCCTTCAGCCTGCCCACCGCCCCGCGCATCGCCGGATTGAAAGACAGCAGCACGGTGTAGGTCCCTCGCTGATTGGCCTCATGGATGGCACCCCAGACAAACGGTGTGCGACCGCTGGACGCGATGCCGACAAGCACATCTTCCGGCCCCAGTTCCCGGTGCTTGATGGCCATGGCCCCGGCCAGCACATCATCCTCCGCCCCTTCCACCGCGCTCCACAGCGCCTGCCGACCACCGGCGATGATGCCCTGCACCTGCTCACGCGGCGCACGGAAAGTGGGCGGGATTTCGCTGGCATCCAGCACCCCCAAACGGCCACTGGTGCCTGCGCCTGCATAAAAAAGACGCCCCCCGTTTTGAAAAGCCCGCGCCACCTGCGCCACCACCCGGCTGATGTGGCGCTTCTCCGCCAGGATGGCCGCAGGGATCTGCGCATCTTCACTGAGCATGAGCTCAATGCCTGCGCCTAACGACAAGTGATCCAACGTCATCGACTTCGGATTGCGCCTCTCCGTGGGCGACTCAGCCAGCACGGCCAGATCAGCCAGGCATTCTGGCAGGGCAAACGTCTTTTCCTGCACCACGGTGCGCATGCCTCTCACCAAAGCCCCGGCATTCACCCGCTCCGCCTCATGTCGGGCCAGTTCAACAGCACCAGCCACGGAGGGCAGCTTCAGCGGAGTCACCTGGGAATGCGGCCAGCAGGCGCGGATCTGGCGTGTCACCTGCCGCATGAAGCTGGGATTGCTGAGCAGCACCCCGCCATTAAAGATGAATTCCACCGGCGTGCCCACCGGCACCAACTGGCTGGCGCAGGCACAGGCATCTGCCGCCAGGGTCACGGCAGAGTCTGCCAAAATTTTCTTCGCCAGCGCATCGCCTTTGCCTGCCACGGCAAAGACCGTGATGGCCAGATTGGCGATCTCCGTCTTGGGTGCGTGAACGGACCAGGGAATGAGCTGGTCCGGCTCATTGAACATCAGCGCATTCAGCATCGCGGAGCCGAGCGGTCCCAGGCGGCCCCGATGATCCAGATCTGCCATCACAGCCCGCAGAGCCCGCAGGCCGATGTCGCAGGCGCTGCCCCGATCCCCAATCACATGCCCACGCCCGCCTACCTTGGCCGTGCGGCCATCCGGTGCCCGGCCAAAGCAGCAGGAGCCGGTGCCGCTGAGCACGAGCACCCGAGGGATCGCCTTTTTCAAAGCCGGGGCTGCGGCGAGCGCCGTCTCCAGATCGTTCGTTGCCACACATGGAACGTTAGGCCAGACCCGCGCCACCGCCCGGCGCAGCCTTTCCTGATCGGCCGCCGTGCGTGCCCCGGCCAATCCCACGGCCACCGCCTGCGGCCAGTGAGGCAGCCGCCCGGCGATGTCCTTCAGGTGCCATTGCAATTCGCGATCCGTCAGCAGGGATAGCACAGCAGGGCCTGTCTGAAAACGGGCCAAGATGCCGCCCTGCCCATCCACCAGACGGACACTGGTGCGGGTGCCGCCACCTTCGATGCCAAGGAGCACAGGCACAGGGACGGCGGCAGACTGGGGGCGCTTCATGGCGCGAACTTACAAAATCCTGTCGCCGCTGCCAGTGCAGAGATGGAGAAGATGCGGGGAGGTAAGGAGTTTGTAACGATACGCAACGACTATTGATTCTATAATCTGAGTCGCTAACATGCCCATGTTCTCATTTTTGAAACACAGTGTTGGCCATGTCATTTCCACCCCGCCTCATTTTTAGACTCGCTGTGCTGATGCTGGCGTTTCAGGTGAATGTTTCGGCAGCGACCAATCCCACCCGCCTCATGGTGGATCTTTCGACCAAGCCCGATGCGGTGATGCTGAGCGCCTTCGATCTCTGCATTGTGGATAGCGACGCCAAGGTGGATCTGGAGGCGCAGCAATCCCTGGGCAACAAGATGCTGGCCCGAGTGAATGTGCTGGAAATCCGGCCAAATTCCGCCGCTGCGCGGGCCGCCCGTACCGTTGGCATCCCACTGCAGACAGGCCCCAGACCGGGCCACGTCCGCCTGGATGCAACACACCCGCATTGGGTTCCGCTGGTGGTGTATGAAATCGTCCAGGATGCCGCTGAAAAAGGCTTCGATGGCTTTGTGCTAACCGGACTTTCACAGCTCAGTTTGAGTGCCGAGCGTGCCGCCTGTCTCCAGGTTATTGCCGAGTTGCACAGAGTCTATCCCGACAAGCAACTGGTGATCGAAGGCGCGCTGGATCTGGCTGCCGAATCCCGTCTGGCCCTGGATGGTGTACTTTTCCTGGGCGGTAAGGAACCGGAGCGTGACCAGCAGCTCCGCGAGGTGAAGCGTCTGGGCCTCCTCCCTCTGGTGGTGGAGTATGCCACGCCTGAAATCACGCAGCAGGAAATCGCCACACGCACCCAGCATTTTCGTGCGCTCGGGGCTGTGCCATTTTTCACCACGCCAGATCTCGCCGGGCTGCATCTGGGGCCTTTGCAGGAAGTGACGCGGCAGGTCTTGGTGATTCATTCCGGCCCTGCGAGTGAAAGTTTCACCGCCCGCGTCCTTCAGGGTTCGCTGGAATGGCTGGGCTATCAGGTGCGCTACTGGCAGGCCCCTGCCACCGGCACCCTGGACTGGAAAAGCCAAGCTGCCCACGCCAGCGCCGTGATTGTGGATGCAAGCCTGCAAACCCAGCCATCGCATCAGACCGGGCTGCTGGCTCTGGCCACCCATCTAAAGGGGCAGCACCTTCCCCTGCTGCTCACCGCTGCCCCTTGGGGAAATGCAGATGAGTTCACCGCCTGGGCCCACCTCCTGGGACTCCGTGGCAGCGGAGAGTCCATGACGGTGGCTAAGGGGGCTGTCATCCGCGAGATCGAACACGCCTGGCTCCAAGAATCCGGTGCTGTGCGTCCACGCACCCGTGGTTTCCGCGATCTTCAGGCTCCGGCAGGAGCGAGGGTGATCCTCTCCGTCAAGGCAGGGGCTCAATTTGACCAAGCCTTCCTGGCCACCTGGGGCGGTGTGTGGATGGATGCCCAAGCCGCTGAAGTGGGCCCCCAGCTTCAGCCGATCCCATTTCTAAACACTTGGTTAGGCAAAGCCGCGCAGGCCCCTGTGATGGACATGACCTCGCAAAATGGGCGCAGGCTCATGGTGCCAGTCATCAGCAGCGAAGGCTTTACCCGGCAAACCAGCCTGCAGGGCCTGCCCATCGCCGCAGAGTCGATGACGGAACGCATCCTCTCCCGCTATTCGCTGCCCTTCACCGCCGCCGTTTGCGAAGGGGACCTGCGCAGCACCAATCCCGGCCTCGACGCCCGCGACTCCCTGCGCTACGAAGCAGCCGCACGCGACCTCTTTGCCCTGCCCCAGGTCCACGCCGCCTCCGCCAGCCGCACACGCCCTGCCGACTGGGCCACCAGCCAGGAGATGGAACGCGAAGTCGCCGGCTCCATGGCCTACATCCACCGCCATCTCCTTCCCCCAGGCCGCCAGGTGGAACTGATGCTGTGGCCGGAAGGCAATTCTCCCACTCAGGCCGCCGTCGCCTTCAGCCGTCGCATGGGTGTTGAAAACATGCAGCCTGTCCGGCCGACCAGGTGGTTGGCACACACGGCCCCGCCTGCGCCTCTGATGTGGGGACAGGCGGAAAGCCTCCGCCCGCTCGCCCCCGGCCACCGCCGGGCAGGGCCGCTCAATGCCAGCGAATTCATCTTCGAGGCCGAAGTGGCCGAACAGCAACGCTGGCTCGCTCCCCTGCATGTGTCCCTTTCCTTTGAGGATGCCACCAGTGAAGCCAGCCTGTGGGAAGTGGAGCGCGTGCTGGACTGGTGCGCCTCCCGGCCCCTGCATGCCATGAGCGCCGCCCACCATGCCCGCCTCGTCCGCGATGCCGCCCAGACGCGCATCTTTTCGCAGGGCAGCGGCCACTGGATCATCGTCAATGCTGGCCATGCCCGCACCCTACGTCTCCCCGCCAGCAGTGGCGTGCCGGACCTCAACCGTTGCATCGGCATCGTTGGTTATACCGTCCGGGGCGAGGACCTTTACATTCACACCCAAGGCCGCCGCCGCACAGAATTGGTGCTGAGTCTGGACGGCAGCCCGGACCATCTGCGACTGGCCAGCAGCAGCGGCAGCGTGCGTTACCTGGAATCAGGTCATCGGCGCGCGCTGATTCAGGTGGCCGACCTGCGGCCTGTGGAGCTGGCCTTTGAAGGCATCCAGCCCGGGGCCGTGTGCCAGATCTTCACCACGGAACAGCCCCAGTTCATTATGGCCGATGCTCAGGGCCGTGTGGAGGTCACCGTGCCAGGCCAGAGCACCTTCCGCCTGCAGGTGCTGCCCCCGCAGCAGGCCGCCATGCGCTGAATCCTTTTTAGTCCACTGCCATGAAAGTCACCCGTCGCACTGCTGGTCTTCTGCTTCTGCTCTACGCCACCCTGGCGGGAGTGTGGGTGTGGCGTTTCGCACCTGCCACGGTCGCTTTGCCAGCCCCGGAGGATGTGGACAGGCAGGCCAAAATGGCCGCGTATCTGGCCAAAGCGCCCAAGGACACCGCCATGCCCGCCCTGATCCGCCTCGTCAGGATGCCTGAAGACCAGTTGCAGGCGCTCTCTGCCTGGGTGGACCAGCCACCGCTGACGAAGGTACGGCAACTCACCGTCCAGCCCGCCCCTGTGGCCAAACTAGGCCCTGAATGGGGAGAGTCCCTGTTGCAAACTTTGT
Source organism: Prosthecobacter algae (assembly GCF_039542385.1). Classification (NCBI taxonomy): domain Bacteria; kingdom Pseudomonadati; phylum Verrucomicrobiota; class Verrucomicrobiia; order Verrucomicrobiales; family Verrucomicrobiaceae; genus Prosthecobacter; species Prosthecobacter algae. The sequence continues at coordinate 549,513 of NZ_BAABIA010000001.1, read as the reverse complement.
TAGCCCACAACCATCCCATGGATCTCATGGAGGCCCACCTGATGATCGCCGCTTCTGGTGACCGTCTCCGAGATGAAGCCCGCCAGGATGCCCTGGAAAGTCTCGCCCGTCGCGCCCTGTCACAGGGAGATGCCGCCGATGCCGCCACCATTCTGGGACGTGCCTGCGAGCTGCCCACTGCCACCTGGGAGACCGTGCAGCAGCTCTGCCTGGCCTGCCGCAGCACCCGCCGCCCGGCCCCTGCCCTGCATGCGCTCACCACCTGGATCAACCGCCGGTCAGCCTCCCCGAATGACCCGACCCTCGAACAGGCGCGTGATCTGGAACTGGAACTCATGCTCGATACCGACCTCACCGCTGAGGCTTTGTCGCTCCAGCTCAGCCATCTTACCGGGCAGGCGCCTTATCCGGAACGCGCCCTGGACCGCGCCTTTCTGGCCGCCCGCCGGGCTCATCAGGGCTCACGCCTGCTGGCCATCCTGGAACGTCATTTGCAGACCTTTCCTGAACATTCCGTGCCTGCTACTAAGCTGGCTTCCGGCTCTCCTGTGAACCCGGACTACCTGCGCTGGCTTTCCGCCCATGCCACCATTTGTGATGAGGAACAGCCAGGCTCCACGGCCTTTGCAGGGTATCTGCGGCTGGCGGCTGCCCGCGTGCCCACCGCGCTGAACCGTCTCTGTGCCCTGGCCTCCACAGCGCCCATGAAAGCCGAGGCAGAACAGGCCCTCGCCACCGCCCTGTTGCAGGCAGACACTCAGCTCACCGTCCTGCAACTGGCGCAAACAGTTCCGCTGGCCAAAAAAGTGCTCGCAGTCCGGCTGCGCGCTGCCCCCGCAGACCGCGCCCTTCATTACGCCGCTGCGCTCGCCGCCACGGTCAGCCAGACGCCTGGCTCCACCGCCATTCTGTGGCAGGATTTTCTGCGTCGGTTCCCCCGCGATGTTGCCGCCCTTCGCCGCCTCATCCAGGCCCATGTCGATGACCGCCAACCCTCGCTGGCCCTGCGCGCTTATGCTGCCTTGCCTGTGAAATCCCTGACCGATGATGATCGCCGCCAGCAGGAACTGCTGCGGCAACTTTGAGCAACGGCTAATCAACGATACTTCATCGCAGAGAATTGCCCATCACAGGCGATAGTCCAGGCTCACAAAGTCCAGAACCTTCATCCAAAGGACCTGCCACACCTGGAGGTGATCCCCGTAAATGCGTGCCCGCCCGGTCATCCCAGGGCGCAGACTGACATCTTCATTGGGCAGACTGACAAGAACCCCATAGGTCACTTCGAGAGGCTTCAGCTTCCCCTCAGCATCCGGCTGCGCGGCAATGTCACCGCCCAGGGTGGCGATAAGGTTGGGCGGCAGTTCGTCCGAGGGCGGCGTCTTCAAATCTTCCGTGACCAGCCCGCTGTAAGTGCGGCCTGAAATCGCCGCGACCCGCAGCTCCACCTTCTGGCCGGCGCGGATGTGCCGCGCCTGCTGTTCATTGAGCGGGATGTAAACTTGGGCCGGGCTGAGCGCGGCAATTTCACACAGGGCATCACCAGGCCGCAGGCTACCTGCCGCAAGCCGGTCCAGATCCGGCGTCAGAACGATGCCGGATTCCGGTGCACGCAGGATCAACCGTTCGGCCAGGCTTTGCGCCTCCTTCAGCGCCAACTCTGCGGCTGCCAGCCCGGCTTTTGCCTGCTGGTAGTACGCCGGTGCAGCAGCCCCCAGCGTGAGATCCACCTGCCGTCGGGCCCGCTCCACCTCCATCCTGGCGATCTCCACATTGCTGGTTAGGCGGAGATTGGTCAGCACGGCAACGGGATCACCTTTCCTCACTTCTTGTCCCGTCGTTACCTTCACTTCCGCCACCCGGCCCGGCACCTCGGCACGCACCCAGCCAGCCTGCATCGGCAGCAGCACTGCAGGCCGCTCCACGGTGATCTGCCAGGGCAGCAGCATCACCAGCGCCCCGAGCAGCAGCAGGCCGCCCAGCACCCAGGCAGGCCGCCGCCAAGCCCCCGCCGTGGTGGCAGACTTGGCGAACTGGCTTTTGAAAAACGTACTCACAGGAACAATCAACATCGATACCAGCGCCCCGGCACCGATGGCATCTCCCAGCCAGCCCAGGCCATAAGGCTCCAGCAGGTAATGGAAGATCATCGCGATGCCCAGAGTGATCTGCAGCATGTAGAGCTGGGCCGCGAGGCTATACAACACAAACCAGCCGCGATTTCGCCGTGGCAGCAGTCTTTCCACCTGCGGCGGTGTGCCCCCGCCAAAGATCCAGCGGCGGAATAAATCACTCACGCACATCTGCGCCTTCGCTCGCAAATTCGGCACACCGAGGATGTCCGTGAGCATGTAGTAGCCATCGAACTTCATGAGCGGATTCGCATTGAAAAGCACCGTCCACACACTGGTGATCAGCATGAGGTTGAAGAGAAGCTGCTGGGTGGGCCCTGGCTGGGAAACCGCCCATAGCAGAGTCGCCACCGCCGCGATGATCAGTTCAATGTAAATGCCGGCCGCCGCCACTAGGATGCGGTGCCGCCGTTTCGGGAACAGGTAGCTGTCGGTGACATCCGCATACAAAAAGGGGCTAAAGACGATGACCATCGCCCCCATCTCATGCACCTCGCCGCCGTAGTGCTTGCAGGTGAGGCCGTGGCCAAATTCATGGATCACTTTCACCGCAATCGTCAGCACCCATACCAACGCCAAGTTGGGCAGCGACAGAAAGTCATTCAGGGAGGGCGCAATCCGGGGGAAATTGACCGCAAACACCGCCGTGCCTGCCAACAGGATCACCAGGCTGATGGCAAAACCTGCCCAAGACCACAGCCAGCGCAGCGGTCGCTCCAGCCGGATCAGCAGCGCATCCGGATCCCACAGCGGAATCTTCAGGAAGAGAGCCTTCATGAACAGGCCCCAGGGAGTCGCAGGCTTGTGCCGCAGCCTTTTCAGTTCCAATTGACGGCGTGCTCCCGCCCCCGTGGCCTCCAGAAATCCCGCTGTCAGCAGCTCATTGGCAAAGGCCACAATGCGAGTGGTGATCGCCTGCGGTCCATCCGCCAGCCCGGCATGTGGATGCGACCGGAGAAAGGCCTCGCGGATCTCTTTCACACTACGAGTCCCATCAAACAGCGCAGCCAGCGCATAGTCCTCTGCAGGTAACCGGAAGTATTTCAACGACAGCGGATCCTTGATGATGGCAAAGGCCCGCCCCTCAAAGAGCTGGTGGCTGATGGCGAGATCCGACCTCAGTGCGGAAGGCACCATGGCATCCACCGGCGGCGCGGCCTCCCCGGTGACCTCCGTGATGGCAAGCGCAGCAGTCATGCTTAAGGTTGGGCAAATTCAGCTTCCACCCTCATGCCGGCCTTCAGCCGCAGGTCCGCATTGTCCACGCGTAGCTTGACGCGATAGAGCCCGCTTTCCGCATCCATGCGAGGGTCCAGAAAAACCACCTCACCCTCGATCTCCCGAGGCTCCGGCAGGGAGGGAATACGGAGCTTCTTCTTGTCTCCGCTCTTCACCTTTTGCGCCTGCGCAGGCTCCAGGTAAAACTGCGCCTCCACCTGCCGGATGTGCACCACCTCCAGCAGCACCTCATGCAGTTGTACCGCTTCACCAGGCTCCTTGCCACGGCTGACGACCACACCTTGCAGGGGGGCCTTCAGCGTTTTCTGCTCCACCCTCACCACGGCTGCATCCCGTTGAATGCGAGCAAGATCATGCTCGATGCTTTTTCTCAGCGCCTCCTCCCGGGTTCCAATGTTTTCCTTGAGGAGCTTCTGGGCCGCCTCGTGGTCGAACTTCGCTTTTTCCAGCACCTTTTCAGCGCGCTCCACATCCAGCTTTTCCAGGTCATCCACCAGCCGCACCAGAGGCTGGCCGGACTCGACGGTGTCCCCCTCGTCCACCAGCACCTCTTTCACCAGCCCTTCCACAGGCGTGCCCATCTTCACCTCATGCAGCGGCAGAATCAGCCCCGGCACCACCCCAGCCTGCGTCATGGCCACGCTGAGCATAACCGCAAAGATGGCAACAGGCAGGTGACGAAGGAGGCGTGGCATTCGCCTGCATTCTACTTCTCAAAAGCTTTGCAGCAACCTTCCTCGTGAAACGGGATATCAGATCTTGTCAAAGCTTCCCACATTTCATAGCCCTGGCCCGAAAGGTGCGCCTCCTTATGGGTGGTTCACCTTCAGGTTAGCCGTCCAGTAACATTCAAATCCGGATCTTATGAGCGAACCACCACCCATCCCCGACCCACAGGAGCCCTATAAAGCCACCTCCACGGTGGCACTGCCACTAGCCTCCCAATGGGTCCGTTTAGGAGCCCAGATCATTGACGTGCTCATTGCCGTCGTTGCCGTGCTCATTTTAAATTTGCTGACTTGGGGCAACCTCCCGCAATTTTTAATGAATCTCTTGTTAGGCGCTGCCCTCGTGGCCATCAACTGGCAGCACCTGCAGAATGGCCAGACCATTGGAAAAAAACTGCTCAAGTTGAAGATCGTCCGCCGAGACGGCAGCCCGGTGGATCGTATGCACATCGTCACCCGCCGACTGCTGCCGGTGTGGATCGTCGGTGCCGTGCCTTATATCGGCTGGATCGTGGTCCTCGCAGATGCCCTGTGCATCTTCCGTCCAGGCCGCAACACCCTGCACGACGACTTCGCCGAAACGAAGGTCGTGCAGTTCTGACCCGGACCGCCTCAACGGACTCCGGCCTTACAACCGGATGTCCATGGCCTGGGCCGCACGGTGGGCCTTAGCGCGGGCTTCATCCACATCGGCCCCACGGGCCAGCGTCACCGCCATGCGACGCTGGCCGCTGACGGTGGGCTTGCCAAACAGGCGCAACTGCGTGTCAGGCTCAGAAAGGACTTTGTCCAACGAACCGAACTGGACCTGGGTGGAATCGCCTTCCACCAGCACCGCACAGCTCGCGCTGGGGCCATGCTGATGGATGTTCGGAATCGGCAGGCCCAGAATGGCCCGCACATGCAGGGCAAACTCCGAAAGATCCTGCGAGATCAGCGTCACCAGTCCGGTGTCATGCGGGCGGGGTGAAACTTCGCTGAAGATAACATCATCGCCTTTGATGAAAAGCTCCACGCCGAAGAGCCCCCGGCCACCCAGAGCCTCCGTAATCGCTCCCGCCATGTGCTCCGCCGCCGCCAGCGCCTTGGCACTCATGGCATGTGGCTGCCAGGACTCGCGATAGTCCCCCTTGATCTGGGTATGCCCCACAGGCGCGCAGAAGGAGGTGCCCCCGGCATGGCGCACCGTCAGCATGGTGATTTCATAGTCAAAATCCACAAAGCCCTCGACGATGACCTTGCCCTTGCCGGCTCGGCCTCCTTCCTGCGCATACTGCCAGGAATGGGCAATGTCCGCCTCCGTCTTCACCACACTCTGGCCCTTGCCGGAAGAGGACATGATGGGTTTCACCACGCAGGGCATGCCGATTTCAGCAATGGCGGCGCGGAATTCCTCCTCAGTCTGGGCAAAGATGTAGGGGGAGCTTTTCAGCCCCAGCTCTTCCGCAGCCAGGCGGCGGATGCCCTCGCGGTTCATCGTCAGCTTGGCGGCCCGGGCCGTGGGGACGATGGTGAAACCCTCGTTTTCCAGTTCCACCAGCGTATCCGTGGCGATGGCTTCGATCTCCGGGACGATGTAGTTCGGCTTTTCCACCTCGATGAGGCGGCGCAGCGCCTCGCCATCCAGCATGGAGATCACGTGGCTACGGTGGGCCACCTGCATGGCCGGCGCATTGGCATAGCGGTCCACCGCGATGACTTCGCAGCCGAGACGTTGCAGTTCGATGACGACTTCTTTGCCCAGCTCGCCTGAGCCTAGGAGCATGACTTTCGTTGCCGTGGAGGAAAGAGGGGTACCGATGCGGGACATGCCCTCACCTTGGCCCGGTGCAGCGCCACGTCAATTCAGAGACACGGCCCCGAGCGAAGGAACCACCACTTCCTCACCTTCCTTCAGCTTGCGGTCGGCTGGCAGCTTGTTCATCTCGCGGATCTTTTCCGGCGTCGTGTTAAACAAGGCCGCCACCGTGTTGATGTCGTCACCACGCTCCAGACGATAGGCCACGATGCCGCGCCGGTTGCTGCTGGTGGGTGGGGCCGCCTTGGGCAGCGGCTCATAGGCTGGGGCCGCCGCCAGATTGGAAGCCAGCGGAGGTGGCGCTGGTGCAGGTGCCGGAGCTTCGGCCATCAAACCTGCACCCGGAAGGGGCGTGGTGTCTGAGTCCGCCGATGGGAACATGGGTGCAGGAGCCGCAGGTCGGGTGGCAGAGCCTCCCGGAATGACCAGCCGCTGGCCGGGCTCGATCATGTTGGCATTCTTCAGCTTGTTGGCCGAGGCGACCGTGGCGGTGGGGATGCCGTGCATTTTGGCAATTGCTCCCAGACTCTCACCCTTTTTCACCACATGGTAGCGTGAGGAAGAAACCGGGGCTGGGTTGTTGGTGCCAGACGAACGAGTGGCCGGGCTGGCCGACTTGCCAGGGATGATCAGCTTTTCACCCACCAGCAGACGGTCTGGATAGGCCGAAGGATTCGCCCGGGCCAGTGCATCCTGAGTCACCCCATTGGCCTGGGCAATCCGGGAAAAGGTGTCTCCAGGCCGCACCACATGGCTACCGCTCTCCCGCACCTCGGCAGGCGCGCTGCCATGACCAGGAATCCTCAAGGTCTGCCCCACCGCAATCGTCTCACCCGAAAGGCGATTGGCCGATTTGAGGGCATTGATGCTCGTGCTGTGCTTGTCCGCGATGCGCCACAGCGTGTCGCCAGGACGTACCGTGTAGAGTTTGCCCGTATCGGGCGCATAGCTGCTGCCTCCCTCAATGGTGGGGCTTGCGGTGCCACGCTCCAGGCTATGAAGACGGCGGTCCTGATTCGCATCATTTTTTTCCAGCCGTGCGACTTTGGATTCCAGACTCACGGGTTTGGATTTGCTGGATGGCAGCACCGGAACCTTGGGCCGGGCAGTGGTGCTGCCTTTGACCGTCGGCGGCTTGTAGCTGGGCGGGGTACCATATCCTGGCTGGTAGCCTTGCGGCGCAGCAGCCGGGGCGGAAGGGCGCGTCTGGGGCGCACGGGCGGTGGTGCCTGGCGGTACATAGGCCGAACCTGGCTGCCGATAGTAGGGCTGCTGCACAGCTCCCGGAGCCGATTGCCCCTGAGCCTGCGCCAGAGAAAGAGTGAGCATCATGGCCGTGAGGGCCAAACGAGGATGCTTCGCAAAAAAGACGGCAGGCTTCGCTTTCATGATTTATATTTTAGTGAATATAATAGTTAAGGCCAATAAATATTTTAAAATTACTGAACAATTTTTGAAAAACGACCTCCTCCATTCTACTTCCCCTCGTGCGTTCCGCCTCGGCAGGTGGGTCCGCGGAGCGGCTTCGTATGCCGCGCTAGTAGGCGGCCTGGCTTCAGCCGCCTGGCTTTCAGCCAAGATGGACACCCTTCCCCAGCCACATCTGGGGCCCTGGGATCTGCAAAAGATCCCCCTCGTCGTGTTGGATGCCGGCCATGGTGGGCATGACGGCGGGGCTGTGGCGGGAGGCACCCTGGAAAAGAAACTGGCCCTGGAGCTGACTCTGCGACTGCGCGAAGAGCTGCTGGCCCTGGGATTGCGCGTCAAAATGACACGTGAGGCCGATGTCTTCCTGCCGCTGGAAGAACGGGCTGCCATCGCCGATCAAAACGAGGCCGACGTGTTCGTGAGCCTGCACCTAAATACCAGCGGCAGTGCCGAAGTCAGCGGCATCGAAACTTACTACACCGAGAACAAGTCGCTTTCAGCCCAGCGGTCTCTCCAGGCCCGCTATGGGCTCCCCGGCGGCCCCATTCAAGATCAGCGCGGCGGGTGGCTGGCAGCCTGCCTACAGCGCCATGCCTGCCGCAGCACCCAGGCGACGGACCGCGGAATCAAGCAGCGCAACTACGCCGTGGTGAGCCAGACCCAGGTGCCCGCCGCCCTGGTGGAATGTGGTTTCCTCACCCATGAACAAGAGGCCGCCCGTCTGAAACAAGACAACTACCAAAAACGCCTCACCGCCTCCCTGGCCGCCGGCATTGCCGAATTTTTGAAAATCCAGCGGGGTCGCCCCCAGCAGGGACTGAAACGGATGGCTGGACAGGCCGCCCCGGTGGCCGAAGAGAGCGAAACGGCAGCCCCCTGACGGAGAAATCCAGACTTGCACTGGCACTGTGCCCACCTCTTGCTACTGACTAGCCCGCTGCCGATTTTCACATGAACGCCTCGCTCTCCCAACGACTGCTCTGGACCCTGGTCCTGGCCGCCGGAGCATCGCTGGCGCTCTACGCCACTTTTGCCACCGTTCACTACTCCTGGAACTGGGAAAGTGCCTGGAAATACCGCAACCAGATGGTCTGGGGCTGGATGACTACACTGCTCATTTCTGTGGGGGCCATGATGGTGAGTATTTTCGTAGGTTTCACACTGATGATCGGTCGGCGCTCGCCCATCCTGCCAGTCCGCCTGTTGTGCAGCGGTGTGGTGGAATTGCTGCGCGGCTCCCCGCTCCTCGTGCAGCTTTTGATCGGCTACTACATCATTGCCACCGCAATGAATGTGAACGACCCCCTGGTGGTAGGCACCATCCTCTTGGGCTGCTTTGAGGGGGCCTACCTGGCCGAAATTTTCCGGGGGGCCGTCGAGAGCATCGGCGCCACCCAGCGCGAGGCCGCCCGGGCCGTCGGCTTCAGCAAGGTACAGACGTACCGCTACGTCATCATCCCCCAGGCTGTGCGGCGTGCCCTGCCAGGAACGACCGGGCAGCTCGTCTCCCTCATCAAGGACTCCTCCCTGCTGTCCGTCATCGGCATTGAGGAACTGGTGCAGAAGGTCAAAATCCTCAACAGCAGCAGCTACACGGCCCTGGAAGGCTACCTGCCGCTAGCCGCCGCCTACCTTATCGTCACCATGCCGCTGTCCTGGTACGCCAGCCGGCTGGAAAGGAGGTTCGCCTATGAAACTTGAGGCGCGCACGGTGGTGAAACGCTATGGCGCATTTGCCGCCCTGGACGGAGCCAGTTTCCAAACGGGCGACGACGCCCGGGTCGTGGCCCTGCTAGGCCCAAGCGGCGGAGGTAAGTCCACTCTCCTGCGTGTCCTGGGCGGCCTGCTGGTGCCGGAGGAAGGGGCCGTGCTCGTGAACGGGCAGGAGCTGCCTCACGACGAGGAAGGCACCCTACAGGTGCTTCGGCAAAACGGGTTTGTCTTTCAGGGATACAATCTTTTCCCTCATCTCACAGCGCTGCAAAACGTCACTCTGCCGCTAACGGCGGTACACGGCCAAGCCCCTGAGGCCGCCCGGCAGCGGGCCATCGAACTGCTCACCCGTCTGGGTCTGGACCGCCACCTCCACAAACGGCCAGCCGAGCTCTCCGGTGGCCAGCAGCAGCGGGCAGCCATTGCCCGTGCCCTCGCCTCCCGGCCGCGGCTGCTCCTGCTGGATGAGCCCACTTCCGCCCTGGATCCGGTGATGACGGGAGAGGTGCTGGATGTCATCCGCGAACTGGCCCAGGAGGGACAGCAGATCGTCCTGGCCACGCACGAAATCAGTTTCGCCCGTCTCGTCGCAGACTGGGTGGTTTTCCTGGCCAATGGCCAAGTCGTCGAATCCTGTCCCGCTGTTAAGTTTTTTGATGACCCAGCGTCATCCTATGCGAAGGAGTATTTGACGGCTCTCACGAAGTATCGTTGAATAAAGCTGGTGCTAAAGCACTCAAATCCCGCGTCAGAAACGATTGAACGATCCGGGCTCAAAAAGCATCAATGCCAGTAACAACCCCAAAGAAAAAGGGTAATGCTTACTGTCAGGACGATAATTCCGATAACAACCACTTGCTAAAAACGAGATTAATTATAAAATCCATACAATGCTTGCTCGTTCAGAATCATCTATGGGACTTTTCCCATGGCAAGATCCTTCGAAAAAAGGACCCTTCCATCTCAGTGCCTTTTTAGCCGACGCTGCTGAGCGCACGCCCCAGACAACATTGACCGTGGATGGCATGGAATTCACCTGCGAGCAGGCCTGGATGAGCGTCCTTCGCATCGCAACCTGGTTGCAGCAGAACGGCGTTTCACGTGGGGACAAAGTCATTACCGTCCTCCGTCACAGTTCGGACCTGCACCTCATCACCCTCGCGGTGGCCCACATCGGTGCTGTGGTTTCTGTGATTTCTCCCCAAATACGCGGCGAAGCTTTCAAGGCCATCTTGGAAGAAGCCCAACCTGTGTGCCTATTCCTGGAAAAAACCAGCCATCACCTCAAGGCCGTGGCGGACAACATCCTCACCGTCTGGATGGGTGAAGGCCTGAACGGCGGCGGCTGGGATGAAGCCGACTTTAGCGAAGTGATGAGCACCCGCCCGGCCTGGGGCATGCGTTTTCCTGGCAAGTCGGAAGATCCGGCTTTTCTCGTCTTCGCCAACAGCCCGAAAGGCGGCCACCAGCATGGCGTGCTGCTGTCTCATGAAAATGTGCGGACCATGCTTTCAGCCCAACCGCAAAAGGGAACTGGATTTTTGTCCCTCTTTGAAGACTCCGAGGGCCCGTCTTCGGACATCGCCGCGCTGGAGGCCTGACCTGCCTTAAAGTGGTACACGGAGAGGGATTCGAACCCCCGACCAACTCGGTGTAAACGAGCCGCTCTACCACTGAGCTATCCGTGCCTCGCGGGAGATGATTATTCGGGATGGTTGGCAGCCGTGCAAGGGAGAATTGTCACTTATTAGATCAGCGCTGAAAGTGACTGCCGACTTCCCTACAAACCTTGAGAAAATCCCCAGCCACACGATGATTTTGGGTTAGACTGGTCACTTTCCCATGCCCCTGCCGCCGTCTTCCCCCACCCTGCCCTGCCAATGGCTGGCCCAGGCCGCTGAGTGCTGGCCGGAAAACAGGTTTTTCACCGGCAGCACACCTCTCACTTATTCCCAGGCACAGCAGCGCGTGATGGCGATCGCCGCCTGGATGCAGGCCCAGAACATTGGCAAAGGAGATTGTATCCTCCTTGTGCTGCCAAACCGGGAAGAAACATTGCTGCTGGCCCTGGCCGCCTTGCAGCAGGGCGTGGTTTTTTCCATCCTCAGCCCCCAGCTACAGCCCGAAGGTCTGCAACGCATCCACGGCCAATGCTCCCCCAAGGCCGTTTTTTTCGAGGCTTCTACCCAGCATCTCCGCACGGCCATCACGGGCAGCCGCATCATTGAGATAGATCAGCCAGAGTGGCAGGCTGCCCTCTCCAGTCCGGTTCCCGCTCTAGCACCTGTGAAGCTGGATGCTAGCGATCTCGCCTTCCTCGTTTTCACTTCAGGCAGCACCGGCACTCCACGCGGGGTCATGCTCACGCAGGGAAACGTCGCCTTTGTCTGCCCCGCTATCCTCACTCGACTCAGCTATGCGCCCGGTGACTGCATCGGCCTGTTCCTGCCCTTGGCCTTTGACTACAGCCTTTATCAGCTCTTTTACGCCTGCCTCACCGGGGCCTGTTTGTACATTGGGCGACCAGAAAATGTGGGGCCAGAGCTGCCCAAGATTCTCGCCCGCGAAGCCATCACCGTGCTGCCCGGAGTGCCGACGGTGTTTGCGGCCCTGATCAAAATGCAGCGCTACCGCCCCACCGCCCTGCCCGCCTTGCGAAAGATCACCAACACCGGCGACCACCTGCCACGCGCCTATGTAGACCAGCTCCGCCAACTGCTGCCACAGGCAAGCATCTACCCCATGTTCGGCCTCACCGAGTGCAAGCGGGTCTCCATCCTGCTGCCGGAGGAACTGGACTCACACGCTGACAGCGTCGGTCGCCCGCTGGATGGCACCAGCGCCTTCACGGTGGATGCGGATGGCCACCGCCTGTCCCCTGGAGAGCCGGGCGAACTCGTCATCCAGGGCCCCCATCTTTCCCCTGGCTACTGGGCAGCCCCGGAGGAGACCGCGAAACGCTTTCGTGAAGTTTCAGGCGTGCGCAGCCTCTTCACGGGAGACCAGGGCAGCGTGGATGCGGCGGGCTACATCACCTTTCATTCGCGGAGCGATTTTGTCATCAAGCACCGCGGCACACGCCTCAGCCCTGCCGAGGTGGAGGAAGCCGCTTGCACGCTCCCCCACATTGTGGCCGCAGGCTGCGTGAAAGATGAAGTGAAAGACATCCTCTGTCTCTTCCTCGCCACCTCTCAGGATGACCTCACCGAAGCCGGCGTCCTCGCTGGCCTCGCCAGCCGTCTGGAGCGCGGCAAGCTACCTGACCGCATTTTCTTCCTCCCCGAGCTGCCGCGCACGGCTAACCAAAAACTCGACCGCAAGGCCCTGCGCCTTTTGCTGGCCCATCGCTGATCTTTTATGGAGGCCGACTTCGCCATCCGTCTCGCCGAAAAGTTCGAGACTCCCTTCTACGCCTATGATCTGGGCGAGGTGCAGAAGCGCACTCAGGAACTGCGCGCCGCCCTCCCCTTAGGTGCCAGGCTGCTGCATTCCTTCAAGGCCAATCCCCTGCCCGCTGTCGCTCAGCAAATTCGGTTAGGCGGCGCCAGCGCTGAAATCACTTCAGACGGGGAGCTGGAGGCCGCCCGCCTCGCCGGGCATGACCTGCGCGAAGCCCTGTATGGTGGACCTGGCAAAACCAACCATGAAATCACTTCGGCTCTGGCTGCTGGCGTTCGCTGGTTTTCCTGCGAATCCTGGCTGGATCTTCAGCGCCTCTCCGGAGCTGCCGAACGGGCCGGAGTGGATGTGCAGATCCTCCTGCGGGTCAACCCGGCAGAGGCCCCGCAGGCCCGCCTGGCCATGACCGGTGTAGAGAGCCAGTTTGGTTTTGATGAAAGCCTCCTGCTCACTGTAGATGCACGTGCCCGGCTCAACCTACCGGGAATCAAAATTCGCGGTGTGCATGTCTATTTCGGCACCCAGGTGGCCTCCGTCGAAGCCATCGCCCAAAACACCCGGCGGGCCTTGGAGACAGCCCTCCGGCTGGAGACAGCCCTGGGCTTTGTGTGCAGCGTGGTCAATGCCGGGGGCGGCTTTCCCTGGCCCTATGCCAACCACGGCCCCACACTCGATTTCAGCGGCATGCAAGCAGCACTGACCGCCGTCTGGCAGGAGTCTCCCCTGCATGAAACGGCCGAGCTTTGGTTCGAGGCAGGCCGCTACCTTTGCGCCAGCTCCGGCAGCCTGGTTTCCAGGGTGCTGGATGTGAAACCCTCCCGCACTCGCACCTTTGTCGTGCTGGATACCGGCATTCATCACCTGGGCGGCATGGCCGGGCTGGGCCGCATCCCGCGCAGTGCCGTGACCTTTCAAAACCTCAGCCCGCAGGGCGGTGCCGAGATCACGGCAGACATCGTGGGCCCCCTCTGTACGCCGCTGGACAGCCTGGCCAGGGGCGTCAAAATGCCCTCGGTGGCCCCTGGCGATTTGCTTGCGGTCCCCAATGTTGGCGCGTATGGACTCACCGCCAGCTTGATCGGTTTCCTCAGCCATCCTGCCCCCATTGAAATCGCCTACCTCCATGGCGAAGTGGTGCAGGTATGGCGGTGGCGCACCGGCCACCAGCAGCTTCCTCAAGTCCCGAGTTCTCTTTGACAGCCCCCATGTCCGACACCGTTCCACGCCTGCTTGCCCTGCTCCGCCCCCATCTGCGCATGCTCGCTGCAGACGCCCCCATCCACCTGGATGATGACCTCGGCAAACTCGGGCTCGACTCCCTGGAGTCCATTGATGTGCTGATGGAAATCGAAAGCGAATTTGGCGTGGCCATTCCTGATGACCAGATCACGGTGGATACCCTCGCCACCGCAGGCAACCTGCTCCAGGCCATCGAATCCCAAATGGCTGCGGCCTAGAGGCCAAAGTCCCCCTCCGCCATCACGGTGTGTTTAGGCACATCCTTCAGCGCAGAAGGCAGCGCATGAAAGTGGCAAACGAGCACCTCATCCCGGATCAGTCCACGGATGTCTTTCCAGCGCGAGTCCTGGGGAAAAGCCAGCAGTGAAAGCAAGTGCGCCGGCGGCCCCGGCAGCCTCACCTCACGTCGCACCAGGGCAGAGGCCAGGGCACGCAGTTCTGCATCGTCGGCCTCAGTCGAAAACGATTCCAACAGCATCCAGAGTTGGATCCCGCAGCGGCTCCTCCGAGTCAGCCACAGGCAGGAAGTCAGCCGACCATCCTCATCCACCACTCCCAGAAACTGGTGCTGGCGCATGCGGGCCGCAGCATACCAGCGCAGGGACGCCGGGCAGGTCCATTTTTCCAATCTTCCCATCTCCTGCCAAGGGCGCGCCAAGCTGTGCACCTCGCCCACCGCCGTAGTAATGCGCCGCCCCTTGGGCAAAGTCGGCCACTGCTGACCAGCGAGCTTGGCAAAAAGCCTCCCGAGTGTCCCGAGAGGCAGCAGGGTACGCCTTGCCCGCATCTCCCCGACCCAGCCGAATCGCGAAATCAGGGCCTGCACTTCCAGGCTGGGGGTGGAGTCCAGCAACAGATGGGTTGATGCCAGCCGCTGCAGCTTCATTCCCATCGGCAGTGCCGCGTTGCGGCAGCCTGGTTTCACGATCCAGCTCGTGGCGATGAGCGCCTGCACGGGCTGCCCTCGCCAGGCATAACGCACCGGAATCAGGCCCAAAAAACCCACCAGAACACGGCCTTCACGCAGCACCCATCCACGCTCGGGAGAATCTCCAGCATGCGGATTTTCGTCCCACCAATGGGCCAAGCGCTCGAGCCACTGCGCCTGCTCAGGGCCATCCTCCAGATGATCCGCCAAGAACGAAGCCAGTTCCGCCCGCATCGCAGGGCAGTCTTGGTAGGGCTCGATCCGATTAGGCATTCGCCACAGGATGCCCAGGGAGGCCGTTGTGACAACCTACAAACCAAGATCACCTTCAGCCAGGACCGTGCGTTTGGGCACATTGCTCAAAGTCTTGGGCAAGAGGAAGAAGTGACTGACCTGTTCCTTTCGGCGGATCAGAGCAGGCATCTCGGCCAGGACAGGATCCTCTCCAAAATCTGTCACGGTCAGCAGACGTTTGCGTCCAGGCAGCAGATCCGGCTCATGGACCAGCGCCCCCAAGAGGGCCAGCATTTCATCGTTTGTGTCCCGGGTTGTAAAGGTCTCCACCACATCCCAGGTCGCAATGCCACGACGGCGGCGCGCCGCAATGAGCAAGAACGAACTCAGCACGCCAGCCGCATCCACCGCGCCGATGAAATGATGCCGCCGCATGGGCGAACGGCAGTACCATTTCAGAGACTCCAGCGTGGTCCACTTTTCCAGTCGGTCCATGCGTTGGTAGGGCCGAGTCAGGGAGGACACCTCGGCCAGATCTGTGACTACCCTCATGGTGCGAGGCAACACCGGCCACGGAGGCTGGCCATTGAAGTAGCCCAGCTTTCCCAAGGCGATGTAATGGCAGGTGACCTGCGTTTCCCCCCGGCCTCCCATTTTCACTAGAGCCGTCTGGATCTTTGGCAGCGGCGTGGAATGCACGATGACATGCCGCTCCATCACTTCCCGCTGATTCAAAAACATCTTCGCCGCCGCTTTTGAGTATTTTTCTTCCACGCGAAAGCTGGTGGCATAAAGGCCCGGCACCGGCTGCCCCTGCCAGGCAAACTTCGCAGGAATGAACCCACCGAAGCCAACAATTTCCTGCCCGGCGAGGGCCGTGTACCCGAGATGGGAGTCTGACTCACGAAAAGGATTGTCGTCCCACCAGTATTGCAGGCGTTGCAGCCAAGTGTGAATGGGGGTCTCCGGCCAGCCTGCATGTAAAAATCCCGCCAGTGCCTCACGCGGCACCAGCCCATCCTGATGGAGGATGACTTGGGTGTTTGAAATCATCGTCTTCACTGTGCCGCTTAAACGAAAATTTCGAACCAGAAAAAAGAATTTAACAATATCCTTACATTTTACGCCAGGATGCCTTTCACAACTTCCCCATGCACGTCAGTCAGACGGAAGTCACGCCCCTGGTAACGGAAGGTGAGACGCTCATGATCCAGCCCCAGCAAGTGCAGCAGGGTGGCATTGAGGTCGTGGGTATGGACCCCGCCTTCAATGACATTGAAACCCATCTCATCCGTCAGGCCATGGGTGATCCCTCCTTTCACCCCGCCACCGGCCATCCACATGGTGTAAGCGTCTTTGTGATGATCGCGCCCGACAGCCGTTTTCGTGCCGTTGCCATCGGCCCCCTGGCGCAGCGGCGTGCGCCCGAATTCGCTGCCCCAGACCACCAGTGTCTCCTCCAGCAAACCGCGCTGTTTCAGATCACGTACCAGGGCGGCCATCCCCTGGTCCACATCCTTAGTCTTGGCCCTCAGGCGTTTATCGAGGCCCCCATGATGATCCCAGTCCGAATCATAAAGCTGGACCATGCGCACCCCGCGTTCCACCAGACGTCGGGCGAGCAGGCAATTGTTGGCAAAGGATGCCTTGCCAGGCTGCGCCCCGTACATGTCCAGCGTGGCCGGATCCTCCTGGGAAATATCCATCAGTTCCGGCACACTGGCCTGCATCCGATACGCCATTTCATATTGGCTGATGCGGGTGCTGATTTCGGGATCTCCCACTAGGCCGAGCTGCCGTTCATTGAGACTCCGCACGGCATCCAGCACCTGCCGCCGGTCTGCACGGCTGTGCCCTTCCGGGTTGTTTAAATACAGCACGGGCTCCCCCGTGCTGCGGAACTGTACCCCCTGATGCACGCTGGGCAGAAAGCCCGTCCCCCACAGCGCGGTCCCTGCCCCTCCCGGCGGGCCTGAAAGCAGCACCACATAAGAAGGCAGATCCCGGTTGCCACTGCCCAGGCCATAAGTCACCCAGGCCCCCATGCTGGGCCGCCCGCCCTGGCCAAATCCGCTGTGCAGAAACATCTGCGCCGGAGCGTGGTTGATCTCATGTGTGTGCATGCCTTTCAGCAGGCAGATCTCATCCGCCACGCCCGCCAGATGCGGCAGCAGTTCCGACATCTCCTGCCCGCTCTGGCCATGTTTTTTGAAGGTGTAGGGAGATCCCGCCAGCGTCATCTCACCGCCGATGAAGGCAAAACGTTTTCCCTTCAGCAGTTCGTCTGGGCATTTCTGGCCATCATGTTTCTGCAGCACCGGCTTGTAGTCGAACAGGTCCAACTGCGATGGGGCACCGATCATGTGCAGGTAGATGACCTGCTTCGCCTTCGGGGCAAAATGCGGGCCGATAGGGGCGATCCCACCACCTGCGGCAGCGGGCAGGTCCCGCGCCAGCAGCGAACTCAACGCCACAGACCCCAGGCCCATTCCCAACTGGGAAAAGAACTGGCGGCGGGAGACATGGAGAAAGTCTGGCGACATCTTCCCCTATAACGTCCCCCCTGGTTGCCGATTATCAGGGGAAAGCCACGGTCACCATGTCTGATCCTGCCCTCACTTTTTAACCGGGACCGCTATGGCAATGCCCAGGTCCACCGTAGGTTCGCGGTCATCCTCCATTGGCAAAGAAGTCACCCGCCCGCCTTCAGCGATGAGGTTTACCCCCACAGAATAAAGCCTTCCGCTGGCAGCCTCATACTGGAGAGACTCGCCAGAAAAAGGATCTATGGGCAATGACAGCAGGTAAGTGGGAGTGAGATCGGTCAATGTGCCGGGCAGTGTCTGCCGCTCGGCCAAATAACGCCTGAGGGCGAACAGGCAGCGCACCAGACCATGCCGAGCCTGGGCCAGGCTGTGATCCTGAGGCAGGGTGAGGTGCGGCTCGATGTGGTTGCTAAAATAAGTCTCACCATTCGAGTTCGGGTGGTAAAAGCGCGGCTTCGTGAGGCGGATGCGGCTGGAGGGGGAAGCGGCCACCGACAGCCGCGTGTAGGGCGGACGGGAGATTTCATCCCGCAATTCACGGAAGGCTGAGGCAAAGAGGCCCAGGGTCTCATTCATCTTGAAAAACAAACGCCCAGGACGCTGATGCAGGCGGCCACCAGGCATGGTGTCCAGCAGTTCACCACTGGCAGTGCCCAGTAGCAGTTTTTTTTCATGGAGGTAATAGGCGGCACAAGCCTGGCGCAGCAGGCCATCATCGGGCTGGCACTGGGTAAATTCCTTTTGAAAACGACCCAGAGTGGCACCGTCCAAGCGGGTGGCCTTCAGCAACTCGGCCAAAGTTTGTGCAGCAGCCGTCTGCATTTCCAGCGCACGCCGCATGTAGCCGGGCCAGGCCCAGACATCCTGCAGGCGGCGGGCCATTTCGGCCTGATCAATGGCGGCGACAAAAGCCGGCTCCTCATCCCCGCGCCGCGCTAGATAGGCGGCCTGGGCCTGCAAAAGGCAGGCCGCATGAGGCCAAGCCGGATGGGTGCTGGCATCTTCCCGGTACCAGGCCGCGTGATGCGGATGCCAGTCGTAGTCCTCCAGTAGATCGCGGAGGTTGTCGAAGGCGGTGCCGTTCACACGGATGAAAGTGGCGAGCGAGGGCGTGTCCCAGGCCCAGGCTGGCTGGCTGCGCAGCGAGACATTTTCCACCGGGATGACCGAGTCTAAAAAAGCACGCAGTTTTAACGGAGCCTGAATGACAGGTGTCTGATCCACCGCTGTCTGTGTGCGCAGATCCTCATCCGATTCGCGGGGGGAATCATGCAGATAAATCCAGGCCAGGAGGGTGAAGCCCAGCGTGCCCAGGCTGAGGGAAATCAGCGTGCCCCAGGACTGGCGGTGCACGCGGTTCCGCAGCTCCCGCTTCCGCTGAGGGTCCGCGACCGGGGCCGTCTCACGCTCCGTCAATCGGGAGCGAGTCTCCGTGCGAGGTTCTGCCGGGGGAGGCAGCACTTCTTTCACGGGTTGAGGAGCCGGGGTCGGGGCTGCCACTGGAGATGGCGGGCGCAGGCCGGGCGGGCGAAAGCGCACATCGTCAGCCTCCTTGGCTACCCTGATTTCCCTGACCTCCTGCTTCACGACTTTGGCGGCAGGTGGAGGCGGCGGCTCCGGTGCTTCCTCAGGCTCGAACGTCAGCACCGTCCCATGAGAAGCAATCGGAGGCATCCTTTCAGCGACCCCAGCGGACTCATCTGCCGTGTCTGGCAAGCCCGCCTGCTGGAGCTCCGCTTCCCGCCTTCTTTCCTCGGCGGATTGAGGCGGCGGCGGCGTCCACTCGCCCTCAAAGCTCCAGGGAGATGTCCAGTCGTCCTCCGGCAGATGCCACGACATGGCCCCCAGCACAGCGCGCGGTTTGGACAAGCTTGAGGGACGGCTCATGCGTGAAAGAGAATGACATCACCCCGCAGCGGGTGCCAACTCCAGGCCAAAGAAATCCAAGAACACCTGGCGGTAAACAGCCCGTTTGAACTTGGGCACCCAGGACATTTGAAATTCATCGGGCCGGATCCAGCGCCAGCGGCTGAACTCCTGATGTGTGGCCGCCAAGTTCACATCGCTGTCCTGGCCCAGGAAGAGGCAGCGGAAGTAGCTCTGATCCTGCCCGCCGTAGATGCCATACTTCAGACGCCCTTTGGCAAAGGCATAACGATAACCATCGCGACGCTCCAGCAACTGCACCTTGTCAGGCGTGACGCCGATCTCCTCCGCCATTTCCCGATACATGGCCGTGAGGGCATCTTCGCCATCGTCAATGCCACCCTGGGGAAACTGCCAGGCCCCAGGAATGTTAATCCGCTCAGCAACGAAGATTTCACCCCGTTCGTTGGTCAGGATGATGCCGACATTGGGACGATAAAGAATGGGGATGGCGATGGGCTGGGCGTGGCTTTCAGACATGAGGGGGGCGGCACAAAATACTTCTTCGCGGCAGGCTGTCACCTGCGGGATCATCAAGCGGGTAGATGATATTTCCAGAGACCAACAAAACGAACACTTTCTGGATCGTCTGTGAGGGCCTCCATGGCCTGCCTAATGGTGAACGACAGACCGGGAAGTTTCAGGCCAGGGCGGATCTCCACCAGCGGCTGCAAGACGAACCGACGCATATGCAGGCGCGGATGAGGCACCGTCAGCACAGGGTCTTCACTGGCATAATCACCCGCATACAGCAGATCCAGATCCAAGGTGCGCGGGGCATTGCGGGCCCGTTCCGCAGGCCTGCCCATGAGAGCTTCCACCGCCACCAGATGCGCGTGCATTTCAACCGGCGAGAAAGGTGCCTGGAGCTCGATCACCGTGTTCAAAAACGCCTGCGTGCCAGGCGCACAGTCCACAGGCTCCGTTTCATAAAGCGAGGCACCCGCCACCAGCCGCGCCTCCGGCATGAGCTGTAGCAGTTCCCCCACCCCGCGTTCCAGATTGTCCCGGCGGTCTCCTAGATTGGAGCCCAGAGCAATGCCGAACGCGGTGACGGGATTCATGGCAGGAGCACGAAGCCGTTTACTTCAGCCCCAGCACATCCTGCATGTCATAAAGTCCTGCTGGCTTGTCCGCCAGCCAGCGGGCCGCACGCACAGCGCCACCGGCAAAGGTGTCGCGGCTGCTGGCCTTGTGGGTCAGTTCCACACGCTCACCTAGATTGGCGAAAACGACGGTGTGATCCCCGACGACATCACCACCACGGAGGGCGTGGACACCGATCTCCTTGGGAGTGCGAGCACCCACGTCGCCAAAGCGGCCATGGCGGCAGTCCGTATCATAGTCCAGACCGCGCACACCGGCCAGAATCTCCACCAGGGTACGCGCCGTGCCGCTGGGGGAATCCTTCTTCATGCGGTGGTGCATCTCCACCACTTCGAGATCAAAGTCCGGTCCGAGAAGCTCAGCCGCTTTGCGGGTCAGCCAGAAAAGCGTGTTCACGCCGACGCTGAAATTCGAGGCAAAGACCACCGGAATGGTTTTGGACGCTTCCTTGATCAAAGCCAGCTCTTCATCCGTGTGGCCCGTGGTGCCGATGACCAGGCCCTTGCCCAGGCGCAGCGACTCCGCCAGCAACTCTTTGGTGAAATGATGCGAGGAAAAATCAATGGTGCAGGAGCACTTCGGCAGCGCCTCCGAAAGGGAGTCACCCACATCCATGGATGCCCCGACAGCCACGCCCTGGGCCTCCGCTGCACTGATGACTGCCTGGCCCATGCGGCCCTTGCAGCCTGTCACAAGAAGTTTGAATTCGCTCATAAGAGCCGTGGAGATAGCCGTTTCTGGCCTGGACGCAACTGTTCAGGTGGGCTCGGTCGTCTTCGGATTGCGTGCGCCCAGCCCCAGGAAGAAGACAATGACCGAGGCCACCAGCATGGAGCTGCCCAGGAAGTAAAAGCCGCTGGTGTAGGAGCCGGTGTTCGTTTTGATCCAGCCAATGATGGACGGCCCCACGGCACCGCCGAGATTGCCCACCGAATTGATGAGGCCAATGCTGCCTGCTGCGGCGGCTTCTGCCAGGAACAGGCTGGGCAACGACCAAAACGCGGGCATGTAGGTCTTGAATCCGGCGAAGGTCACCATCAGGCAGACCATCGTCCAGAACAGGTTACCATACGTGAGCGGGGCCAGCAGCATGGCAAAACCGCCGATGGCAATGGGCACACAGGCATGCAGGCGGCGCTCCTGAAATCGGTCCGAGCTCCAGCCACCGAAAAGCTGCCCGCACAGGGCGAGCAACGGCGGCAGCACAATGAGCCAGGTGAACTGATCCCGGCTGACGGCATACCAGTCCTTCACCACGCTGGGCATGAACAACTCCATGCTGTGGCTACAGGTGGTGATGAAGAAATAGGCCGCGCAAAGCAGCAGCACCTTGGGATGCGAAAAGGCCTCCATCAGGGTCATGCGCTTGCCTTTGGTCTTGAGCTGGCGCTCGCGATCCAGTTCGGCCTCCAGAGCATCGCGCTCCTCCTGCGTCAGCCAAGTGGCCTGACGAGGGCGATCCGTCAGCAGCCAGAGCACCCCGATGCCCAGCACGACCGCGGGAATGGCCCACAGAATGTACACCCACTGCCAGCCGACGAGGCCCAGCAGCTTCGGATGCACCAGCGTTTCCCCATTGGCCATGACCTCCGTGGTGCCGTATTTCAGCACCCAGTTGGAGATGGGGCTGAGCATCTGGGCAAAGGGCGTGGCGACCAGGAAGTAGGACAGCGCCTTGGCCCGATCCCGCGAAGTGAACCAGTGCGTCAAGTAAACGATGACGCCTGGGAAGAAACCCGCCTCGGCCAGCCCGAGCAAAAAGCGCACGGTGTAAAACTCCACCGGAGTGCGGACAAAGGCGGTCAAGCCCGCCATCATCCCCCAGGTGACCATGATGCGGCAAATCCACTTGCGGGCGCTCCAGCGTTCCACCATCAGAGTGCCGGGCACTTCCAGCAGGAAGTAGCCGATGAAAAACAGGCTGCTGCCAAAGCCGATCACCGCATCGGTGAAGTCCGGCATGTCCTTCATCATCGTCAGCTTCGCCACCGCCACATTCACGCGGTCCACATAGGCGATCATGTAGCTGATGAAGAGAACGGGCAGCAAGCGACGGAAGGCCTTCCGCCGGGCGCGGTCGAGTGGGGAGGTGGAATCAGCAGCCATGAGATTGGAAAAGGCGCGATGCTAGCAACCCAGGAACGAATGGCTAGATAAATGCGCTTTTAGTACAGGCCGCTGAGTACGTCAAAATGAAGACGGCTCTTCCCCTGAAATGACGACGTCTCAGAAAGAAGATCAGGCGCTGGCCGCCAGCTTTTCCAAATCCGCCCGGGTGGTCTCGTAGGTCGTTGCAAACTCCAGCGCCTGCGGATCTGGCTGTATGCCCTGGCGCTCGCAGAAGATTTGGTAAAGCCCCGGCCACCAGTTGCGGTGCTGCGTCTTTCCCTCGTCCTTCCAGGCGCTCCAGTTGCTGAGCACCTTGCTCCAGCAGGCGCTGCCAAAATCAATGGCCTCCTTTTGATCCCCGAAGGCACTGACATACCAGTCGCGGCCGATGCGCGCATGCAGCACCTCATCCGCCCAGTCATAGTCCTGGAAGAGCTTGCTCAGTTCATCACCGGAATCGGCGCCCACTTCCCATTCGAAGCGCTTGCCCGTCTTGGTCATCAGCCCTTGCTCGATGAAATACAGCACCGCATGCCGCTCCCAGGGCAGGAGCTGTGAATTGAGGCCCAGCGACCAGGTGAAGTTCACCATCACGTGCTTGGGCCAGTCGATACCCAGCTTCACAAAGCCCACCTCCCCCATCATCGCGTGGCGTGCCTCATCCCAGAGCTGGCGCGTCATGTCCCGGTAGTAACCCCAGGGCTTGCCGACCGTCTCGGTCAGGATTGTGGCCATCATCTCCGGCACATCAATCTCACGCAGCCGCTTGTAGTACATCATCAGCGTTTTGTCCCGGCTTTGAAAACGCGGGTCGTAAAGGAACTCCTCTGCATGCACGCCCATGTTATAGGGATCGGGAAAGCGGTCGTCACGTTTCGGCAGTTTCTCATGGGGCCGAGGGTTCAGGCTGTAGTGAAGACGCAGGGTGAAGGGCTGTTTCTCTGCCGCGCCATCGAGATCCCCTGCCGCATCCAGCAACGATTGCAAGAGCACCTCCCATCCCGCCTCCTGCTGGTTCTGCGCCTCATCCACCAGGCACGTCAATGCCTGGGCTCCGTACTCCACCACTTCGGCGATTTCCAATGCTGCGAATCGGCAGATGCGCAGGCTGGGGTGGTCACTCAGCGGATTGGTCTCCGCGACGTGCCGCTGCAGGCCCCGCAAAAGCGCAGGAAATGCATGCCCGTAGAGACCAATGAGCAGGGCGCCGGTCGTCGGTGCGTTTTGGATCTCATTAAAAAAGAGCTCCAGATGCGGGTCCGGGATCTTTTCCAGCCCCAGCGGTGGCGTGCGCATTTCCGCCACCCGTTCCCGCATGGAGGTACAGTGCTCCGCGCAATAGTGGCTGTGCAGGCTGAAGGCCATCTTCAGCTCATAAAGAGGCTCCGCCGTCAGCCGCGCCTGGAGGATCTGCATCAGCCGCTTCAAGGCAAAGTGATAGCGTTTGATACGATCCACACTCTCATCCACCCCGAGGCCAGGTTTGGCGGCTTCCTCAAAGGAGGCAAGTCCTGCCAGCGGGGGCAAATTCAGGTACGAAGTGTAGCTTGAGACGCTCATTATTATTCATCTTCGTCTCACTGGGGCTTCCGAAACAAGTCCAAGTCAAAAGGCACAGACAAGCGGGCAATTTTTACCAAGGGGACATTCTCATTGTTGCAAACTCCGAGCGATTCAGCCAAAGAACCCTCAAAATCATTTTAAACGGTATATTAATTTTGAAATTTATAGAATTGGCGTCTAAATTTCAAAAAGTTAACCATGACCCTGCCTGCACTGCCCGATCTCACCACACCCCAAGACGACCTCGCCGCGGTGAAGGCGCGTCTCATTGCTGTGCGGGCTTCGCTGCAAAAAGCCTGTCAGGAACTGGATGCTCAGATCCAGGCGCTGGACGAGCTTTATGCCTCACCTCCTCGCGAGGTAGCCGTTCCCAATCTTTTTGAAACCGAGCCTGTGCCGCCGATCAGCGACACGCCGCCGCAGGCCGCCTGGCATGAGCAGCCGACCACTAGCATCGTCATGGAAGCCACTGCGCCAACAGCCCTGGATCCTGCGCTGGAGCAGGCCACCCTGGAAGAACTGAACAAGGCACTTTCCAAGGCCTTTTCCCAGATTTCCGGTCGTCATCAGTGGGCAGGATGAGCACAAAAAAAGACACGAGGTCAAACGTGTCTTGGCCCAGGAAAATGGAGAAGGCGGTTACGGCATTCTGACCAAACTGAAAGTCAGTCGGCCCTTGAGGCTTCTCAGCATCAGACAACTCGCCATTTCGATGCTGCCGTAGGCCGGGGACACACGACACTCCGTCAATGCGTCCCGCTGCCCAGAAACATCAGCCTTGAGAAGCCAGCGTTTGGCCCCACGCCGGATCACCCAGTCCGCACCGTCTTCAGGCGAAGCTGGCAGCACTTGACATTGCGGGCTGAAGATGAGCCTGACGCTGAAGGTCTGGCCACCTGCTTCCACATCCTGAACAGTCACCGTTCCGTCTTGGATGGAGACCGATCTTTGGAACGCGTGGCCTTCATGGCCAAAGGTGGCTTCAAGAGATGACTCGCCTGCTTTGACAGAGGGGGCCGCATGATGCTGCATCCATAAAAAAGCCCCCATTCTTCGCGGTGTCTGGAAACCGCGCACTGGCTGCGGCCCGTTGTGGGCCGTCCAGGCAGCCAGCTCGGCACGCAGCTCCTTGTGGCCATAGTAGCCCCCCGTGCCGGGATCAATCAGCAGCGCCTCCCCATCATCCCACACCGAAACATGGAGGGCATCCCCGTGACCATGGGCCGCTAGGGCCCCGAAGCCGAGGGGGGAAGCATCCAGACGGACCATCCATCCATTCACGGCGGCCACGGCCATGCCACTGGGTGAAAAGGCACGGTGCGCTGGCGGTCGTGCCATCTGCGGCCCACAACCTAACCAATAATGCAACACACCTTCCTTACCCTCAAGCCAATCCAGCCACTCCTGCGTGGCATTTTTCCGGTGGAGAGTGATGGGCAGGACCTGGGCATCGTCATTGTCACCGAATTCCCAGGTTTCACCGCCCTGGGCCAATGACTGAAAATAAGCAGCAGCCGCTAGTAGTCGGTCATGCACAGCTCCGGCTTTGCACCCCACCGTCATGACGGCGAGCCAGGCGAGATCAAAAGCGAACAGGTGATAGTGGAGGGCCTGCTCTTTCGAGCCTCCGTCCGGGGCAAACTGATGCAACACTTCCTTCCCAAGAAGGTCCCAGGCCACATCCGCCGGGCAGCTCATTGAGGCCAGGCACGGCCAGCGCGAGGTGGCCACCACAAGAGCCGACAGTTCCCCTAACAAATGATTGTTTGCCGAAGATCCTGCCGAGCGGTAACGCCAGATCCAGGCGGCATGCACCGGCACCAGCCGTTTCACCAGCAGTGCCTGCGCGGTCCTCACCATCTCCGCCCCCTGCCCTTTCACCGCCTCTTGGACGATGGCGTCAAACCAAGTAAAATTGATCAGGCGCAGGGCCGCTTCCAGCGGGCTCGTCCAGTTGATGCCAAGGCCCGGCGGGTTGCGCTCGCACCAGTCCTCCAGCCATACCTGGGCGGTGCGGATGGCCGGGAGGTCGTCATTGAGCCAGCCATGCATGGCCAGACGGGTCATCTCGGCCCAGCGGTTGATTTCCCAGATGGTCCTGGCATCTGCGCCATCGGGCAACTGGCGATGATTCAGACGATGCGCCGGTTTCTCCGGGGCAATCACCACGCCGCAAACAGCATCGCGATGCCAGCAGGGCGGGGCTCCGACTTCCACCTCGCGCCAGCCAAAGAGCTGCCATTGACCTGCCTGGAGCCGGCGCGCCTCATCCGCCAGATGCGCCCGCAGTTCCATCGTCGCGGCAGCCTTCTCAGGCAACCGTGGGGAATTCACAGACGCACGTCCAGGGTCCGCTTCCTCCAGCCTCTTCAAGAAAGAGGGCTGGGTCCACTGCCGCCACCGCTCCTGCACGCGATGACTCACCTCAGCTGGCGTCATGGCCTGAAAACGGCGGGCGTACCAGGTGATGGATTTCAGCAGGCTCATCCGTCAAAGGGCGATTGCGGCTCCTTGCTGAAGGCTTTCCAGCACCGCAAAGGTGAGCCTCGTGCTTTGCCGGATGTCCGCATAGCTCATGGGATGCTCCGCCGTTCCCTGAAGATAGGCCGCCCAGGACTGCATCTCCTCCGCATGACCCTTGGATGAAAAGGAGCGGGCACTGCGCTTGCGGTTTTGGAAGAGCGTCAGCTTTTGGAAGTTCTCACACTCGGCCACCAGCCCGGAGGCAAAAACGCGGAAGCTTTCCTTGGGGAAGGCAAAGTCGCCTTCGGCTGAATAAATGACCTGGGCCGAAGAACCATCCGCAAACTCGATCTGGGCCGTTACTGAATCTGGAGTAGCGGGACGGCCCACGGTCTGCGCCATCACCTTCACGGGACGACCTAACAGGAAGCATGAAAAGTCAAAAAAGTGGCAGGCTTCCCCCAGGATGCGTCCGCCGCTTTCCTCCACATTGGCATACCAATGATCCGGGGCCAGCGGCCCGGCAAAGACATGAAACGCCAGGGTCTTCGACCCCGGCAAGGTGCCCAGCAGCTTTTTCAATTCGACAGCGGCGGGGGCAAAACGGCGATTGAACCCCACCATCACACTGCCCGTGGTCCCCGCCATGGCCGCATCCACCTGCTCCAATTCCTGGCGGGTCAGGCAAAGAGGTTTCTCCACAAAGACCTGGTGACCTGCGGCCAATCCCCGGAGAACCAGCGGTGCGTGCAAATGATGGCGGGTGCCGATCATCAGGGCACGGCCTGGCTTGGCAAAAACGCCCTCGGCATCCGTCTCCGCTTGGCTGAAACCAAACTTCTCCTTCACATGGCGGGCACTGAGACCCGTGGCGTTGACGATGCTGCCCAGAACTACGCGGCCCTTCAGATGAGGCAGTAGCATCGTGCGGGCAAAATTCCCCGCACCGATGACATCCAGCCCCGGAGCTGGAACGCTGAGCCGGGAGGCACCTGCCTTTGCAACCTCCGAGTGACTAACCAAGGATGCCACACGAGAATCTGACATCTCCTGCGCCGCCCCATACTCCAGCACCACACCGATGTCCGCATTGCCCGCCTGCATCAGCGCATCATAAACAGACACCGCCTCCGCAAAACGGGAACGCCGGGTAGTGACAGGCGCGAGGTATAGCTGACCCGATTTCATCAATTGCAGGCAGGCTTCAAAATTGCGGTTCTCCGTCCAGCGCACATAGCCGATGGGGTAATCCTTCCCTCCCCACTCATACTGCGGATCATACCGCCCCGGGCCGTAGCTGCGGGAATAGCGCACCTGAATGTCCTTCATGTAGGCAGTCTTCCACGACAGCTCAGCATCATAAATGCCGACGATGACCATAACGCCGCGATCCCGCAGGCAGGCGATGGCGGTGTCTGCCGCATCGCTTCCCTGCCCCCCCACACAAAGCAGCACGGCATCCACCCCGTCGCCATCGGTCCATTCACGCACGGCCTCGGCCAGCTTCGTCTGGCCAGGATTGACCACTCGTTCCGCCCCCAGTTTTAAGGCAGTATCGAGACGAGACCCCACATAGTCCGCACCCATGACACGAACGCCGGAAGCCCGCAAAAGGCTGGTCGCCAAAAGGCCAACAAGCCCCTGGCCGAGCACCAGCACCCGGTCTCCCAGTTGCGTTCCGGCCTGCCGCACGGCCTGCATCGAAATGGCGCTGAGCGTGGTGTAGGCCGCCTGCCAGTCCTCCACGCCGTCCGGAATTCTCGAGGCCAGCAAGTCCGGCACGGCGATCATTTCCGCGTGAAAGGCGCACTCCGCACCTCCGCAGGCCACGCGATCCCCCACCCGGAAGCGGGAGTTCATCTCATCCACCGCCACCACCACCCCTGCGGCCGAGTAGCCTAAGGGCGACGGGGATTCCAGACGGTTGCGCACCTTTTCCATCGCTGCTTTCCAGCCCAGGGTGCGGGCCGTATCCAGCACCTTTTTGACCTGGTCTGGCCTTGCCTTGGCCTTTTGCAGCAGGGACATGCGCGCCTGCTCCACCTTCATTTTTTCAGTGCCGGGAGAGATAACCGAGCAGGTCGTCCGCACCAGGATTCCCCCAGGAGGCGGCACAGGCAGGGGCACGTCCTGCAGTTCGAGGCGGCCATCCTGATATTGGGCGAGTTGAAGCATGGAAAGTAAGGAGATTTAATCTAGAGCCTTTCAGCCATCCGTCATCTCACCAGCGGCCTGGGCGCGCCAATATTCTTCAAACATCGCGATCAGGCAGTCGGTGCTTTCCTTTCCGCCAATGGTGATGCGTACACTGTCGGCCAACTGGCCGGAGCGGTCGCGAATCAAAATACCCTTGGCTTCAAACCAACGCGCTAGGGCTGATGCCTGCGGCATTTGGAAAAGAACAAAATTGCCATGAGAAGGGAAGCATTTCACCTGATGCGACTGAAGAAAGGCAATGAAACGGCTGCGCTGCACCTTCACTTCCTCGATGTGCGCCTTCACCTGGGGCCAGTCTTCCAGCACGGTCTGGGCAGCGACTTGAGCAAAAGTGGTTAGGTGCTTGGGGTTGGCGACCCGGCGAATCGTCTCGATCACCCCCACGTCGCCCAGGAGGTAGCCCACGCGCAGCCCCGCCAACCCAAAGGCCTTGGAAAAAGTGCGCACGATGACGAGGTTCGAAAACTGGCTGATGAGGGAAACACAGTCCGTTTCGGCAAACTCGGCGTAGGCTTCATCCACCACCACCAGGGCGGACTCTTTGGCCGCCGCTGAGCAAATCGCCGCAATGCTTTCAGGAGAAAGCACGTAGCCGATCGGGTTGTTTGGATTCGTCAGGTAAATCAGCCGAGGGAGTTCCGCCTGGATCGTGCGCAGCATTTCCTGCAGCGGATACTCGCCCTCGCCATTGAAGGTGAAATGCAGGGCCTGACCGCCCCGCTGTTCCGCCACTGCGCGGAAATTGTCGTACCCAGGGGCGACGATCATCACCTTGTCCCCGCTGGTGACATAACATTGAGTGAGGTAAGCCAGGGCCATGTCGGACCCATGCGTGGCCAGCAGATTGGCCTCGGCCACCTGATGATGCGTAGCCAGGGCCTGATGCAGCGCAGCCGGGTAGGCCTCAGGGTACCAGATGATGGAATGCGGATCCTGCACCAGGGCCGCCAGCCGCGCCCGCACACGCTCCGAAGGCAGCCTGTCCGCCTCATTCCAATCGAGTTTGAGGATGTCCTCCCCTGCCCTGGAACGCGACCATGCGACCTGCGAGGACAGCACGTATTCTTTGCGCTCCTCCACAGCCTTGTTGGCCCGGCGTCGGACGACCACGGGCGTCTTGCCATCGCGGTTCGTTTCAAAACGCTGGTTGATGCGATACTCCACAGCCATGGCATCGCCAAACCGGGAACGCAGCTCTTCCTTCACCTTCGTGAAGGCAGGATGCCGCTCAAAGGTGCCCTCGGTGCTTTCGATGTTCACCACGATGTCCGATGCCCCATATTGGACGATCTGAAATCTCACCACCCCAGGGGCCGAACGGAAGACCGAGTAGAAATTCACCGAGGGCAGGCGGCGGCCATCGGGCGTGAGGATGACGTCATCTTTGCGCCCCTGCACACGGGCAAGCTTGCGAGGATAGAGGGTCGCCTCACTCTCCGAGGCATGGCGCGTGACGATGTCGCCCGTGTCATATCGGATGAAGGGCATCACCGGATTTTGCAGGCTGGTGGCGATGAGGCGGCAGTCGCCTGGAGCCAGGGTGTCATCCGGCAAAAACTCCGCATGACCATACTGCCAGACGATATTCAGCCCATCATGATCCGCCCCTTCATAGGCGACGAGGGTGGGCTCCGTCATGCCATACCAGTCAAAGAGGATCTTGCCAAACACGCGCTCGATGGCCTCGCGTTCGTGAAGAGCTAACGTTTCGGACGCCGTGAACAAACCCTTCACTGAAGGCAACTTCTGGCCTGTGCGCTCCAGATATTCTGCCAGCACCAGGAGGGAAGAAGGATAAGTGCGGATGAACTTGGGCTGAAAGTCCTGGATGGCCCGCATGTACTCCTCCGCCAGACGCGGGGAGAAATGATAGGCCGACATGAACAGCGTGTTCTGCGCCTTGTCATGAATCCACAGCGGGTCCCCGACACGGGATGGAACGTAACTGCGCAGCGCCAGGAAAGGATCGCGAAAACGATACCCGGCCTGCGCCCACATTTCATACATGCAGGCATAGTCGAGCGCGATGTAGCTCTCGTTCAGCAGCATGCGCATGGGCTTGCCCGTGGTGCCACTCGTCTCGGCATAGGCGCTTAGGCGGCGGTAACGCGGGTCCACGAGGTCCTCAAAACGCTCGCGGATGATCTCCTTGGTCAGCACCGGCAGCTTCGCCAAAGTCTGCGGACCTTCGAAGTCGGTACGGGGGTCAAAACCGATGCCTTTAAACACCTCCGCATAATAACGGGTGCCCTCATAGGCGGCGACGAGGGTCTTCTGCATCTGCTTGCGGATCCAGGCTTGGCGCTGATCCTCCGACCAGGTGCGGGTGCGCTTCAAAAAGGACTGGTAGGTCCACCAGCCGTGAAGCTGGGCCAATTTGCGGATGGACTTTTTATGCATGGTCGGTGGCAGGATGCTAGGCGATCTCGGTGAGCGAGTGCGGCCGATTTCCCTGACGGGCATTCCAATAAAGGCGGTAGGCTTTTTTCGCCAGCGGAAGCAGCGGCTTCGGCACCTGGACAAAGCGCTTCACGGCGTAGTATCCCGAGGCATACTTGCGCTCGCCCGAACTGGCGTGCTGGGCCTTGGCGAGGATATGGAATGGAGTGCGGCGGGCCAGCATGGCGCGAACGGTCGCCTCGGCCGAGCCGCAGACCTCCATCTCGTTCACACACTGGCCCACATCGGCCTCATAATGAGCGTCGCTGCCGCCAAAGATGCCACAGGGCAAGCCCGGCATGTCCTCACGCATGCGTGTGTTGTCTGCGTGGCTGCCTTTGGCATTGTGGATTTCAAAGGCATCGACCGAGGCCAGGCCGGAAAAGCCAAGACCACGCGGGCCTAACAAACCGTCTTTCAAGCGATACGGATGCGGCACCAGCACCAGGCCGCCCTGGGCGTGAATCTCATCCATGACCGGCTGCAGTTCCGTGGAGGCAATGTCCCCCTGGAGAAAAAGGCCGATGATGTGGCATTTGTTGGCCAGCGTGCGCTCTTCACCAATGAGGATCTCCGTGGGCGAATTCTTCCTGCGAAACCATTTCTTGAATTCAAACGCTCCCACGGTGGTGTCGTGATCCGTGATGGCGATGATATCCAGCTTATGCAGACGGGCCGCCTTCAGCAGTCCATCCGGCGTGATCATGCCATCACTGGAGGCCGTGGTGTGGCAGTGCAGTTCCGCCCGCAACAGAGCGGATGTTTGGGAGAGCATCATGACTGCGAAAACCCCCTTAAAGGAAATGGAACCCGATCCTTTTCACCGGATCAGACACCCGGCCACAAGCCAGGAATCAGATCAGTCGGCGCCAGCGGCGAACCATCACGGCGAGCCCACAGCAGGCGATCAACAACGCCCCGCTAGGCTCAGGAACAGGCGCGACGATGATCAGCGCATCCTGCCAATTGTAATCGCTAGCAAGGGGATCGGTGTTGTTCAAAGAGTACAGCGTGTTGGCAATGTAGTAACTGTTGATCGCCGTGTAGGTGTCAAAAAAATTGGCCCCATCCTTGGACGCCACATCGGCCAGAATGCTCTGGTAAAGGTCCGAACGTGCAATGCCTGCAGCCGTCAGATCAAGCTCCCAGCGGTCTGCATAACCCGTCATGTCGGTGAAATCCACCTTGGTGGTCTTGCCGTAGGTCTCCGACAAGAAGTGCTGCACCACGGACATGGAATTGTAAAAGGCCTCGTTGTTGCCGTAATGGGCCGAGTTTTCACTGCCCTGCAGCAGCGCGCCGGGCGTGGTCAGGGTGCTAATCGGCAGGTAGCTGTCCAGCACATACTGCATCACGGACACCTGCTTGGCCAAAGCGGCCTGGGCGGCACCATTGGCGATGTAGTCGTCGCGACGCTCCGTATTTTGCTGATCCCAACCTTCCAGAAAACTGACAGCATTGGCAATAAAACCATCGCCAGGACCAGCGGCAGGTGTGCCTTCGGGCTCGATGCACAACCACCAAAAATGCTGGTCGTTGATGTCATAAACTCCGATATAACCATCATTGTCCACGCCGTTGAAAACGGATTGCCCCTTCAGAGAGGGGGCTGCCGATAACAAAAGCGCGCAAAACAAGACGATGTACTTCATAAGCCTAAGGTTCTCTAAATTTTATGATAAATCTAGGAGATATTGAATATTTTTTGAAATTTCTTTTTCGTCCAGGACTACATTGAGTAGTTGCTTGCGCAGGTCTTAGACTTTCACCGGGGGGCGAGTATTCCCCAGAAATGACGCCCGCCAGCGCATCGTCAGCCTTTCCAGCCGTGGCCCCAGCCAAGCCAGCAGCAGCAATACCACCCCGAACTCAAGGGCAGTATGCCACAGCGGGTGCTTGTGCACCCATTGCCCTGCGTATTCATCCACCCAATGGTCCAGAAGAAGAAGAAGCTGCATGTGCAGGATGTAACAGGGGTAGCTGAACTGGCCCAGCCAGGCGCACACAGGCCGCGCCCTGACCCAAGAAGCCAACCGAGCATGACGTGCACCCGCCAGGAAAAGCATCAGTCCCGGAATGGAACTCCAACCCGCCATGTGGACGGCCCAGGCTGGGTATTCCTTGAACTTCATCACGACAAGCAGCCCCTCAGACAGCAGACATAGCAGGATGGACATTTTCCAGGTGCGATGAGAAATCGAAAGCCTGTCACTGCCCCAGTTTGCCGCCAGCCAGGCCCCGCAAACCCAGACTGGAAAAAGCACCGCCACCGTCCAGGCCCCTTCCACAAAAGCGCTGGTCTCCATCTCATGCCCCACCTTCCACAGGACCATGATGCCGCCTATAACTAGGAGCACAGAAATCAGGGAGAAAGCCGAGGCCCGGCCCACGTGCCCACGCATCAAAAAGAGGATGATCGGCCAGGCGGCGTAATAGATCATCTCGCAGCTCAGGCTCCACGAGGTCTCATAGGCAGGAAAGGGCGTGGTAAAGATCTGCAGGCTGAACAGGCTGGCCGCCAGCTCCCGCCAAGGCGTGGCATTGTATCCTTCCCCGAAGTCCTCATGAAAGGCCCAGGCCAGCAGCGCCAGCCCCAGCCCCAGGAGGAACAAGGGATAAATGCGGGTGATCCGTGCCAGTGCGTACTGTTTCCAATTAAACTGCCCCCGGGCCAGGCTCTGGGAGATGGACTGGTGAATGCACACCCCAGAAATCATAAAAAAGCACCAGACCAAGAAACCTGCATGCCCCAGGCTGGCTCGTGCCCAGCGCCAGCCCTCCGGGTTGCTCGCATAGTTCCAGCCATAGGCATCCGAAACAGCCAGATCAAAGGCGTGAGTGAAAAGCACCAGAAGTGCCGCGATGCCGCGCAGGGCATCAATCAGCAGTTCGGTGTCCTTGTCCAGGCGTCTGGGGGCAGTCTCAACGGGCATGGGAAACCTCCGGCATCAGGGATTTTTGAAAACGGGGGGCCAGGTCGCGTATCAGCCCGGTAATGACTTCCATCGTCTCTTCTGAACCACGACGGCGCTGTCCGGTTTCGGACGGATCCAGATTTTCTGTTACCCAGGCGCTGATGCTCGGATAGGCCCAGCGATGATTGACATTGCGGCTGATGTTGTCCCAGCTACTGAGCCACACCCGTGTGGCATTGTGCGGTGTGGTGACATCCGTCCCCACAAACCAGTACACGTAATGCGCACGCAGCGGCTTGCGTGTGCCATCTGGGGCCACCCACACTCGCTCGATCAGCAGGTCCTTCACCTCCAGCACCTGTCCTGGGGCGATCTCCACTGGCACCACTCGCGAATTCAGAAGCGTCCACCCCTGCCCGTCCAGGCAAACTTCAGGACGGTGAATGCTGCGCCTTTCCGCCCCAGAGAGCACAAGCGTGACGTTGGCCACATCGCGCCATTCAGGCGAGGACAGCGTGCGATAGCGACGCTTCACAATCTCGGTATCCGCTGGCAGCAGTTCCTTTTCCACCTTGTCGGGGGCTTCCTCATCCCCGATGAAGCGGCCAATACCAGCAGGCAGTTCCATCAGAACCCCGGCCTCATTACCGGCCTTCACCTCGGGCGATAGACGGCAGGCCACCAGCGTGCCTGCCACCATCAAGGGTAGCAGCCCCAGGGCGATCCAGGAAAAAGCAGGCAGGGCTGCGGAGGGCGTGGCAGTCTCACGCGTGGCTGGCAAAGTGGGTTTGCCCAGCATACGGTTCATCAGTCCCCCAATCTTTTGCAACCCAGCAAGAGCCACCAGGTAAACGACGATGCCTGAGGCAAAATGGAAGTTGGAGACTTTCTGTTCGGCATTGCCGATGGCGAAGTCTGCCCCCCACAGGACGGTGCCGCCTAACAAAATGAAGATGCGCACCATGTTCGCCAGAATGGCCAGAGGAAAACTGCAGGCAAAAAGGGCCAGTCTCCTCCCCCAGGTCCGCTGACTGAAATAACCAAACAGGGCCGAGACCATCAGCAGCGCAAAGAGCGAGCGCATGCCGCTGCACGGCCCATCCACCCGCAGATGAAAGAGCTGCCCCAAAACACGCCCGGCCTCAGGATCAGGGGCGGAGACCAGGGCCGTGCCATCGCGGATCGTATCCACCTGCAGCAGGTTCAGTACGATGGAGACGCTCTCTACCATCAGCACCTGCAACCGATAGCCCAGCGTCTCTTCCAGAAACACCAGCGGCCACATGAATCCCAACATCAGCCAAGCGAAGAAAAGCCGTTTACCTTGCTCCCAACCCCACAGCCACAGCACGCTTCCGGCCAACAGACACTGCACGCCGAAAGCACCTAAGTAATAGTTGTTCGCCTTGTACCCTGCATAATAGAACAGCAAAGCCAAACCCGTGCCGACCAGTCCCCAAAGGCTGCCTTTGACCGGCAGTGCCGCCAGGGCTGCGCGCTGCCGCCAGACCAGCCAGGCAGCGATGATGGGAGCCAGGAAGCCGTGCTGCCAGGTGGGGTCCCTCCACCGGATCAACAGCTCTTGCCAAAGAGTGAGACGAAAGTCCCCATACCCCGCCGCATAGGGCTGCCAAAATAGCAGTGCCGTCAGTAGCAAGCCCAGCAGCGCCAGCACCTTTCCATGAGTGTGAGTGAAAGCCGTCATGCGTGCTGTAGTTCCTGGTAAATTTGGCGCAGGCCCAGCCAATGAGCGCGCCAGGTAAACCCCGCTGCACGCGCACGGCCTGCGGCGATGCATTGGTTTCGGGTTTCCGCATCCTTCAGCACCCGCAGGCACTGGGCAGTGGCTGCGCCCGCATCCTCAGGATCAAAACCCAGGCCAGCGTCCCCGGCCACCTCCGGCAGGCTGGTGGCGAGGCTGTAAACCACCGGGCATCCCGCCTGCATGGCCTCCAATACCGGCAGGCCAAACCCCTCCTGCAACGAAGGCACAAACGTCAAAGCCGCGCTGGCGTATGCCGCCGCGAGCTCCGCATCATTCACCAGGCCCAGCTCCACCAGTTCGCCATGCTGACGGATGGCCGCAGCCAGCGATGCTTCCAGCGAGGCCCCAGCACGGACGATGCAGACACGTTGTCCCTGCTCCGCCAGATGACGGGCCAGCGGAACCAGCATGCCGAGGTTCTTGCGAGGACGCGTGCCACCCACACTGAAGATAAATGGCGGCAGTGCGGCCAGTCGTCGGGTCATTCCGTCGTCCGGCATCGCCAGCTCTGAAGTGCCATTCGGCAGCACATGCAGCTTCTCCTCGGCGACCCCGAGCAACCGCTGCACCTCCCCGCGTGTATGCTGGGAGACGCACACCACCTTGTCCGCCCGTGCCACCCAGGCCACGGTCTTTTGAAAGCGTGTCCGTTGGGCCGGTGTCAGAT
Organism: Prosthecobacter algae; assembly: GCF_039542385.1. Classification (NCBI taxonomy): domain Bacteria; kingdom Pseudomonadati; phylum Verrucomicrobiota; class Verrucomicrobiia; order Verrucomicrobiales; family Verrucomicrobiaceae; genus Prosthecobacter; species Prosthecobacter algae. Next base: position 512,958 of record NZ_BAABIA010000001.1, on the reverse strand, counting down.
CGGCGGGATCCGTGAGCGGGATGAGATCGTGCACGGTCACCACCGTTTTTACCTGCGCCCCCACACAGGCCAGGAGATCCGCAAAACTGTGATCCAGAACATGCAGCACGCCTTCTTTCACTTGGCCACGCACCTGCCACGGGTAGGCCACACGCCGAGTCCACTGCCTCAGTAGCCAAGACAGTGGTGCCCCCTCCACCGGGCCTGCCGTGACGAGTGAACTAACGTCCCTTTCCCCGGCCGATTCATTCCTCAGCGCCTGCCAGTAACGATTCATGCTCACCCATCCCATGCACGGATGTGCAGGGGCCAGATGAATGTGTACCGCAGGTTTCATAGGGACCTTTCGCGAATGATCTCCAGGTAGGTTTGATCCAGCACTTCGGCATAACCGGAAGCGTGGATGCAACGATCCGGCCCAGGCTTCAGATAATGTCGATCCGTCTTCAAAAATTCGCCAATGCGCGTCGCCATGCCTTCGGGCTCCCAGGGCAGCAGGCAACCGTTGACACCCTCCTTCAGATACATCTCATGCCCGTCGTAAGGCGTGACCAGCAGCGGCAAGCCGCAGGCGGAAGCCTCCAGCGCCACCAGAGAAAAAGTTTCGTATCGGGAGGGAAACAGAAAGGCATCCGCTGCGGCATACCATCGCTCCACCTCCGGTGTGGGAGGCATCAGGCTGACCCAGTCTCGCCAGTCCGGGGCAGTTTGATTCAGTTGCGGGATTAGGCTTGCCTGCGCCTTTTCTCCCGCCCCCACGATCAGGAAGCGCAGCCGCAGGCCACACTCATTCCGAGCCATGGTCCGGCAGACATCAAGGCTGCGTAGGGCTGCCCATAGACCTTTTCTCTGATAGTGCCCCGTACTGACAAAAATGAAGATGAAGTCGGTCTCCGCCGCATGAACCTGCGACCGGGCGGCCTCGCGGTACTGCTGCCTGACACCCGTATGAAAGCGTGTCTCATCCAGCAGATTGGGCAGCACCTGAATCCGCTTTTCACTCGCCAACTGAGGACGGATTCGTTCGGCCAATCCCTCGGAGACCGGCAGGATCACCCGCCATCTTTTGGAATGCAGCACCACCGTTTCTTGCAGCAGTCCGATCATCGTATGCAGGATCCTCAGCTTCTCCTTGATGGACCAGGCTTGCTCCCGCCACTGAAGGCCGATCCAGGTGCGGTTGTGAAAGTGCAGGGACATCACATCTGCTCCTGGAATATCCGGCCCGGTGGTGTGGACGATGTCCCACTTGCCAGCCCACAGACGCAGCCAAGTAAGCCGCAGCCAAGCCAGAAACCAAAACCAAAGAGGCTCCAAAAGACGCAGCCAGCGTGCACGGGGCAGCCGTTTCACCTCGGCCCGTGCATCCACCTCGTCATGGTCTAGACACCAGATCTCGATCTGCCATCCCCTGTCCAGCATCCAGGGCAGTGCACGGTGAATGCTCTGCGTGGTGGGTCTCCCTCCTTGAAAGAAAGGGTCCAGCCAGAGCACACGTCTCCCCGTTTGCTGTTTGGATCCGGCCATCAAGCGTTTTTCTGAAACACTGCCAGCAACCCATATGGGCGCAGGGCCCGCCGCTCCTTCGGCGTCAGTTGAGTCTCCGCATCCACCAGGGCCACTGGCACAAACATGCCGCGCAGAGGCAGGCGGGCGCAGTTCATCATGCGATCCACCGTATCCCGTGTCAGGAACCAGTCATTGCCCAGCACCTTCATGTCATAGGGGGCAAACAGGGCCGTGAGCTGCTCCTCCGTGTAGCCTTCACGCATGTGCTCCGGATTGGGAAAAGGCTCCGGTGGACGCGGTACCGTGATCACGGCATAACCACCCGGCTTGAGAATGCGGCACAGTTCTGAAGCGGCCTTTTCATGATCGGTGATGTGCTCCAGGACCTGGGTGGAGAGGACCACATCCACACTTGCATCCGGCATGGGGATCTCCAGCAGGGACTCCCGCATCGTGCGGACATTCGGCAGCCGTCCGGCATTGGCTTGTAGCTGCGCATAGTTCCCCTCGTCATATTCCAGTGCGACAGCCTGCTCGAAACCGAGCGCGAGACAGCGGCGCACAAACTCTCCCGAGCCAGCCCCTCCGTCAAAGATCACCCCCCGGCAGGGAGTCATCCGCATGGCCTGCTCGATGCGCGGCCACTCCACCCGGTAGCGGATGGTATTGAAGGTGAAAAGCCAGCGGCGGGCCAGTGAACGGAGAAGAGACATCAGGGGGAGGAATGGATGAAGTAAAAATTGCCATCGGCAGGCCGGGCTTCCTGGTAGCCGAGATCGAGAATGAACTGCTTCAACTCCGCCGCCGTGCAGCCGAATTCACGAAGCTGATGATCGTAGGCCTCCACCACCAATGCCGGCTTTTGCCGCTGAAAAAAGGCCTTCATCCCGCGCAGGGCCAGCAGTTCGGCGCCCTCAATGTCCATTTTCACGCAATGGATTTTTGGCTCAGGCTGCTTCTGCGCCCACCAGGCATCCCAGACGACCACCGGCACCTCAATGTCCCCGGCAGAGCCGTCTGCCGCAAGACGCGAGTGCCCCGTATTCGTATCATGCAGACGGAAAGGCAGCACTCCCGCCTGATTCCCAACAGCCAGACGATTCACGGTCACACGGTCGGTTAGGCCATTCAGGGCCACGCTCTCCTCCAGGAGACTGGCAATGGGAGGATTCGGTTCAAAGGCCTGCACGTGGGAGCCCGGACGTTTCGCAGCGACCAGCAGGGAGAAGTAGCCCACGTTTGCACCGATGTCCGCAAAGCCGCCCCCCTCAGGAACATGCGAAAGGATGAAGGCCTCTGTGACCGGCTCGATGTTGCCAAAAAGCTTCAGGCCCATGGAAATGAAATCATTGCCAGGATTCACCTTCATGGGAAACCCGGCCCTAGTCGGCACCTGGGAGCCTTCACCTGCCAGGGCATCTCGCCAGGCCGGCCTGCACAGGATGTTTCTCAGCATGAAGTCACGCCCCCGCACCAGCGGCCACAGGCGGGCAAAACGTCGGAGGACAGAGAAGGAAATTTTCATGATCTCATCCCGATACGGCGGATCCGGGGGCGCATGGGCTGCACAAGGGGTTGCGCTGGCCGGGCAATCGGTGAGACCGCCTGCTTAAACTTTTCCTGCCTTTCTGCCCGTGCAGCCAGCGCCTGCTGTCGCGCCAGCACGGCCACCCCGGCCAGGCAAAGCCAGAAGAACACGTTGTTAGGGAAAACCGTGAGGATGCTGCCGCTGATCAGGGACACCGCCACCAGGGCAAAAGCCAGGCCGATCATTCGCGCCGCAAACTGGCGATCTGGCTCGGCGTGCAGACGCCATGCCTGGCGGTGGCTGAGCATGAGAAAAAGAAACCCCGACACCAGCAGGAACAAGAGTGCCAGCGTCCCGAAACGAACCAGCACCTCACTCAGCGGATCATGGAAATGAAAGCGCCCCTCGCCATGCTCATCAATGCCCCAGCCGAGAAGCGTGTAGGCATCCGCATTCATCAGCACCGTGGCAAAGCCTTCCAGACGGTCCCAATAGGTGCCTACCGTCAGCATCCGTCCCATGAAGCTGCCCGGGGTCGCCAACCGGCCAATGAATTCATTCACCAGATCAATGCGCTGAACCAGCCATGGCGAGGCCACCACCAAGGCCAGGAAGCTGCCTCCCGTCACCGCATAAAAAACCCGTGTGCGCGGCTTGGAAAAGAAACACCAGCCGCCAAAAAGTGCGATGGGCACAATGAAGATCGGCGTGCGGCTGGTGGAGGCGATGAGACCGGCGAAATGGATGGCGAAACATAGCAGCGCCAACGCAGGATGCAGCACCGCCTTCCGGCCTTTTTCCCGTCGGGCATAACCTAAAAACAGGCTCACCACCGCCAGCGCAGCGCACACTACCGAAAGGGCACTCGGTGAATTGAGGGTGGAAAAAGCACGCACCTCCCCGGTGCCGAGCTGCTTGATCTCAATGCTCAGGTTCGTCTGCAAATACTCGATTTCAAACTCCGCAAACCCTTGCAACTGCTGGATCACGCCATAGATCGCCACTGGGAGAAAAGCGAACACCAGAAACCGCCACAGCCGCTGTAGTTCATCCACATTGCGAAAAAGCATGGGCAGCACGAAGAGCAGCAGGGCGTAGAGTCCGTTGTTTGCCATGGCCTGCAGGACACCGTTCAATCCAACGCCCCCCTTCATGTAGGCCAGCGCGCCGGTGCCCACCATCAGTACACCGCCCGCCACCAGTGCCACCAGATCGCGAAAAACCAGCCGCCGGGTTCCCATCAGCCCTCCCAGGGCGAGAGCTAAAACGACGCCGCCAAACATGGCTGGAGTGATGCCCAGCACAAAAGGCAGGTCCCCATGGCTGACTCGCCCGCCCATGATCATGAGCCGTTTCAGCAAATCATTGTAGCCACAAAAAGTCAGCCACACATAAAAGCCGATGCGCGGCGAGACGACACTCAGCAGAAAGCCCCCCACCAGCAGGTAGCGGCAAAATTCGCCGATGGTGTTGCCTTCCGTGAGCAGGATGGAGGCGAGGGCAAACATGCCCACCCCACCGAGCACAATCATCGGAAACACAGCGCCTGCGCGTCCTTCATTCATGAGCGGGAGAAATGTTTGATCGCACGTTCACACACAGTTTCAGGTGTGAGCGAGGACAGGCAGAACGGACGGTCCTTTTCTTCACGGCCCTCCGCCGCCACCGTACATTGGCTGGCACAGCAGGGCACACAGGGCAGCGCAGCCGTCAGTGCCAGCCCATGCGGCGAGCGGAAAGGGCCCGTGCGGGCCACTGCCGTAGGGCCGAACAGACCCACCGCCGGTGTGCCGAGCGCCATCGCTAGATGATAGAGGCCTGAATCATTGCCAATCAGCCCTGCACAGCGCGAAATGTAGCGCGCCGCCTCGGTGACGCTTTGCCGCCCCTGCATGTCCAGCGTTCCTGGAGGCATGGAGGCCATGTCAAAGTCCCCTTGGCGTCCCATCACCACCGGCGTCCAACCCTGGTTCAGCAGGTGGGCCGCTAGCTTGGGCCAGGCCTGCATCGGCCATTGTTTCAGATCGCCCGGCACCAAGTCATTCCCAGCCTTGGGGACCAAGGCCACATGCCGTGCCAGCCGGGTGGAGCGGGCCTCGCGGAGATGCCCCAGCTCCGGCCCGAACCCAAAATCATTCATGTCCGTCGGACCTAACCATAAGCGCAGAAACCAGAGAGAAGTGTGGTCCGCATTGCGCGCATAGTCCAGCGGGACGGTCACGGTAAAATCCAGCGGGCTCCACGGCTTCCATCCTTCCGTGCGAAAGCCGATGCGGCGGCTGGCCTTAACCCGACCGGAAAGCAATGTGCGGGACCATGAAAGGTCCAGACAAAACAAGGCATCGAAGCTTCCCTGCTGTCGGACCTTGGCCCAGAGCTGGCTCAAAAAAGGAGAACTCCGCGTGGCGACAAAATCAGCCACAGGAATGGCGTGCACGCGGTCCACCCATTCGGATCCCTCAAGCAACGGAGCCACATTGGCATTCAGAAAAACCTCCACCACGGCCTGCGGGGCATCGTGGCGGATCTGCTGCAGCAGCGGCGTCATCTGCGCCACATCGCCCAGCCCGCAGCAGCGGACGATGGCCACGCGCCGGAGATTCACTAGATCCAAAAGTTCGCCCTTCATGACATCAGCAGCTTCCATCGCCGCGATTCGCGCCAAAACCAAACGGGAGATGCCAGTCCCGCTAATTGTTGCAGCCCCACAGGTCTGAGTGCCGGTAGCACCAGGGACGATCCGAACCAGACGAGAGTGTAGGCGATCGCCGTGGCCCAGGCCGCCCCCACAGCGCCATGATCCCGCACCAGCCACAGATTCAGCAGCACATTCAGCACCAACCCCACGAGCGCACAGCGAATGCTCCACACCGTCTTGCGTTCGATCACCAACAGGGCGCTCCTCAGTTCACCATGCAGATAAGGCAGCGTGGCGATGCCATGCACCAAAAGAACCATAGCAGCCTGCTCAAACGCCTTTCCATACAGCAGCTCCACCACCGCTCCGCCAGCAAGCCACCAGAAGACGATGGAACCGTAAGCAACCAGACTGAGTGCGCCAAACAGCCAGGCGCACTGCCGCAGGTACTTCGCAGGCTCATTTTGAAACGAGCGGGAAAGGATGGGCATGAAGGTCATGATGACAAGCGGTCCGGCAGCATACACGATTTCCGACAAACGGGTAGCCGCCGCATAGACGCCCGCCTCCGCCGCGCCGCGCATCTGGTAGATCATCAACTGATCCACCCTCAGTAGCAGCAGGGTGCCCGAGTGCGCCAGAAACAACGGCAGCGACTCCGCCAGCAAGGAGCGCGCCACCTGGGTATCCCAAGACCGGAGTTCCGCCCACCAGCCGTGCCGCAAGGCCCAGGCGAAGGCGACGGCGGCCGAAATGGCCACCTCCAGAACGATGGTGAAGGCGGCCCAGCACAGATCCGCCCCGGCCAGAATGCAGACCACCCGAGCCAGCGCCGCCAGCCCATTGGCCAGGATACCCAGCCGCGCCGTCCGCTGAGACTGCTGAGCCGCATCCCAGCGGGAAAGCACAGCCAGGTAGGCGTTCAGAGGCAGCGAGGCATACAGGATGCTGCCCACGGCCAGCATCTCCGCCCCGCCCCACCACCAGGCCACGGCGCAGGCTAGGCCAAAACACACCAGCCCCCAGCCCAGCATCAAACGCGCCGCCGTACCCAGCACCAGCCCCGCATCATCGCCCCGCGTGGCCAGTTCCTTGATCAAAACCTGCCGCAGCCCCAACTCTGCCGTGAATCCCATCAGGGAACTGATGACCAAAGCCGTGCCTAACAAACCATTCTGCTCCGGCCCCAGCGCACGAGTCAGCCACGTGCCGACAAACAGGCCCGTGACCAGACGCACGATCTGCGAAACCGTGAGCCAGGAGAGATTGCGCAGGATCATATCAGCTCACCCGTGACCACCACATGGTTCGCCCGTGGAAATGCCGCAGGCCAAACCCGCTGCGTGAAAGCAAATCAGCCGACTGTGAAAGCTCCTCCGCATGGTGGGTCTCCACCACCACCCAGGGCACCGTTTGCAACAGTTTGTCAGCCCCACGCAGAGCGGCTGCACCATGGCCCTCAATGTCGATCTTCAGCAGCAGGGGAGGCAGTTGCGGCGCACGCTGCAGATAGGCATCCAGCGTATTCACCTCCACTGTGCGGCGGTGGCCGCCCTGGGCATTGTCCAGGCTGTTGGTGCCTTCCAGAGGATCGTCGAAGACCACCCCCATGCTGCCGAAGGAATCGCCCACTGCCCCCACAACAGGGTGCCAGCGGCGGGCCTGATTTAATTCCGCCACACAGCGACCAGTGTAGTCCAGGGCCTCCTGCATCATGTCCACGCCGATGACCTGCACCGCCGAGTTTTGTGCAAGCCACCAACGGCTGGTAATGCCCACATTGACACCCACCTCAATCACCGCTCCAGGCTGGCTCTGCACCAGCTTTTCCACGTCGGGATGACGCAACTCACCAAGGATGAAGTTGTCCATGTAGTTGGCCGCCTCCCGCCAATTGGTCAGCCGGATGACAGGCCCCATCTGCACCGGGAACCAGAGGCGACGAAACACAAAAACGGCCAGGGCCAGATACCCGCCCTTCATCCCATGCTGGCGTAGGCTGGCCAGCATGGCATAGGGCATCGTGGCAAACAGGCTTCTCCAATAGGCGCGATCCATAGGATTACATTCTGTTAGGCCATCAGGGCCGCTTTTCGGTAAAAAGAATCCGCGCCTCCGGCGAGCGGGAAACATCACTCAAAACCGTGTGCCCGGCATCGGTCAGCAGCCGGATGCAGGCGGCATGAAGATCCGCCGAATGGGTCTCCAGCACAAAGGCGCGTACTTGGGAGAGATAAGAACCAAACCCCTGTAAGGCCATCACCTCGGCCCCCTCGATGTCCATCTTCACCAGATCCGGCACCGGCACGACGCCTTCCTTGATGAGGCAGTCCACCCGCCTTGCAATGACCTGGATCTCTTGCCAGTCTCCAGAGTCCCCTTCCCCCAGCACATGCTGGCCGCCGGTGCGATCTGGATGCACGGCGAAACGAAGATGCGCACCGTCCACATCACCAATGGCATTTTGAAAAGCCCGGCAGCCCGGCCATTCCGCATAATTAGCGGTGAGCATTTCAAACTCCGCCGGGGAGGGCTCGAACCCGGTAATGTCAGCCTCCGGAAAAAGCGACTTCAGATAAAAGCTGCCCAGGCCAATATTGCCACCAATGTCCAGAATGGACGCAGGGGTGAACGAAAGCGACTCCAGGCAGCGGTAGTCCTGTTCCATCAGCACTTCTACCAGCAGGATGGTATCGGGCTGGGCATGGCGGAGGTGCAGTCTGGGTGCTCCTGGTGCGGTGGTTTCAACCGTTAAGAGCCCCCCACGAAACGGGCTCAGCCCGCCGTAGCAGGCGCACAGACGCAGGAGCTCCGCCTTGTCCTCAAACCGCCGGCCCAGTCGCAGAGCGACGGTAGCCATGGAGATTTTTCGGCCCAGTCCCATGAGGAATCATTACCCAAAAAGGCAGCAGGGACTCAGTCTTTGAAGGCCGCTTCCACATACTCGCACAGCACATGCCCGGCCAGCAGGTGGCATTCCTGAGCATAGGCGGTGATGGGGGTGGGCACGCAGTAGGCGTGGTGGGCCAGGGCCGCACAATCGGCCCCTTTTTCAGCGGTGAAGGAAACGACCACACAGCCAGCCTCACGGGCCGCTTTCAGCCCGGCAACCACGTTCTTGCTGGTGCCGGAGGTGGAGATCCCCACGACGACATCACCCGGTTGAGCCAAGGCCTCCACCTGACGGGAGAAGACGGTTTCAAAACCGTAGTCGTTGCTGTGGGCGGTAAGAACCGATGTATCGGTCGTCAAAGCCAGCCCCGCGAGAGCTCGGCGATTGATGCGATAACGCACGCACAGTTCCGCCGCCAGATGCTGGGCATCCGCCGCGCTGCCGCCATTGCCAAAGAACAGGATTTTCTTTCCAGACTTCAGCGCCGTCACCCAGGCATCGGCGATGGCCGCCAGTGTCTCGCGGCATTCATCCAGGCGCTTGAGCGTGGCGAGGTGGCCATCGAGATGGCCCTGAAGCATGGAGTTAAATTCGGACATAGAGATCAGTCTTCGAAGGATTTCAGCAGTTCATCTTTCATCACGCGGGCAGTGCCCAGCTTGCCCACCACGATGCCGCTGGCATGGTTGGCCACGTTCGCGGCTTCTTCCGCGCTCAGGCCCACCGCCATCGCCAGTGTGAGGAAGGCAATGGCCGTATCCCCTGCCCCGGAGACATCAAACACCTCGCGGGCCTGTGTCGGGATGTGGTGCGGTGCCGCATCGCGTTGGAAAAGGATCATGCCCTGCTCGCCCAAAGTGATGAGTACTTTGCCCACGGCCCATTGATCCAGAAGCTGCTCACCGACTTCCAGCAAACGTTTGTCTTCCAAAGGCGGGCCTGGCGTACGCTGGTCCTGGATGCCTGCCGCAGCAAAGGCCTCCAGACGATTGGGCTTCACCAGGGAAGCTCCGCGCCAGTTCAGCGGATTGTGGGGAGACGGGTCCACCGTCACCAGCTTACCTGCCGCTTTGGCCAGGCCGAGAACCCGGTCCGCAAAGGCCTGCGTGACGAAGCCTTTGCCGTAGTCCTCAATGATGAGACCATCGAGCTCCGGCAGCATCGCCTCGACTCCACGGCAGACTTCATCCAGCTCTTCGGGAGAGAGCTTCTGGATCGTCTCACGGTCCACCCGCACCACATGCTGCTGGCGGGCAATGATGCGTGTCTTGGCAATGGTGGGCAGGGTGCTGCTTTCCAGCATCGGGTCCGTATTGACCCCTTCTTCGTGCAGCAGGCGGCGCAGTTCCCCCGCAGCGCTGTCTTTGCCCACACGCCCCATCAGGTAGGCATGAGGTGTGAAGGCGGATAGGTTGCGCGCCACATTGGCCGCGCCACCCGGAAAGGTCGTTTCCTTGGTCACCTCCACGATCGGCACCGGGGCCTCCGGTGAGATGCGACGCACCGCGCCCCAGATGAAATGGTCCAGCATGACATCCCCGATAACGAGGATGCGAGCACGGGAGAAAGACTCGATAGGGTCGGCGATCACTGGAAAAGAAAAGCAATGAACCAGAAGCGCCAGCGGGAGCGGGCAACAGAAAAATGAAGCTCAGGAACCACCTCACGCCAACCGGCGAGCACGCACGGCAGCAGCCAGGGTATCCAGCATGGACTCGGTGGCGGGCCAGTTCACACAGGCGTCGGTGATGCTCTGGCCATAGGTCAGGGCCTGGCCGGGCTTGGCATCTTGACGGCCCTCAACCAGATGGCTTTCGATCATCACCCCGGTGATAGCTTTGCTGCCCGCACTCATCTGCTCCGCCAGAGACTGGGCCACGCCCGGCTGCTTGCGGTAATCCTTGAGGCTGTTGCCGTGGCTGCAATCCACCATCACACTTGCGGGCAGGCCGCGTGTGCTGAGCTGGTTCACCACGGACTCGATGGACTGGGCATCAAAATTGGTCCCCGTTTTGCCACCACGCAGGATGACGTGGCAGGCCTCGTTGCCACGGGTTTTCACGATAGCAGCGACGCCATCCTTGGTCACGGAGAGGAAGCAATGCTGCCCGGCGGCAGCCTGGATGGCATCCAGAGCAGTCTGAATGCTGCCATCCGTGCCGTTTTTGAAACCGACCGGCATGGACAAACCGGAAGCGAGCTGGCGATGCACCTGGCTCTCTGTCGTGCGGGCGCCAATGGCCCCCCACACCACCACATCGGCGATGTATTGAGGCGTAATGACATCCAGAAACTCCGTGGCGGCCGGCACGCCCATTTTGGCCAGATCCATCAGCAGGCCGCGTGCACCACGCAAACCGGTGTTGATATCGTAACTCTCATTGAGGTGCGGGTCATTGATGAAGCCCTTCCACCCCACCGTCGTGCGGGGTTTTTCAAAATACACCCGCATCAGGATCTCCAGATCCGCCGAGTATTTTTCACGGGCAGCGACGATCAACTGCGCATATTCCAGAGCGGACATGCGGTCGTGGATGGAGCAGGGCCCCACCACCACCAGCAGGCGGTCATCCTTCAGGTTCAAAATCGCCTCGGAACTGCGACGTGCCTGTTCCACAAAAACCGCCTCTGCTTCGCCGAGCGGGATGTCGTGCATCAGCAGGGCAGGCTGGATCAGCGGCAGGATCTCCGCCACGCGGAGGTCATCAGTAGGATGGGAATGGCTCACAGGACAGTCAGGTTGGCAAAAAGGGCGCGCAACGTGGGCTCTTTTGCCGAAATCGCAAGCAGGCGAATCATCGCGGCTGAATTCGTGGTAGCTGCCGCCCTCGGTCGAGCAACTTGCGCTGCCACCGCTCGCAACTTCTTCAAGATTACCGGGTGCAGATCCACGCGGGGCAGCTTCACCACCCTTAGTTAGGCATGGCAAATATGTCTGTTACGGAAATTTAGGCTCCAGCCGTCGCTTTGCAAAGCCTTAAATTTAGGTTTATCAAAGCAATCAGACTGTCAGCCAGCCCCGATGGGACATCAGCCAAAACGCATTGCAGACCTTACTGACCTGCAATGCCTCACCGCCCACGAATCCTTGGGATCAGTCCCAGTCGTTTTCTGGATTCTTGCGGCCGCGATCGCGTGGTTTGCCTTTTTTACCGCCGCGGTCCCGATCATCCCAGTCGTTGTAAGTCGGCTCGGGTGCACTGCGAAAGCCACCAGCATGGCCGCGATCGGACTTCTTCCGGTCGGGATAGCCGCCGCCACCCACCATCGGGCGAGGACGCTCCTCCTTCGGGCGGGCCTCCACGATCTTGATAGCGCGGCCCGCCAGATTGCTGCCCTCAAGACTCGACATCGCCGCCTTGGCCTCGGCATCATTGGGCATGTCCACAAAACCAAAGCCGCGTGAGCGCCCGGTTTCGCGATCCATCACCACACGGGCGATGGAAACGTTACCATAGGCAGCAAATTCGCTGCGCAGTTCATCATCAGTCACGCTGTACGCAAGATTGCTGACGTATAAGTTCATTGAAGGGTCTGAGTCAGGAGCCGCCAGTGGGATAAATGACACCGAAGCCTGACCCATGGCGTCAGAATCAGACTTCCAGCCTCCCCGGCAATAAGCAGGTCAGCCTCGGGAGATTAGGCGTCTGAATTTCTCCTGTCAATTCTCCCGCGAGGGACAAAACACCTTCCCGGCCACTTGTCAGGAGGCTGGAGCGCGACAAAATCCCGGATGGAAACACCCACCCGCCCCCCCCAACTCGCCAGCCAAACCGGCGGCCTGCCCTCAGCCGTGCGCTGGGCACAACTGCTGCTCGCAGACCGGCTGAATACGGGTGACGTCGTCCTAGATGCCACCGCAGGCAACGGCCACGACACCCTTTTCCTCGCGGGCAGTGTCGGCCCAGCAGGTCATGTCTATGCCATGGATGTGCAGGCCCCCGCCGTGGCAGAAACCCGCCGCCGTCTTCTGGAATCCGGCATCTCGGAGGACCGATTCACTCTCGCCCAGGCAGGCCACGAGACGATGCTGGATCTCGTGCGCCCAGAGCACCACCAGCAACTTTCGGGCATCATGTTCAATCTCGGCTACCTGCCCGGATCCGACAAAACGGTGATTACCCGTACCGAAACCACCCTCACCGCCGTGAACGCCGCCATCCATCTGCTGCGGCCGGGCGGCTTGCTGACCATCGCCGTTTATCCCGGCCATGACGGCGGTGCACAAGAACTCCGGGCCCTCACGGAATGGGCCACCTCTCTGCCTCCAAGGGCCTATGAGGTGCAGCACCTGCGCCCGGTCAATCGCAGCGCGAATCCACCGGAGTGCTGGGTGATTTGGAAAACGGCACCTTCTCTCGGGAGGTGACCTCACAAAACCGCCGCTCATACTCCTCATGGTTCGTGCCCATGAGCCGGTCCCAAAAGTTGAAATACAGCCCGTAGTTTCCGCGCATCTTTTCGTGATGCATGATGTGATTCGTCGGTGTGTTCACGATGTACCTTAACGGCGAGCGCATGAGCCAGCGAGGGTGAAATTCATACCCCATGTGGCCGGCGATGTTAAAGGCGATCTGCCACATCATGAAGAGCCCAAAGGCATAGGCATGCATCGGCATCACCACCACCAGCACCGGAAAGATCAGCGCTTGCACCAGAGCCTCTAGCGGTGAAAAAGAATAGGCAGCCCAAGGTGTGGGATTGTGGGACAGATGATGCACCCGGTGAAACCAGCGAAACAGCTTCCGGTGATGCATCAGCCGATGAGTCCAGTAAAACCACCCATCATGGATGACGATGGCGCAGCCAATGCTCAGCCAGAACCACACCAGCCCATACTCGGAGATCTTACGATACATCTGCGTCCAGCCCTCCCGAGTGGCATAAACGGTGGCCGCACCGACGAGCCCAAAGATGAGCATGGACAGGGCCGAATAGCCGACCTCCCGCCACACCTCACCGGGCCGGGGAAACTTAGCGATGATCTTGCGGTGAAACCAGCTTTGCTTGAATAGCCAGTACCCCAGCAGCCATGCAATGCCCGCAAACAGCAGGTATCGCAGGCCCAGCCCCACCGTGCTCCCATAAGTGAGTTCCCAAAAATTCAGAGGCTGCCGGGCAATCATCATGGATCATGAAACGTTGCCGATCCCACCATCTGGCAAATCATTTGCCGGGCAGATCATCATCCATCAGCAGAAAGCCCTGCTCCAGAACTTCCGGCACTGGCTCCACCGACCTGGCTTTCACCATCTTCAGCGTCTCCAGATCATCCGCCAGCGCCGCCTTCTCAGCCGTCAGCTTTTTCACCTCCTCGCGCAGGGCCTCCGTCTCCGCCGCTCCGGCTTCAGGTGCCTGCATTCCGGCCAGGGCTTCTTTTGCCTCTGTGAGACGGTATTCCAGCTCTGCGATCCGGTAGCCATCCTCCCGCGCCTTTTTCCGAGCCTCAGCCTCCGCCTGTGTTATTTTCGACTCCAGCTCCTGAACACGCTTGTCGTTAGGCGCAGCCGTCGTTGCCGCAGAGGGCTCCGGCAGCACGCCCACCGCACTCATGAATTCCTTCTGCACGAGGGCCGCCTTGGCCTCCGCCGCCGCGAGCTGCCGCTGTAGTCCGGTGATGCGGTTTTCCGCCGTGGTCTGGTAAGCGGCTTGGGTTTCCTTCAGACGGGAAATCTCCTCATCCACCGTGCCCAACCGGGCCTGGTCAACCGCCAGGATCTGTTCCTGGTCAGCCAACTGCTGCACCAGTTCCGCTTCACGCGCCCGTGTTTTCTCCAGGTGCTGTGTCAGCCGATTTTGGGTTTCCAAAAGCTGGGATGCCACTTCGCGGGCACGATCTGTCGTCACTTGCAGTGTTTGTTCCAGGGCTGCCACGCGGCCACGCTCCGCTCTCAAAGTCGTCTCCAAATCTCCCACCCGCGCCTCTGTCGGCGCAAGTCGGGCTGCAATCTCACGGGTCTCAGCAAGATCCGACTCCAGGGATGCGATTCGGGCCAGCAACTCGCTTTCCCGCCGCTCTGCCGCCTCGCGATGTGTGGCAAAGCGTTCCTCCACCAGCACCCGCGCGGCAATCGCCTCATCCAGACTTTTCCGTGCCTGGGCAGCCTGCTTGGCAGACTCTGCCTTTTCTTGTTCCAGCAGGGCTGCCGACTGCTCCAGCGCCTGCTGATGCACCGCCCGCAGTTTCACCTGCTTTTGCTTCTGCAGCCACCACGCTAGAGCAAAGGCCCCCAGGCCCGTCACAGCCAGGACAGCCACTGTCTGCATGTCAGCCAAAGAAGCCAGAAGCACGGTAAAAATCATCCCCTCAGTGATAAGGACATCCTGCCCGGTGTCGAGCACAGATCACATCTTCATCCTCCCTCTGCGGCTAGCCACCCAGACATGGAGTGCTGAAGTGCCGCCGTCCCGTTGTTTTACACTGGACCTCCCCCCCGGCCTTTCGCTAGCCTCACTCTTCGTGGTCCGCACTCCGAAGCTCCCGTCCTCCTCCGTCCCCTCTGCACTCGCCACCCTGGCGACCACCGATCCGCAGCCTTTTGAGATCCACCCGCTAATTGACGACCGCCGTTACTTGCGCCGGGACTTTGATCCCGATCTTCCCCTCCAGACCAAGCTGTACTCCTTCCCCACCTATCAGGGCATGGTGGGGGAAAACTGGATGCACTGGCATGACTATCATGAAATGATCCTGCCGGTGGATGGGGCTGGCCGCTTTAGTATGGGCAGTTGGGATGTGGATTTTGCTCCCGGAGATCTGCTCATTGTGGATACCCTGCGCCTGCATGGCGTTTCCCGGCTCAGCGGACCTCATCGTTCGCTGGTCATTTTATTTCCCGCAGACTTCATCACCAGCAACGGCCACTTGTCAGGCGATGCCGCCTTCCTCGATCCCTTGCGCGCCCGTCCCTCAGGCGTGCCCCCGTTGCTGAAAAGCAGCCACCCTCTGGCCCATCGTGTGCATGAATCCCTCCTCGCTCTGCATGAGGCCGCTACGGCACCCGGCAGCGCACGGGAGCACTACCCCGCCTGCAAGCTGCACCTGCTGACGGTGCTGCATCACCTGCGAGAAGCCTTTGGCGTGCGGCAGGCGGACCCGCGTGCACTGGCCCGTGAGGAGACCCGACGTGAACAGTTGCGGCGCGTCTTCAAACTGCTGGCTGAGCGCTTCACCCAACCTCTCAGCCTAACCGAAGTTGCGGCAGCGGCCGGCATGGGCGGCACCGTCTTCCGCACCTTCTTCAAGCACACCACCGGCCACACCCTGGTGGACTATGTGAGGGACCTCCGGCTGGCCCGAGCCGCACAGCTCCTCAGAGAAACAGACAACCCGGTGGCAGACGTCGCCGCAGCAGCAGGCTTCTGCGATCAAAGCTACCTCAACCGCTGCTTTGCACGTCGTTATCACTGCACGCCGCTCGCCTACCGTCAAAGAGAGCAAATGGCAGCACCCGTCAGATTGTCCAAAAAATCCGTCACGAAGTCCAAGCGTTAGTTAGGCCAATTCTGATAGATCCATGGGTGTCAGCCAACCCGACACCCAACCATGATTCGCTCCCTTGTTACCCGCGGAGTTCTCGCCCTGGCGTCTGCCGCCGCCCTTCAGGCCCAGGTGCCTGTTCCCCAGTCCACCTACACCACCGGCCAGCTTTACGTGCCGTTGCGAACGTTCACCTCACTGGAGATCGGCATCACTCCCACCTATGCCCTCATGCACAAGGGGCACCTGGTCATCGCAGGCGGGCGCAGCGGTGCCGCCGATCCGACAGGCTACGCACGGCTCACCACCTGGCGGCTTTCACAGGCAGCCTCCCCCGCCGTGGTGAATCCCAGTGTGGTCGGAACCCACCTGAATGACAACATCTTCAAAAGTCACAACATGGGTTTCTCAGGGGACCTCACCCAGGTTCGTGCCGGGAAATTTGCCATCTATAACATCAGCAACCCGGCAGCCCCTTCTGTGACTGTCCAGGGTTCCGGAGGCAAATCGTCCAGCCACTCTTCCTGCTGGGCCGGCAAGTACCTCTACACCGGCGGCGAAGGCTACGGCACCGCCAGCGGCTGGATCGACATCTTCAATGTCAGCAATCCCGCCGCCCCCACCCTGGTCCGCTCCGTAGACATTCCCACCCTTACCGGCTTTCGCTGCGCCTCGGTGTATGTGCTGGGCAATGTCCTCGTCGTCTCCGCCAGCCTAACCAATGGTATCGCCACCTTTGACCTGAGCGACCCCACCAACCCACTCCTCATCAGCGTCTATCGGGGCGATACCGGGGCCAACACCTACACCTCCTACCTCAGCGGTCATCGCCTTTACGGCGGCGGCCAAGCAGGCGGCCTCTACATCTACGACATCCAGAATCCGGAAAACATCCAGCTTGTGGATCAGGTGACCACCCTCGGCGGTGCCCCTCGTTACCCGGTCGTGCAGGATGAATTTGTCCATCTGGGCAATGTCGGCAACGGACGCTACCAGAAAATCCGTGTGGATACCGTCCCGGCACAGATCGTGGCCAATGTCGCCCTCCCAGGTCGCATTGAGGCGGGCAGCCCCACGCCCAAGCCTGAGGTGGCCATCCCCATCGGCAACCTCGTCTTCATCGGATGTGTCAACGGCTCCAACACCGGCACTTCCGTGGACAATTCCGCCGGGTGGATCCTGCCGCATGATACCGTGCCCGATACACGTGCCCCTGAAGTGAATGCCGTGCGCCCCCTGGATGGCGAAACCAGCGTAGCCACCACCAGCATGATCGGCGTCTCCTTCACCGACCAACTGGACACCCCCTCCATCGGCAGCAGCAGCATCATCGTCCGTCCCTTCGGCGGCAGCGCGATCTCCGGCACGTACTCAAACATGGGCGGCATTGTCAATTTCACCCCTGCCTCAGCTCTCGCTTCCAACACCACCTATGAGATCGTAGTGGCCTTAGGTGGAGTCAAAGACACCCAGGGAAATGCCGTTTCAGCCGAGCGCGTGTTCCGCTTTTCCACCGGAGCCAGCGTGGATACCACAGGTGCCGGCCTAGTGCTGCACTATCCGCTGAATGAAACCTCTGGAACCGTAGCCGAAGATGTGGCCGGCAGCAATGACGGCACTCTAACTAACTTTGCTCCAAATCCATGGACCCCAGGCCTAGTGGGCCGCAGCGCCGTGGCCTTGGACGGCACGGACGACCACATCACCACCGCCAGCCTGGACGTGGGCAACACCTTTTCCTTCAGCACCTGGGCACGCGTGAATTCTGGGAACACCGGGCTGCAAACCCTCGCAGGCAATTGCGCTGGCGGCTTTGCCACCGCCGGATTCAAGCTTTTCGTCTATGGCTCCGCCCATGCCACCACGGCCGGGCGCATTCAGTTAGAAACAGGCAATGGCACTCTGGGCAATGCCGCAACCACAGCCATCGGCGTCATGCCTTTTGACCAATGGGTGCACATCGGCCTCACCGTGAACCGCAGCACCGGCACTGCCCGCATCTATGTGAATGGAACCGACCGCACGACGGATAGCAGCATCACCACGGACTTCACCACCAGCGCCGTTTTGGCCCTGGGGCGCATGGGCAGCGGACCCTACTACATGGGCGGCCATCTGGACGACTTCCGGCTGTATAACCGGGTGCTCAATGCGGCAGACTTTGACCAGTTGCGCAGCCTTTGTGAAAATCCCGTGGCCCATTGGCGGGTGAACAGCTCCAACGCCAGCTCGGCACCCAACGGTGCCGCGCTCACCCTCAGCAGCACTGGGGCCACCTACAACACCACCGATTCAGCCGAAGGCTCCGCCTCACTCAGCCTGGATGGCAGCAGCGGATATGCCACAGCCCCGGCCAGTGACCTGGGCAACAGCTTTGCCGTGGCCACCTGGGTGCGTGTCGCCTCCGGCACCAACACACTGGAAACCATCACCTCGAACTCCAACTCCGGGCTCAACACCGCAGGCTGGAGGCTCTATGCGACCGGCTCCACCCACACCACCCCAGGCCGCCTCATTCTGGAAACGGGCAATGGCACCAACGGCACCCAGGTGCAGACCGCCAGCAATGTGCTGCCTTACAATGCGTGGACGCACGTCACGCTCATGATCGACCGCACCCGCGGCCTTTCCCGCATCTATGTCAATGGCATAGACCGCACACCCGCCGGGACGGCCCGCACCGACTTCACCACCACCGGAGTCCTGCAACTCGGCCGCACCGCCAATGGCAGCAGCCTGCTCAATGGCCAGCTCGATGACTTCCGCATCCATCCCCGCTGGCTCACCGAGACGGAGATCCGGGTGCTGGCCATCAGCAAACTCCTGGCCCATTGGCGCTTCGACAGCAGCGGCAATGACGAATCCGGATTTGCCCGCAATGCCACCCTGCTCAATGGCGCAGGCTATGCCTCCGACCACGCCCGCGGCACCGAGTCGCTGAATCTCGACGGCATTGCCAATGGCCTGGACGACCATGCCACCGCAGCCGCCCTGGACCTTGGGAACCAGTTCAGTATTTCCCTCTGGGCCAAGGTCACCAGTTCAGCCCTAGGCTCCCGCACCCTGCTTTCCAATGCCGCTGGTGGCAGCATGGGCAACGGCTTCCGCTTCTTCATCAACACCTGGGCGACAGCCGATGGTCGGCTGCTTTTTGAAACTGGCAATGGCACATTGGGCGACTCCGCCTCCAGCGCCACTGGTGCTTTCCCCTTCAATCAATGGAACCATCTGGCCGTGGTGGTGAACCGCAGCGCAGGCACTGCCAGCATCTACTGCAACCGCCGACTCGTCAGCACGGACAGCACCATCCGCACGGACTTTGCCAACAACCTCGCCCTCTACATCGGCAGGCTCGTCACCAGCGGCAACTTCCACGGCCAGATAGATGACCTGCGGCTGTATAACAAACTCCTTAGCAACTCCGACATCGGGGCCTTGGGAGAGGGCAGTCCCAATGCCACGCCCGTCCTCAGTACGCTGGCCTCCACCGCAAGCGCCACCACCACCGGTACCGCCGTCACCTTCACTGCCACCGCGAGTGATCCGAATGTCGGCACCGAGCTCTTTTACCGCTATGACTTTGGCGATGGCACCAGCACCTCCTGGACCACCAATCCCGCCGTGGGCCACACCTACAGCACGCCAGGCCGCTATGTGGTGACCGTCTTTGTCAGCGATGGCAGTGCCGACGTCAGCACCACGATGACCCAGATCATCTACAATGCGCCTACCGCATCGCCTCCCTCCATCTCAGCAGAAATGGCCTATGACACCAGCCGGAACAAGGTCTGGGTCGTGGTGCCAGATGGCAATGACCACGACAACAATGCCGGCACCCCGGCGCAGGGGATCGTTGTTCGCTTTGATGCCGTCACTCGCACCGTCAACAACCGCATCAACCTCGGTGCCAACAGCGAGCCCGTGGCCTTGGCCATGCGCCCCGGCAATGCCGAAGTGTGGGTGGCTAACAAACAGGCTGGCAACGTCAGCATCATCAATGCGGACACCGGAGCCCTCCTCACCACCCTCAACACAGGTCGCGGCTCCTTGCCTGTGGGCGTGGCCTTTGCTCCTGATGGCACCGCCGCCTTCATCGCCTGTGAAGGCCTGGAAGGCGTGCTGAAATACAACCCCGCCACTCGTGCCCAGACAGGTGCCGTGGACACGGGCGCCGCACCACGGGGGATCGCCGTCACCGCCGACTCCACCCGTGTCCTCGTCAGCCGCTTCCGCTCCCCTGACAACCGAGGCGAAGTTTGGGAATACACCCCGGCCTCCATCGTGCTCACCGGCAATGCCACCCCCGTGCGCACCTTTGCCATCAACCGCGACACCACCACCGTGGATGCCCCCAATGCCGCTCGCGGCGTGGCCAACTACCTGTCCCAGGTCGTCATCTCCCCGGATGGGCTCAAAGCCTGGATCAATGCCAAAAAGGACAACATCTCCCGAGGTGAATCCACCGTGCGGGATGGCAATCCGCTGAACCACGAAAACACCGTCCGTTCATTGATCGCCCAGCTCAGCCTAACCACCAATGCCGAATTGACCGCCAACCGTATCGACGTTGATAACACCGGCCTCACCGTGGCGAGCTGCTTCTCCCCCCGGGGAGATCTCCTCTTCGCCGCCGCCATCGGCAACGAGCAGGTGGTAGTGATCGATGCCAACTCACGCAACACCTTGCCTGCCATCTCAACGGCGACTGGCACCCAGGTCCTCGGTTATGGCCCCAGCGGGCTCTGCACCAGCCCGGATGGCACCCGGCTGTATGTGCACAACTTCCTGGAACGCAAAGTGCGTGTCTTTAGCATCACCGCGCTCACCGCCGGCACTGGCTCCGGGACCACGCTCGAAGGTTCGGTGGATCTCACCACCACAGAACCTCTCACCGCCACCGTGCTTCAGGGGAAAAAGCTCTTCTACAACTCCGAAGACACCCGTCTGGCCTCCGAAGGCTACATCTCCTGCGCTTCCTGCCATCTCGGCGGTGACCAGGACGGCCGCGTGTGGGACCTCACCCAGTTTGGCGAAGGCCTGCGCAACACCATTGATCTGCGCGGTCACGCCGGCATGGGCCATGGAGCCCTGCATTGGAGCGCCAACTTCAATGAAGTGCAGGATTTTGAGAACCAGATCCGCGAGCTGAGCGGCGGCTCCGGCCTGATCAATGGGGCCGTGAATCCCCCACTTGGCACCACCAATGCAGGCCTGAGCACAGACCTGGATGCCCTCGCCGCCTATGTCACTTCCCTGAACACCTTCCACGTCAGCCCTTACCGGAATCAGGATGGTAGCTTCACCACGGGGGCAGTGGCCGGGGCGGCCCACTTCACCAGCAAAGGCTGCGCCACCTGCCACACCGGTACGCCGATGACAGACAGCAACGCCACCACCTTCCCCCTGCACAATGTGGGCACCCAAAACACCTCCAGCGGGCAGCGCATCTTCGGCACCCTGACGGGTCTCGATACGCCGACACTGAGGGCCGTGTGGAGCACGCCGCCTTACCTGCATCGAGGGCAGGCTGCCACGCTGGATGTCATCTTCAACACGACCAACGCACCCGGCACCACCAACCACGCTCGCTTCCGTGAGTTGACCGCCCCTCAACAGGCCGAACTTCTCGACTACCTCGAAGAGCTGGAATAATCATCGTCCCTCACGCCACAGCCCGGACTGGTCACCTCAGTCCGGGCTGTTTTCTTTACCGCCGCAATCTCCAGTTTCAGAGGCTTCATTCGGACGTATCAATGGGCGTGACCGCTGCCCCTCCACCTGCCATCACCGCTGAAATCGCGCCCGGCATCCTGCTGGATTCGCGGCGCGCATTGGTGCATCAGACTCAGGGTTGGATGGCCGTGGCAGATCTCCACTACGGCTACGAAGTCCACCGCAGCCGTCAGGGGGCCCTCTTACCCAACTGGGGCATGGGCCAGTGCCGTGCCACCCTACTCGCTTTGATTCACGATCACCGCCCGGAGAGGCTAATCATCGTCGGCGATATCATGGACGGCAGCGGATCCGTCGCCCAAACCGGAGCTTTTCTGGACAACCTCCGCACCTATGTGCCGGATCTAATCCTCATCGAAGGAAACCATGATCGCTCAGGCCTCAAAAAAGGCTGGAATCTGCAAAAGGCTCATCGTGAACAGGACATCCTTTTCCATCACGGCCATCACGGCATAGCTCCGCCATTATTGGTCGAGGACCTGTTTGCCACCCACCCGCAGGTGACTCTTGTCACCGGTCACGAGCACCCGGCAGTCTCTCTGCGGGATGGGGCTGGCTTTAAGCTGAAGCTGCCCGCCTTTGTTCAGCAGCGAATCCGCCCCGAGATGCAGAACTGGATTCTACCCGCCTTTTCCCCCTGGGCCTCTGGCGGCGAGTACACTTCTGAATATGAACCTCTGGCCACCTGGGCCTGTGCACCCGCCAGAGTTTGGCGACTCGCCTGAAATCCGCCCGCAAGGCATCTCAACCCTCAGGGTTGGTCAGCATGACCTGCTCCATCAGTTCCCAGGCACGTCTCATCTCAAGGAGGTCTGCGTAAATGGAGGCCAGTTCCAGCTTCATGTAGGCAGGGGATTCCGGCAGGGCCACCACCTTCTCCGCCGTCGCCTTGGCCGCGCTGGCATCCCCGGCAGCACGCTGAGCATAAAACAGCTCAATGCCTGGACGTGCGTCCGTAGGATTAAATACAAAGGCTTTTTCCAGCCTCACCAGATCGATCGCCCTGGAGGTGGCGGGCCTGTCAGGGCGTTTCAGGTACTTGGCCGCCAGCAGTACAGCTTCCTTATACCGGCCTTCGCGTGCATAGGTCTGCGCCACCACCCGCCACCCATAGGCCATCAGTCGGGGATGCTCCAGCATCCATTTGACCAAGGCCACCGGGTCTCCCTTGTCATGCCAGAGTTTAAAAAAGATCTGCAATTGCTCAGGCTCCAGCATCTCCAGTTTGGCATGCTCCGCCAAGAACTTGGCCAGATACGCCTCCCACTCAGCCCCTCGCTCGGTCGCTTTCAGGAAGATGATCTGCATTTCAGGGCTGTCGGCCATGGCCCACAGAGGCGGCCTCAGCTCTGGATAGAGCCCCGTGCGGCTCAGCATGCCATCGTAGGCCCCGTTCAGGGCCGATGACTCACGGGGGTGCCGTCGCAGGCATTCGCGCCAGGGAATGATGGCCATCTCCGGGGCAAATGGCAGCCAGTAATCGCCCTCTTCAAAACACGTGCTCGCATAGTGAGGTTCCAGTGTCCGCGAGCGCCCAAAGTCCAGCAGCGCCCGTTCAGGCCGCTGCCTCAATTGCAGCAGCAACTGCGCCCGAAAATAGTAAAGCTCGTAATTTAGGGGAGCCAGCCAAATGGCACGGTCCACCAGCGCCAAGGCTTCACGATAACGACCTTGCTGCGTTTCGCCAACCGCCTGCTCCCGCAGAACGGGCACTGTGGTAGGAAGATTGGGCGACCACCGGGCTGAAGCAATACCTAGCCACATGATCCCCAGGGCAATGATGCCAACGCCTGCACTACGAAAGCAAACTTGCTCAAGCCCACCCGTGGCCGTCTTCAGCCGCCGGGGCCGGATCGCCAGTCCCAGCAGCAGGGCTGTATGCATCCCATACGCCACCCCATGGTTGGGAACATCAAAGATCGAATGCACCAGCGCCATGCCTGCACCAATCGCCGCAGTCTGGCGCCAGCGCCTGGCAGAGCGCTCATGCGACTTCTGTTCCCCTCCCCCTTTTTTCCAGGGACCGGAAGAGTTCAACAGCCAAACCAGCAACAGCCCGCACGGCACCAACGCCAGCAGCCCGCCCTCAAAGACCAGCAGCAGGACATCACTCTCCGGGTGCAAAAAACGCACGTCCGAAACGTCCAGATCCGAAACGATCGGAAAAATCGTGCTGAAGGTGTCAAAGCCACGGCCTATCCATGGCCGCTCCACCATCAGCGACAAGGTTTCCCGCGCAAGGTCTATGCGCATGGAGGAGGTCAGCACCGACACCTTCTCCTCCTTCACCAGGCTTCTCAGTCGTTCCCCCAGCTTGCCGGTGGAAACCAGCGCCACAGAGAACACAGCCAGGAGAATGGCTACCCCCACCACGACCTTGCGGAAGAACCCTTGTTTCATCGCGGCCGTGGTGATCCAGGCCACCATACCTGCGAAAAAAATCAGCAGGCCACCCCGCGATGTATTCATGAAAATAGCCCCTAAAGGCAGGAAAAAAAGCACCGCAAAAATCCACCCCAGATATGACTTCCGCCGGTAAGTGTCATAAGTCGCCGCAGCACATAGGATGCAGCTAATCGCATTCAGGCTGGAGGTATGATTGCGATTGGCGAACGGGCCAAAGCTGCCTCCATAGGCATCCTGAGGCCACCATGAAAACGGATGCATGGACTTGTCTATCCACGACGCCGCAGCCACGAGCGCACCACCCGCAGCCAGGGTGTAAAGGCACCACCGCCTCCCATCATCCGAAATCTTCTGCCCCAGGCAGGTCCACAGCCATACCACCCCGGCAGCCACCACCAGCCACGATTCAAAACTCGCACGCGGATCGGGTGAAATGGTGCTAGCCACCGGGATCCCCCAAGACTCCCGCAACATCTCCCTCCACGTGGAATGAATGCCAAACCAGGAACTCGGTAGCAACCCCACCAGAGGTACCAGGCCAAACACCACCAAACTCAGCGTAGCGACCGTGGGCAGGCGAAATCCAGGTGGGGCCAAAAACACAGCGGCACCCATCAGGCAACAAACAGCCCCCAGAGACCACGTCCCCGATCCGGATCCGAGCAAGAACGAAGCCGTCACCACCAGCGCCAGCAACACACCTCGCCAGCCTGCGACGGCCTCATCCGGTCCGCGGCTTTCGGAAGAAACCCTTCTCCTCTTGAATATTTTAACCTTTTCGGGAGGCAACTCTGTCTCAGGGTGGCTTGAGCTGGGCTGGTTCAACGACATCAGATTAAAAAGGTGGAGCAAGGAGCGCAGGCTTAACGCACTTCAGGCACTTCGGTGTTTTCATTCAGCACGGGCAGGCCCTGCCATCTCTCCAGGCAGCGTTCCAGCACCGTCACCAGTTCCTCGGCCCGGCGCTGCCACTCATCCTCATCATACAGACCGGCCGGCCGACGAACCAGCAAAGAGCGGCCTTCGCTTAGCGAGATCTTCAAAGGCATCCCGCCAGGGACTTCCTCAGGCAGGAACCCCATCCAGCGCATCCGATGCTTGAACAGACTTTCAAACTCCTTCAGGCTTCCGCACATTTCGATGTCAAAATCCAGCACCCGCGCATGGGCCCGCGCATGCTCCAGGCGGTGCCTGCGCTCCATCGCAATGTCGATCTGTTGCCTCAGATTGGACCAGCTCCGCACATAGCCCAGGTAACGCGCCGCACCGATCGCCAGCAAAAACAGCACTGCACCCGCCACTGGCAGGGCCACGCCTTTCGTCAGCAGGATGCTGATGCCCACCAAGCTCAGCACCACGCAGACCGAATACATCGCCACCAGCGCACGCCCCTTGCTGTAGCCCAGAAGAATCAAACGGTGGTGGATGTGCTCCGCATCCGCGCGGAAAATCGGCACGCCACGGATGGAACGGCGCAGAATCGCAAACGCCGTGTCCAAAATGGGCACTCCCAGGGCAATCACAATCACCAGCAACGCCGCGATGATGGAACCTTTGTTCGAGCATTTCAGTGACACGGAAGCCACAAAAAAGCCGATCAGATAGGCCCCTCCATCCCCCAGGAAAATCTTCGCGGGAGGAAAGTTGAAAAACAGGAATCCTGAAAGCGCACCCGCCATCACGATGGATACAATCATCACATCGGAAAAGCCGGAAATATAACCCACGAAGGCCAGGGTCAGGGACAGGAACAACCCAAAGCCACCCGCCAGACCATCCATCCCATCAATGAGGTTGATGACGTTCGGGATGGCCACCAGCCAGAGCAACGTCAAGGGCAGGCTCCACCAGCCAAGCACCACGCCACCCGATCCGAACGGATTGCTCAGCACATCAATGGACAAACCAAACGAGTAAAGGATCAGCGCGGCACCAATCTGCCCCACTAATTTCACCCTCGCTCCCAGCGGCTTCAGATCATCCACCAGCCCGACGGAAAACATCAGCGAATTGCAGAGGATCAAAGGCAGCCACCCGTCAAAGGCCACACCGCGGAACCAAAAAGCCGCCCCGATGCCCAGGATCAACACCAAATAAATCGGTGCCCCGCCCAGTCGAGATACGGGCCGCTCATGCAATTTCCGGCGGCCATCCGGCTTGTCCATTCCCAGCCTTCCTTGCCGCTTTACGACCATCAAGGTCCCCACCCAGCTCAGTGCCAAAGCACCGAGAAAGAAGGTCAGCATTTCATGCCAGCTAAAAAGCTGGGGTCGCAGCGGGCCTACAAATTCAGAGGCTTCTGCAGCTAAAGCCAGCATGGCGGTTCGCGAATCCATCAGATCACTTTTCTTGGCAGGCCCCTTCAATCACGCGAATCAGCCTGGAACGCAAGACTTCCATCGCAAATTCCCGGGCCAATTGCCTAGCCTCAGGCATCTCATGACGGCTGCCAGATGCCACCGCCTCCCTCAGGCAGTTCACCACCGCACTCACTTCCCCTGCACCTGCACAATAGCTGGCATGGGCGGGCAGTCGGCTGGCGAGATCTGTGAGGTGACTTTCCTCAGGCCCGATGGCCAAGAAGGGGATGCCCAGAGTCAGGATGTTGTAGATTTTGCAGGGATGCACGATGCCCACAAACGGTGCCCCAAGAACCACCACATGTAGATCGGCGGACGAGAGTGAACCCGCCAGTTTGGCCATCGGCTGGTAAGGTAACGTCGTGATGTTTCCCAGCCCGTGACGTTCGCGAAAGCCTTTGACCTTCTCAAACTCACTGCCCCCGCCTACGAAGAGAAAATGCAGATCTCCCTCACCTCGGAGTTCCTGCGCAGCCGTCAAGAGTGTGTCCAGGGGATGGCATGGGCTGTGGTTTCCAGAATACATCACCACAAATTTCCCCGACAGTCCGTGCTCAGCTCGGAAGGCTTCCCTACCCGCTTCATCATAACGAACCGCATCATCGTGGGACCACGGAGGATCGGTATGGATCACCGATGCCGGGACGCCCTTGGCCATCAGGCGTCCGGCCATAAAACGATCCAGCGCAATGATGCGCGCAGCATGCCGGAAACTCCATTTTTGAAGAAGCGTCATCACCCTTTCCATCACTCCACCTTGGCGCAGCCAGCCTGCGGCCACCGCCTCATCGGGATTCAGATCCATGATCCACGGCACCACCACCCCGCCTTTCAGCATTACCACCAAGGTTCCCAAGGTCGAAATCAGCGGCGGTGAAGTCAGGCACACCGTCACATCAAACCTCGGCAGCCGCAGCAGGATCAGGCTCGCGCTCAGCCAAAAGCCCGCGAAATTCACATAACGCCGCCACTTCGCACTCTTGCCCAGGCCCGGCGTCCAGATGCGGCGGATCTCGATGCCCTGCCAGGTTTCCTGGGCAGGATAGCGATTGAGAGGATTGTCATATCCCCGTGATGAAGCCACAACCGTCACCTCGTGCCCGGCGGCCTTCAGCCCCAGGGCAAGATCAGTCAGATGTTGCGCGGTCGCCACATGGTCGGGATAAAAGCATTGGTTTAGTAGCAGAATACGCATGGTCTCAGTTGGTCACCTTGCCCCTCCCTGCGCGGATGTTCCACACATCCTTTGCCATCCGCACGGAGTCGTGAATCAGGCTCACCTTACCACCCGGTATCTCTTGCCAATCGGTCGGCACCTCCTCGACCTCGCAGCCACTTTTCAGCAAAGCCACCAGCAGCTCCACATCAAAGGCGAAGCCCATGATCTGCAAAGAGCCCGCCACCTTCTCAAAAGCCGCTCGCGGCACCAACTTCAGGCCGCACTGGGAATCATACACCGGAATGCCCAGCATCTCCGACACCAGCGTGGCATAGATCCGACCTAACAAATGACGCTTCAATAACCTCTGCACCTTCCTCCCCAGCATTTTCACCCGCGAAGCAAACAAGGCCCGGTGCGGCTGCCCCTGAGCACGGGCCAGTTGCACCAGCCGCGACACCTCAGCCACCGGCGAGGCGCCGTCTGCATCTACAAAGGCCACCCAGCCCGCCTCTCCCGCCTGTGCCCACCCGGCATAGACGGCACCGCCCTTGCCCAGATTCTCCGCCAGCAGCAGTGGCTCCGCCAGACAAGCGTATTGCCGACGCCAGCCCGACAGTAGGGCCGTCATTTTGGCCTGCTCCTCATCGCCGGAGCCATCTTCCACCACCAGCACGCGAATGCCGCCCAGGCGGTCCATCTCGGCGCACAGCTCCGGCAGAAAGTGGCCGATGCGCGCACTTTCACGGAAGCAGGGAACGACAAGGAGCATTTCCATCAGGCAGGATTTCCGGTTCTTCGTATTTCTTGAATCTTCAGGCGGATCTCCTGAAAATAGCGCCGTTTCATCTGGGCAAAACGAAACCCATTCCGCCCATCCAGAAAGCCCTTCTTCAGCCACAAGGAAACAGCCCAGTAGAGCCAGGCCAGCCACCAGCGGTCCAGTGCCCGGTATTTAAACCGTTGCCGCCCGTTCAGTGCCGCCCAGGCATCGGGCCCGGCAGTTTCCAGCCACACATAGCGGTTGGCCTCCCAGGATGAATACTCATTGTGTTTCCCGAGGTAGCTTTTCAGCCCCCGGTAGTCCTGATGTTCCAGCCTGGTCTTCAGCTCGCCTGTGCTGCCTTGCAGCACAGGGTGCTCATGCACCTCCATGTCCAGTTTGCTCCAGGCATCTTCAGGAAAGCGTTCATACTCGCCCGCCCCGACCTTCAGTAGCGCCAACTTGTGAAACACATCCCCATGATGCAACGGCGCGCCCATGAACCAATTGGTAAACGAGATCCAAAATCCAACATGCGATGTTCCAGCCAACACCTCGCGGAGTTCCGCCACAAAGCCGTCGTTCATCCGCTCATCTGCATCCAGAAAGAGCACCCAGGGATGTTTGAAAGCATGGTTCCGCAGAGCCCAGTTTCGCTTCTTCGGAAACTGCCCGTTCCACTCAAAACTCAGCACCGTCGCACCCGCCTCCTGGGCCAGCTTCACGGTGTCGTCCGTGCTCCCGGAATCCACCACCACCACCTCATCAAAGTCGCTCAAGGCGGCAAGACAGGCAGGCAGATTCACGGCCTCGTTCTTGACCGGGATGCAAATGGAGACTGGCAGCGGCTTCATCACTTCTCCTGGTGGTCCTGGATTTTCTGCGCCACCACCATCATCGTCATGGCCAGCGCAGGCACCCGGCCCAGCCGACGAATCCTCAGCACTCGGAATCCCGCTTCTTCCAACAGACGTGTGATCGTTCTTGGGGACCAAAATTTGATGTGCCCATGATCCCACAGCGCCGTGAAATGCGTGTCCATCTTGCCAGTCAAGGCAAGCATCAGGTTCTTCCAATAACCATGATAGGGAGTGCTGAGAATGAAATGCCCACCGGGCTCCAAAAGATCATTTACCCGCCGCACCACCAGGCGTGGATCATAGACGTGCTCAATCACCTCCAGCGAATACACTGCGGGGAAACGGCCATACTTCGCAGCTAGATCATCGTAACCAGATCCCTCGGCCAACTTTAAATGAGGCCAAGCTCGCCCGGCCTTTTCAATGCCCGTAACGGAGGGATCACAGCCCAAAACTTCATAACCTGCGGCCGCCACAGCGGCAGTCACACTGCCATTGCCACACCCCAAATCAAAGACGGGCCGGGCCGAACCTCCGCCCGTTGTCTTCGCAAGCTCGTCCAGCAAGGCCGGCATCAGCAGTCCATGCATGTGCCCACACTCGCTATCGGCATAATTATAACCATCAATGCTGTTGTTCGAACTCATGATTCGGGTCCCTGACCATTTATTTCCCGGCGCTTCAAGATCTTCGCCGGATTGCCGCCCACCACCATCCATTCGGGCACATCTTTGACCACCACCGCGCGAGCCCCGACCACCGCCCCCTCCCCCACCTTCACGCCAGGGCCGACAAAAGCATCGGCACAGATCCAGGCCGATGATCCGACCGTGATCGGCAGCCTGATCAAAGGCATCGCCGCATCCCGGTAATCATGCGTTCCCGCACACAGGTGTACCCGCTGAGAGATCGTCACCCGCTCCCCGATAGTCACCTCACCCAGGTTATAAACCAGCGCCCACTCGCCGATGCAGGACCAGTCACCGATCTCCAGATTCCAGGGATAATAAATGAGTGCCGAAGGATAGATGTGCACCTCACGGCCCACCTTTGCGCCAAACAGCCGCAACAGCCAGGAGCGAAAGCCGAACAAAGGCCGGGGGCTGCACTGAAAGATCACACGCCCCACCGACCAAAGCAGGCGCAGCCCCATCTCACGACGGCTATACTTCGTCGAAGATCGGTTTTCACCTGTGGCAGGAATGTTCATATCATTCATTTGGTTAGACCCGCAGGCCATCACCCTTGACTCCATCAAACACGAGGCCGCACCTATTCTCCAAGTAGAATTTACCTTTGCACGCAGTCTGGGACTGCTCCGCCGTGCACCAGCCATTCATTCACTTGGTGCATCTGCTGCGCCACGCGCCCCCAGGTAAACTTGTCCCGGACAAGCTGCCGCCCCTTGGCCCCCATCTCAAGCCGATCAACGTCACTGGCCGCCAACAAAGTTCGGATTCCTACAGTCAGATCATCCGCCTCCAGCTTCGCCTCAATGGCAGCCCCCGCCGCAAAACCTTCAGGCAGGTTGCAGGCGGCAGTCATCACCACCGGCTTGCCGTGCGCCCAGGCATCCAGGATGACCATGGGCAGCCCTTCGCTGAGGCTGGGTAAAACAAAGGCTTCACTCGCCGCATACAGCCGGTCTTTCTCCTCCCCAAAACGAGGCCCCGTAAAAACCAGCGGTGCAGATCCCTTTGGCATCTGGCGCACATCCAGCCACGGCAGCGCAAGAGCATCCGCTTGTGATTTGAGTTCCTCCTCATGCCCCCCCTGGTCCCAGCCCGCCACAGCCAGCACCCAGCCCTCCAGGCCCCCTGCCCTGTAGAGATCCGCCCAGGCTTGGAGCAGTGGCAGCAGACCTTTCTTCGGATGTAGGCGCCCCAGATAAAGCAGCACTTTTTGTCCCTGCATCCAGGGTTCGCGTACAGATGCTGCCGAGGGCTCGGGTAGGTCCACCCCATTGGGAATGATGCAGACAGGATTCACCAGCCCCAGGGCACGGATGGATTCCAGTTCCGACTCACACAAAGCCCGCAGACAGGAGGCACGCTGCAAATGACGCCGCTCAAACAGGCGCAGCACCAGCCGTTTTTTCCAGGCTGAATTCTTCAGCGCCCAGGGATCCAGCATCCCATGCGGGTGGATGCATTCTGGCCGTCCGGCCCGCCGACTCCACCCGCCTGCAGCCGCCGAAGTGTAAGTCCACAAACCCTGCGTATGCACTACATCGGCATCAAAATGATGCAGGCCGGCACCTAGTGTCGGGGCATACCCCAAACGACGGTCAAACCGGCAGCGATGCAGCTCAGCCGCCGCAGGTGCCCAGGCTCCCATATCAGCCTGCGAATGACCATCCTCCACGCCAAAGACACGCACCTCCTCGCCCAGCCCGCACAGGCCCTGCGCCAGACGGCGTCCGGCATCAAACATCCCCCCCGCATTGCGGGAAATGGAGTCCATGACAAAGGCAGTTCTCACCGTGACATCAAAATTTTCAGAAGCACACGATCCACAAGCGAAGGCTTCTTCGCACCTGTCTTCAGGGCAGTGATGGCCGCCTGCCGCATCCCTTCCGCAAAGCGGGCCGGCCCCCAGTCAGCAATGATCCGCTCGCTCTCACGGCCCATCTGCCGCAGCTTATCTTCAGGCAGCGCCGCCATCCGCCCCATCACCGCCGTCATGCCTTGCACATCCTCAGGATCAAAGGTGAATCCGTTGATCCCCTCCTCCACCAGATCCTCGGCACAGCCGCATCGGTTGGAAACGAGCACCGGCAGACCACTCGCCATTGCCTCATTGACCACCAGGCCCCACTGCTCCGTCGTGCTCGCATGGATGAAGGCCGACGCCCGCGCATAGTAGCACGGCAGCTCCTCATACTGGAGGAACCCCGGCATGGAAACGAAAGGCCGCAGCCCCAGTTCATGCACTTGCTTTTCCACTTCCCCACGCAATTCACCATCGCCCAGCAATACCAGCCGCCAAGGCTTGGCATCACCGCAGACCTGACGGTAGGCAGCATAGGCCGTCAGCAGACGACTGATATTTTTCTTCGGGATAAACCGCGCACTGGCCAAAAAACAAGGCTCTTGAGATGAATCCAAAGAGCGTCGCAGGCGGGGGCCCTGCTCCGCAAACCAGGCATTGTCTACCGCATCATAACCCAGTGAAATTTGATCTTCCCCCATGCCTAGCAGCTTCAGATACCGGGCATGCAAAGTCCCCCCGGCCAGAGCCGCAGAATGACAATCGATGATCCGCCGCTTCACCCACTCCTTCCAGCCCACACGCACCTCGTCATGAGCACAGCTTTCAGACATCAATATCGTCGGCACTCCCTGCCTCAGGCACCAGCTCAGCGCCACCAGAGCTTCGCGTGAGGCCCACCCAGGAATCGCCACCACCTCAGGCTGGATCTCCTCCAGGGTCTTTTCGAGCACCCCTTGAAACTCACGCGCGGCCTCCGGACCTTCGCTTTTTGTGGGGGGCACCGAAACCAGGGGTAACACGCCCAGCCGGGCAGGCTCCCAGGCGTAGTCCCTGCTGCGCGGATGAAACTCCACCCCGACCACTTCCATCCCCTCCGCAGCCGCACGCAGGCGCGCTTGATGATAGGGACCAAAGTGATCAAATAATAAGGCTGCTTTCACGGCAAAAACGGAGGCTTCCTTCAAAAATCGGACGGGGCTCACACGCCCTGGCTTCCACGCACCGGCCTTTGCATGTATCGGCTGCCTCTTGGCGGTTGGGCTCTTGGCTCGGGTGCCCTCGCATACAGATAGGCCGCGCCCAGGAAGATAAGCTGATAAAAGACACCCGGAAGAAAGTCCACCGTCTGATGGGTGACCGACCGCATCGCCGAGGTGCAAATCATGATGTAAAACAACTGCGCAAACAAGGCGTGAGGATACAGCGCCGCCGTCCAGATGGAACGAAACAGCATCCCCACCCCGGCAAAGAACAGGCAGCCCAGCCAGCCAAACTGTTCATAGGAATCGGCCATGCCCGTTCGGGTCGAGCCTGCCGGGATTTCATAACGCCCCACCAGCTTTCCCACATACATCCTGTCCACCGTGGCACCGATCAACATCGCATCCTTTGCATCCTTCCCAATGACCTGCGCAGGGATGAAGCGGTAGACGATCTGATTCCAATATCCCGCCCCCAAGCCATACTTTCCTTCCATGCGCGTTGACTCGAGAATGGCTGCGGCGTTTCTCAGCTCAAGAATGGACTCCTGATTGATGAAGTTTTTGAAGTTCTGGACTATGTCCAAGCGGTTGATCCGACGCACTTCACCGGTCTGGACCAAGCTCCGATACGCCCCCGTGGCCGGAATCGCGAGAGTGGCAAACAACAGGGAACTGAAAATGATAATGCGGCTGGGAGCCTTCCGTTTGCTGAAGTAGGCCGTCATCGCAATCGAAAGAAAAAAGATCACGGCAGCCTCACGCCGCCCCGTATAAACTGACAGGATAGGCGAAAGAGAGCTGAGCAGCAGCCCAGCCAGACGCAAAGTAGTAAACTTCTGGCGTATTAATTGCAGGAACACTGCAAATCCCGGAAATGAGAGCCCCGCAAAGAACAGATAGATGGTCCCGACACCCGTCATGCCACCACGGCTACCAAACTGGATCTGCTGCATGGGGATAAGAACAATGGAGGCAATACCAACCAAAGTGAGCGCCAGTCCAACATGGAACATTCGAGTCGGGTCCGCTGGTTTGGAAATGAACCGAACCATGGTAAACGAGGGAGTGAGCTTATAGCCGAGAAAGCAGCAGACGATACAAAGGGTGCAGATCAGCAGTATATCACCTATCTCGCCGATTTTGACGCCCCCCGGAAAACGTATGAGCGAGTAAGCCTGAGGAAGAATGAAGACGGCAAAAACCGCCGCCATGAAATAGGGGTACTCGAAAATTCTCGCAGGTTTATTGGCCGCCAGAACCAGGGGAATGACCACCGCAATGATTAACAAATAGAACAAAAAATCTAGCATGATGGATGGCCGGTTAATATCTCCGAATATGTGTGAAGGATCTTATCCACAGATCGGTCCCAAGAAAAATTTTCACAAAGTGCTTCCCTGATCTCAGCAAATTTTGACGCTGGTTTCAAGAGCAACGACAAGGCAAGATTCCCCAAATCGACAGGGTCACGGAATTCCAGAATGGGAGCCTGGATAAACTTCATCAGATCATTGACGCCTCCCTCTGCCTTAAACCCGGCCACAGGCAACCCGCAGGCCGCAGCCTCCAGCACCACCAGCCCAAAAGGCTCATAAGAGGACGTCATCAAAAACACATCACTGGCATGATAACACGCTGTGGCAGGATTCAGCAGACCTGTAAAGTGGACCCGATCTGAGACTTTTAATTCGACTGCCAACTGGCGAAGACTGAGGTCATCCACACCAGTGCCCGCAATGAGGCCCCAGACATGCCCAGGCATCGCCGCCACCGTGCGGATAAAATCATCACACCGCTTCATCTCATTGTGCAGTCTGCCAACAAAACTAAAAACGGTGGCCTCTGAAGGGATGTCAAAACGCAAACGCGCAGCTTGCCGTTGCTCCTCAGTAGCTGGTGCAAAAACTTCTGTATCCACTCCATTCGGAATCACTTCAATCCTGTTTCCAGGATAGCCGCTGCGCCGCCAAGATTGCGCCGCATCTTCAGAAACACAAAAGAGATGATCATAGGTCCTGCGGTGGACATACCCTGCCAGCCGGTGTTTCCAATGCGCGGTGGGCAGCGGCGTACCTAGATGCCCGTGCCCGATGCACTTGCCGGCGGAGGCTGTCCGAGTGACCAAGTGTGTCCAGATCAAGCCGTCATGATGGTGAATGATGTCAGGTTTTTCCTCCTTCAGCAGACGGTAGAGATTCCAGGCAGCCGAGACGCGGTGGGAAGATGGCCCTTGCTGCAAATAGAGCGCCTTCCCTGCCAGCCCCTCGCCAAAGACTCCCGCACCGCCATAGGCAAAAACACATTTTGCATCCACTTGCCGGGCAACCTGTCGCTTGGCCAGTTCCACAGCCACTCGCACAGCACCACCACCGGCGGCATCATCCTGTTGGCAAATATGCAGGACCTTCATGATTCCAGATTTACCCCGGCGTTTTCGTCGCTGCCGATACAGCCACTGTTTAAATCACTGCCCATTCAGCAAGGACACTCCCATCGTCTTCAGCATCCGAGTTGCACGGTGGTCCCACGTTTCTAACTTTGCCGCCGCGATCTGCGCCGGAGAGAAATCCTCGGACGGGCGTTTCAACACCAATTCCACCCGTTCGCAGACTTCACGGGCAGTGTGCCCGATGCTGATCAAAGGTTCGAAACTGGCCATCTGTGCATTGAATGCAGTGCCCACCACAGGCTTACCAGAGGCGAGATGATCAAACAGGCGCATGGGAGAACAGGCACGGTTCAGAGGCGTATCCCGATATGGAATCAGCGCCACATCGAGAGCCTGCATCCATGCAGGCAACTCCCCATGCGGTCGTGGGCCGACGAAGACACATTTCGGATTTTGCCGCAGCCTCCGAAGTCCTTCGTCCTGACACGTTGGGTCCACCGGGCCCACCATCACCACACTGCCGACGGAAGGCAGACTGCAGCAGGCCTCGATCAAATCAAAATCCAGCCGCGAATTAATAGCCCCCACCACGCCCACCCAAGGGTGCCGGAGTGCTGGGAAAGCACGGTGCAAGGCAGCCCGCTGCTCGTCCGTGCTACGCTGCAAAAAGGTAGAATCCGTCGCATTGGGAGACACGCTGACACAACCTTCTTCCAGACCGTATTCAGAAACGGCCCGATCTGCGAGGGGTCGCGAAACAAAAAAACAGTGATCCACCCGTCGGGCCAGTTCGGCCTCCTTTTGCAAAATGGCCGTCCCTCCCCAGTCGGCATACTGGGCGTAGTCATCCGAGCAGTAATAGAAGGTCCGCATGTGCGGGGCTGTCCTTTTGACCAATTCCAAATAATGAGGCGAAGTGACGACTAGCCCCTGAATTTTTTCTCCTGACCTGCGGGCCTGCTGCTGGATCTTCCACCCCAGGTAGGGGGCGACGATACCGGCCAGCCGGGAGGCCCAGCCAGGCGGAAGCGTCAGAGGCAAGGTTGTCAGTTTCCTAGCCGTTTCAGGGGCAGGCTTCGCGTCCTTATTTCGCCAAGCCGCCACCACATCCTGCGGCATGAGGCCCAGGACCGGGGTGTGCAAAGAAAGCGCCTCGAAAGGTTTTCTCCGCCAAAGTGTGTTGATGTCGGCAACGGCGATCAATGAGCCATCCGTTCAAATTCGTTGCA
Organism: Prosthecobacter algae; assembly: GCF_039542385.1. Classification (NCBI taxonomy): domain Bacteria; kingdom Pseudomonadati; phylum Verrucomicrobiota; class Verrucomicrobiia; order Verrucomicrobiales; family Verrucomicrobiaceae; genus Prosthecobacter; species Prosthecobacter algae. The sequence goes on along the minus strand of NZ_BAABIA010000001.1, from coordinate 476,316 downwards.
GCACGACCAATCCATCCACATGAGCGAACAGGGCATATTCGCCGGATTGATGCAGCAGTTCCCAGACGGCCCGCTGCACTCCCGCAAAGCCGATGTTGTCCGTATCGTGGAAGGCCAGCAGACCGCCTCGCACAAGCTTGCGGCCCCAAATAAAGCCGTCAAAGGAGGCGTTCACATAGTCATGCACGGCATCAATGAAAACCATGGAAACCTTTGTGACCTCGCTGGATGCAGCGGCCTCACCCGAGGTCATGCGAAGGTGCCTCACGTGAGGCAAGCATCCCACTCTCTGCTGCATTTTTTCAAAGTCTGATTGGGCACCCCCGTAGCCGATGTAGGGATCCACCGCCACATAGTCACGCGTCGTGTGTGCAGCCAGAATGGAAGTCGTCACCCCACGGTAAACGCCAATCTCTACACGGGATGCTTCAAGCGTTTCCGTCACCAGCAAAGCCTGGATCAGCACCTGCATCTGCTGCGGGGTCACCGCCGTGTCAGCCGTTTCATAGGGCTGAAGATTCGGAATTTCCAAAGCCGGGAGCAGCCGAGGAATCGGGAACTGATCAAAGTTCCGGAATGCCGATTTCTCAGCGATTCGGGCTTTGGCCGTAAACCAGAGACGCGCAGGATTCAGCTTGGAATACCGCTTGAAAGAAAAGGGATCAACAGGGGTCATAGGCAGGAACGGGCAACAACAGGGACACTATTTGGCAGATGCGAATGAAACCATCACATCCGTCCGGCTTTGCAACTCACGCACAGGGATGTCCTGCCAGCGGCCCTCCGCCCAAACGAGGGTCTTGGCGGCGCATTCGGTAAAGATTTGATCAAGCTGAATGGCATCATCTCCAGGGGTCACCTCAATGATCATCTGCCGCACCTGACCAGATTTGAGAAGCGAGATCGCCCCTTTCATGACGGACACTTCATGCCCCTCGACGTCAATTTTCAGGAAAGCAATCGGGCCCGTCACTTTTTCGCGCCGCAGGAAATTTTCCAAAGTGACGCACTTCACCCGACTGTCTGGAGCATCAAGATCTGACTCAATCAAGCGCACCTGATTGAGGGTGCTATGGAGCTGGCGCTCGATCACCAGCTCCCCTTCATCAGCGGAAATCGCCGCCTGATGTGGGGCGATGTTCAAGCCATCTTCCCTGGCTAGGCCTGCATTGATCTTCAGCGCAGCAAAGGTGTCCGGCACGGGTTCAAAGGCAAACACGGTGCCGGTTGGCCCTGCGGCCCGGGCCATGATCATGGAAAAATAACCAATGTTCGCGCCGATGTCCACGCACACATCCCCGGCCCTCACAGAAGAGGCAATGACTGAGGTGACGTGGGACTCATGCACACCAGCAAGAAAGCCAAAGTAGTGAGGATCGCCAGGAATGAACAGCCGGGCTCCGGTAGGAATATCCACATACTGGTCCCCGCCAAAGAATCGCTCGTGGAATCTAGCCAGAGTAAACAGGCCATGTTTTCGGCTAAGGCCGAGAATGAACCGATAGAGACGCGGCAAGATCCGGAATCTGGGCAGGTGAGGAAGATCGTTGTTCAAAGCAAAAAGTCGGGAAAAGGACGACAAACTCAGTCCGCACGCACAAAAAGTGCATCGGCCCACAGCGGGCCTTTGGGACCGCCGTAAGGGGCAGAGATGCCAAAGGTACGAAAGCCATGCGCACGCACAGCTTCACAAAGATCGTCAAAGGTAGCACCACCTTCATAGTGGGGCACATAGTTCACTTCCATCAGCAGAGCAGCCGTCGAGCGCAAGGTCTCGCGGGCGCCTTCCAGCACAGGCAGTTCATAGCCTTGAACGTCAATTTTCAAAAGGCCGATCGGAGTCCCTGCCGGAATCACATCATCCAGCCTCACCAAGGGAACTTTCAGGTGCTGCTGGACATTGAAATCCCCCCCGCCATAACCGTCCGCCACATTCGCCGTCGGTTTCAGGACGCTGGCCAGTTTCGAATTGGCAGTGCACAGCAGTTCAATCTCCCCAGCTTCGGCCCCAACGGCGACCGGGTGCAAATGGCTGTTTGAAAGCCCCGCCAATGCCTGCTTCAACTCTGTATGACAAGACGGCTGAGGCTCAAACGCATGCACACCAGCCAATGCGATGAGGGAAGAAACGGCACGTGTGAATTCGCCCGTGTTTGCCCCCACATCCAGCAGAGTCCAGGGCTGGCCCGGCTGTCTCAAAGCCGGTGGCCAAAGGTCAAACCGGCATGTCGCCACCGCCTCTGCGATGGCCTTGGATCCAGGCAGGCCCAGACGGCCCATTTGAAACTTTCGCCGATGCTGCTCAATGAGCACATGAGGGGCAAGGGAACGAAGGGTATTGGTAATAAGACTCATGCGGGTATGGACTCCAGCGCGCTGATGAGCCGCTCGCCATAGCGGTCCCAGGTGTATTCTGCGGCCCTTTGACGTGCAGCCGTGGCAAACTGGGTGCGCAACGCCCGGTTTTCGACGATGGATTCGATGGCATCTGCCAAGGCGATGGGATCGCGCTCGGGAATGAGGATCCCCTCGATGCCATCCCTGGCAACGGAACCTGCGGAGGCGGTGACCACCAGGGGCAAGGCGGCGGCCAGGGCTTCGTAAGTCACCTCAGCCGATCCCTCCGCCAAAGACGGTAGCGTAAAAACATCCGCCTGCTGAAATTCCTCATGGATACGCTCCCGGGGCACGCGCCCCAAAAATGTCAGGTGACGGCACGCGGGCTGGTTGCGCACCAGCTCTTCCACATGCCCGGCCACGCGGAACTCATACTTACGGCCGCGCCTAACCAATTCTTCTGCTGCCATGGCCAAATAATGGATGCCTTTGCGGAGATCCGCCGTCCCGACAAAAAGAATCCGTCCCGGCTTCGTTTCCGGCACGAGCTGCAGCCAAGTCGGGCTCATGCCGTAAGGGACGACCGCCGTGCAATCCTGGGCGATGTTCCAATTTTTCACCAGATCCTGCGCAACACTTTCAGACGGGCAGATGTAAAAATCAGCCTGGCTAAGAAGGGCGTCTTGGTGGTTAAACTCACGCAGCACTCCCTCCCAGTCAGGTGGCTCCGCTTCCCATCCTGGAAACAGGCGGCGCTCCTCAGCAACCAGTCGGTTGGTGCTGATGAGGATGTAAATTTCTGAAACCACCTTCAGCCCTCGCTCCCGCGCCAGCCACATCAGCGGGGTAAATTCACTGAACATGAGATACAAGTGAGTAGCCCTGCCAAAGTCACACCCGGCCACAGCCTCGCCCAACTCCTGATGCCGCCGCACATCCTGCCGGAACACGTTTGTTGGCTCCTTGGATGCCCACACAGACCGCCAGAACCATCGTAAGTTAGGCCAGACAAAGGTCACCGTTTTTTCTCGGATCACTTCCTGCACACGCCGGTTGGCCAGTCGGCGGAGCTTTGTCCCGATCCAGGGCAGTCTCCCCCCGGCAGACAGCCAGCGGCCCCAGCCCACATTGCCGCAAACGTCCGTGTAAAAACGCTCCAATAGACCGGCCTGATGGAGAATGAAAGGCACCGCGTAACTGCGTCGAGCCCCACTTTGGGCCACGATGTACCGATGCTTGGAAGATGTCTGCCTGGACATGCGAAAAATAAGAAATCAGAAATCCGCCCTATCTGGGGATCCACCGTTCACGGTTGAGGAGAAACCTGCATGATCTGCAGCTTCACAAATCCGGTGTGCAGAAAAGGACTGCGTACGACGACCTGAACAAGCTCACGATCTCCAGCTTGGCTCGTCACCTCCTGCTGAACGATCTCCGCCGTTTGCCACTGCGCCAGATCACCACTGATTTGCAGCTCAAAGCTCAGATCCGAAGGCCAGATAGAACGCTCATAACTCACGGTTAACAAAAAAGGTGTCTGCTCAGCCGTGGTGGCCAATGACATCTGCAAGGGTGCATGAGCGACGGTTGAAGGCTCGATGCCCAGAGCATACTTCAACAAATTCGGCTGCCCATCTGCCAGATAGTCGGTCTCCGGGCCGGACACTTCAGGATCTGCCAGTTCAGCCAGAGTGAATTTTTCATTCATCCACGACTCGTAGGTGGCTGGCGGTGCTTCATAAGCGCCCATGTCATTGCGGCGATAGAACAATCGGCCACTCCGGTCTTTCATGACGCCCAGTTCAATGCCCGCATCAATCAAGGGGCTGCCTGGCACAGGCTTCAACCCGTTCAGGCTAAAGCTGGGAGAGGTAAGGCTGTGAAGATCCTGCCCACGTTCCTGCCACTGGGCTAGATTCAGATCTTCAATGCTTGCGCCATCCTGAAAACGGTAAAACAGGGTGGAGCCACCCAATTGATAAGCATTATGATCCAACTGAAGAGAGTCAGTGTTGCGGACATGACTGAAAACATTCGCCGCAGGCACATGGCTTGGCATGAGGACCAGGTTGTTTTTAAACAGCAGATCCAGAGGTCCTTCCCGGGTGAACAAAGACGATTGGGGCACCCCTCCCTGAATGCCAGTCACCTCACGGGCATCAATGGTGCAGGCCTGAATGTCCACGTAGCCAGCCGCAGGATTGCGGCGGAGTTCGCCCTTGATCCTATGCACGCAGTTACGCTCCGTCAGCCGCCAGCCAGCAGTGGCAATGTTCATTCCCTGAAAAGTACATCGGTCCGCTATGACATCCGACTCAAATGACAAGGAACCGCATCGTGTCCCCTCCACTCGCACGCGCTTGACGGAGAGGCCCTGGATATTGCCGATGCCAAAATCACAGTCGATGAACTCAAATGCCCCAAACTGCGCAGGCTCTCCCGGATGCCCCATATTATGAGAATAAAACACGGGATAGGACTGAGTCATCGTCCCGGAGGCCGAGCCGATGAGCCCCGCATTCGCCACACTGCGGCAGCGGATAAAACGATGACGGATGTTCAGATCGAGAGGCTGGTGGTTGAAAGAGACAAACAATGTCTGCCCGCCGGAATTCGCATAGGGGGATCCTTGCTCGCACTGCACATCTTCCAGCAACACCTCATCCCCTGCATTCCCCTGAACAATCCCAATGTTGTGCTTGGAGCCGTAATACAGATAGCAGTGCTTGACCGTCGTGTAACCGGAGGTGCCTGTGAAACCCATGCAGTAACCACCGATGGGATCGTTATTGGTCGCATCCGCAAGGCACGTTTTCCCAGCATGAATATCCTGTATGTTCAAATTCGCCGCGTTTAACAGGATGGCGCTTCCTTCCACAAAGCGGTAGCTGCGCTCGTAGCGTTTGCCATCCTGGCGAGGATCTGTGCTGCCAAACGGGTGAACATACAGTGTGGTTCCATCCGTCCAAAAGGAACCTGGGGTGGATGACAGTTGTCCTGCGACGGCAGAAAAAGTCCCGCCCATCGGGTGATGCATAAACTTGTCGTCTTCCCAGAGAACGATGTCCGCCTGGGTATCCGCAGTGGAAAACACATTGGGAGTCGAGGTCACCTGCCACATCGGGTTGGGCAGGCTGCGATAGCTTTTCACCCGCACCCACTCCTGGCCTTCGGCAGCTTTGACGTTCAAGCCATTCGTTGAAAATGCCAGAGCCTGCCCTTCCAGATCCAGTGGAAGCCCTCCAGTATGGATCACCAGGGTGTCCCCTGATTCCTGACTGTTTGCAGAGAACATGCCGGCATAGTTGCTTTCCAGGTTGATTTTGGCTGCCGTTTTCCACGCAGTCATGGGCGAGGTTCCATCGGCCGAGTCATCTCCGTTGAGGGGATCACAATACCAAGTCAGTCTCGTTACTGGCTCGATGACATCGGCAGGGTAGACGATGTCGGAGAAGTCATTGTTATCGAAAGTATAGACCGAAGCAGCTCCCAGGCGGCCCTTAAACAAAGTTCCAAAAGTCCAGCTTCCGGCCACCATTTGTCCAATTTCAGCGATGCCGGTCTGCACATCGTTCAGAGGACTCCAGGACTGCATGGGCTGACCTGGCAGCTTGCAGTAAAAGCGCACATCGGCCGTGCTGCCAGACTTCAAGTGCGTCGCAATCCCCAGATAGATCCATCGATTTTTCCACTCGATATTGGACGGATAAAACGAGTTGTACTTGATGCCCCCGCCCAAAACACCGTCTGTAATCGAAAGGGTGGGAGATGCATTTCCATGAATGTCACACAGGCTCAGAAGATCCACCTGCTCTCCCTGGACATCCTTGAAGAAAAACCACCCCCCGATGAAGACCTTCGAAGGAGACGATGGGATTTCAAATCTGCCAATGGCCGGGAGTCCCTGCTCACGCAGATCCGCACTTGCTGGAAGCTCGTTGACAAGATGCGGGCCTCCTGGCCGCCCCACCAAAATGCCGCGCACCTCCTGAAAATTGGCCCCCGGCTCTTCCGCAGTCAAATCCTCCGTAGGATTGAACATTTCACGCTGCTGTAGGTGCATCTCCGCCGAAGCCCCCGTCAAGCCAGCAGCCCACATAGCTAGACAGAGAACTGTCTGGCAGCAGAAGCTTTTGGTGATGACAAAAGGTGAAGGCATCAGAAACCTATATCAGGAACAGTAAGGGCGTTTCTCCGGCTCTGCGGCTTGGGCTGTGTCTCCAGAAACAAAAATACGTTTAAAGTCATTCGCCTGATACAGCGGCCAGCGTGCCAGTTGCATCCAGGCAAGGTAAGTTTTCCAAGGCACTGGCCAGCGGTTTTTCCAACACTCGTTCCACCCTTTGAGGGCAGACAGCCACCATCGTGGCTCCTGAATCACCCAACGCCCCCCGTTTGAACAGGCATACGTGAACTGCCGGAGGATGCGAAACAAAGACACAAACGGCAGCCATGGCCAGGGGCACCGCATCCAGACACTCCAGAGTTCATTGCGTGCATTGAAGTGGTGCGTGCGCAGATTGTTCCGATTCGTGGGTGAAAAGTGGTGCCGGATCACCAACGAGGGATCGAACCAAACCGCTTTTCCAAGGGCATAGATTTGCAGGGCATAGTCAGGCTCTTCGTAAGCATGAAAAAAGCTTGCGGGATAGCCCGTGGTTTTCAGGTAGTCACTGCGCCGCATGGCAGCCGCCCCGTTCGGATAAGCCGAAACGTAGTGCCCTGGACTCGATGGAGATTTTGACGCCGGAACAAAGCTGCCATCATCTCGCAACTCAGGAAAGGTGAGGACGGAAACCTCGGGGTGAGCCAAAAACAACGCGGGCAGCTTGGCGAAAAAATCATCTTCCAAGGGATAGCTGTCATCGTCCAGGCACATCACCACATCTCCGATGGCCTCGCGCAGCATACGATCCCGTGAGCGGATGGATCCCTGGCAAGCATCGTTCACCGTGAGGCGGCAATGACGGAACTCTTCCTGCACGAGGGCAACCGTCCCATCCGTGCAGCCATCAGCAGTCACCAAAATTTCTAAAGCAGGAGGGTTCATCAAAGCCAGACGGCAAAGGGTCTGCCGCAGGTTCGCGCAGCGATTGCGCGTTGTAATCATCACCGAGATTTGCATGCAACGGTCAAATCATTCAGGCTAACCGGGTTTGTGGAAGACGTAGTCTCATCATCCCCTGGCAGCATCAGGCCGTTGCTGGATAGATTGCAGTGTCCGAGTGAGCGTAGCGCCATGTTTTTCCCAGGTGTATTCACGGGCTCTCAGGCGCGCAGCAGCTCCCATCTTTTCTCTCAAGGCCCTGTCATTAATGATGGTTGAAACAGCTCTCGCCAGCGCCTCGGTGTCCCTCGGTTCCACCACAAACCCGCTCACACCATGCTCGACTATTTCAGCGCAGTGAGGTGAGGCAACCACAGGAATGCCCGCAGCCATAGCTTCCAGAATCACGGCCCCAAAAGAATCCGACAGCGTGGGGAAAACCAGCACATCGGCATTTTCATACAGTTTGTTAACCCTTCCTCTCGGCACCCGGCCAAGAAACTGCAAGGACGAACACAGCGGATTTTTACGCACCAAGTCCGTAACCCCACCTGCGGCGATAAAATGAGGCTGCCGACCGCTGGCATCACGGATGATCTGCGAAGCGGCCATAGCTAGGTAATGGATCCCTTTCACAAGGGTGCAGCTTCCGACAAAAAGCACCTGCCCTTCAATTGGGCGGTTCTCAATTTCAAAGAATGACTCACTGATCCCGTAAGGCACAACGTGGATTCGGTCTTCCGGGAACAGCCCTTCATCGACAATGTCTTGTTTGACGGCCTGCGTGGGAACGACCAGTTCATCGGAAATGTCACAAGGCCCCCTCCGCAACTTTTCAGACTTCAGCAGACGGGCATAGGGCATCTCGCATTCCCATCCAGGAAACAGGCGGTGTTCATTTTGATGAACTCGCCACAAAGACGGCTTAACAAAAAATTCGGTCACCACACGCACTCCACGCTTCCGGGCTTCTCTCAAAAACCAAGGGGACCACCCCATGGACGAGTATATCAAACTGGCATCGCCCCCATCCTGAGTTTTCATGCAATGCCCAAGAAAGCAAGAACTGTCCACCGCATCCATCTTTCCAGAACACACTCTGTCTATCCATGATGCGAACGGGAAAGATTGGGTGAGGGGCAAGACCTCTTCAGGAACCTTCCGGTTCGCCAGCAGCCCCAGCGTGTGCCGCAAACCAGGAATGCCCGCAAATGCCGAGAGCGTACGACCAGTTCCTTGATTTCCGCAGGCATCCGTAAAGAATCCGGAAAGCATGCCACTTTTCGCCAACGCGAGAGGTACTGCATAATTGTGACGTGCACCATTTTGCAAAACCAAGACGCGACAATCGGGGGGGGATGTACGAGTCATTATGGTTACGGCCTACATTGAAAGCAAACCTTGGCCCGAACCTGCGGCCTCTGGTTTTATTGAATGTGAGGGGATGGAAGAAATCGATTGGGAGTCATCGGCAATGAATGACCTCCAAAGAGCCGCCAGCCTGGAATATGAAAACTTCTCGAAATAGAACTGCTGCAACCGTTCTTGGTCCAGAGTTCCTTCAGTCAGCCGCAGGGCCGCCTGTTTCACGGCATCCAGAAAAGTTGTTGGGGAACCTGGATCGACAATGAAGCAGTCAGGATTCTCGTAATCAGGAATGCCCCCGACTCCATACGATACAAAAGGCACCCCGCAGGCCATGGACTCCAGCAACACCAGCGGCGCACCTTCCGCCCCCAGGGTAGGGAGCAGCGTCAAATCAAACGTTGAAAGCAGGTCCGCATAGGCTTGCCCATCTGGGTATCGTCCGTGGCAAAAGACACGGTCCTGCCATTGATTTTCACGGATCAAATCACGGATCGGTTCTGCCTCTGGGCCACTGCCATAGATGTGCAGTTCAGCCAAACAATCCGCCAAGACTGGCCACTGCCGAACCAGCCATAGAGCACCTTTATGGGGAACCAGACGGCTAAAAAAACCGGCCCGCAGACCAGCGGTGATTTGGCGCCGACGGACGGTCGGGATCGTAGCTGTAACTTCCAAAGGCTCCGGAAAAGCCGGAAGCACCGGGACCTCCGCTTTCCAGCCAAAGACGCGTCTAAACGTGCGAGCCACGGGCGACGCCTGTGCCACCACCTGATGAAAGCCAAACCGGATGGAGTGGCGGGAATCACGCGGCCCGCAAGAATCCCCAGACATCACCTCATGAAACACACGACGAGGGCAGGCCCCGCTCAGAATGGCTGGGAGAAACAAGTTCCATCCAGTCCCACAGGCCACATAGACTTGCGGCCGAATTCGGCGCAGTTGGCAGATCAAGTTCCAGGCCGTTTTAAGTGTTCCTTCTGGAGCATTGTCCGGCCCGGCCTGCGGGCAGAAAACCTTGAATTTTCCCAGCGCACTTAACGTGGCCACACGGTCTCTATCTTCAGAAGAAAGCAGTACTCCAAGAGAGACGATATGAACCTCATGTCCCGCCTCAAGCAAGGCTCGAGCAAGCCAGTAGTAGTGCGTCTGGATGCCGCCCTGCCCGCCAAAAGTTCCTGCTAGAACAACTCTCATTTTATAAACAATTCAAATCGCCTCTGCATGCTTGGTGGAGACTTTTCGATAAGACATCCACGGTCTGCCTGCGGATCTAATTTTTGGGATAATACAGACGATGAGAACGCACATCCTTCAGACAGCACTTCCCCGCCATGACAAATGACAGCAGGACGCCAGACGGGACAGCAGCCTGCTTCTCTGAGGAGGAGTCAGCACCAGCACCCAAAAAGACACTCCCAATACCAGCCCGGAAGCAGCCACCACGGCCAAAAGAATCACCCAGTCGGGACGGGTTGCCGCCACAAACTGGGCGGCGTAGCAAGCACTTGAGGCGGCAGCCAAGACGGCTGTGGCAGGCAGAAAAACGAGGCGCAGATAGTCTTTCAAGGGAATGGCCAGGCGTTTCAGGCCCTGCCACACAACAAACCAGTGCGCGGTCAAAAGTTGTGCCACCAAGGTTGACAAGGCCAACCCCAGCACTCCCAGCCAGCGAATCATCGGCAGAGCCAAGGCCAATTTCAAAAGCCCGCCCGTCATCATCAAAACGGCGAAGGGCTCATGATCCGTAGCACGGCTGCTACTGGAAATGATGAAAGATTGCTGCTCCAGCAAAAAGACCAGGACCAGCACTGCCACAGTGAAGGGCCCGACGTAGTTCCCCTGACCTAACCACACATTGAACAAGGACTCACCTGCAAAAAAAATACCCGCCCCTCCACACAGCATGAAGCAGAGGCCCAGGCGAAGATTGCGCATCACGATGCGGCGCACCTCATCTTGCTGCCCCGCCTGCCAGAGCTGGCTGATGAAAACTGTGGAAGACTGGGCAAATACAGACGCCAAAATATGAACATTGATGATAGCCAGAAAGGCACCCCGATAGGCGGGGATGTTGCCGGCCCCTTCCGCTGAAGCGATGAAAAAACCGTCTGTATTAAACACCAGCACTGTGCCCAAGGAAGAAAGCCACGCACGTAGAGCCAGCCCAGGAACACCTTTGAGAACCGCCGGATTCCAGCTTCCGCTGAGGTTAAAAAGCTCCGGGCTCCGTCGCACGCTGAAACGGCGAATCACCACTCTCTGGACGATCGCGCCCACAGCGGCGATGGCCGCCAGTCCACCCACTCCCGAACCGCAGATCACCGCGACGATCTGGGCCAGCAAAGTCAGTCCACTCAAAAGGGTGGCCAGCAAGGCATCCCAACCCACATGGCCCATGCCCTGCAACACGGCGAGCCAGATGGAAGACCACACTGTCAGGGCCTGACAGACACAGAGAATGGTCCAGGCCATCCAGACAACGCTGTGGCTGGTGGTTTGCAGTTCCAGATTGCGGAGATAAAAGAATCCCAGTCCCCAGGCCACCAAGAACACCCCCGCCGCCATAAATCGATAAATGCGACGACCCGTAGCGATGAGATCGGCAATTTCGGCCAGCGATTCTTGCGTGAGCTGCGCATCAGGAGCCCCCCCACTTTTCCCTTTGGCCAAGGCAATGCGACGAGTGAGAACAGCCCCAAAGCCCAAATCCAAAATGCCCAGCACTGCCCAGCTTTGACCTAACAGCAGCCACAGGCCCACCTCCTCTTTGGAAAGATTCCCCAGCAACACTGGCATGAGCACCAGCCCCAGCACGATGGACATTCCACGGCTGATCCACTGGGCAGCGGCACCGAAAGCAATGCGACGGGTGGTGGACATGCGGATAAAGAAACCCCCAACTTAGATCAGGCAGTTTTATGCCCCAGGGAACTGCATGCGGATTCAAAAAGCAGTTTCATCATCTCATCGAATGAGGTGGTGGCACGCCACCCCAGCACACGGGCTGCCTTGCTCGGATTGGCCCGGCTGACTCCGATGTCATAGGGGCGAAACAACGTGGAATCTGCCACCACGTGATCATTCCAGTCCAACCCCGCCAATGCAAAAGCCTTCTCCACAAAATCCCGCAGCCGGTGGGTCGTTCCAGAACCGAGAACAAAGTCCCCAGGCACAGGCTGCTGAAGCACCCGCCACATGGCATCCACGTATTCGGGGGCCCAGCCCCAGTCCCTCTCAATCTCAAGGTTACCCAATCGCAAGGTCTCCCCGCTGCCGGCAGCAATCCGGGCCGCAGCGGCAACGATTTTCATCGTCACAAAGCGGTCTGGGCGAAAGGGTGATTCATGATTGAAGAGGATGCCATTGCAGGCATGCAAGCCATAGGCCTCCCGGTAGGAGGAAACGAGCCAATAGGCTGTGGCTTTGGCAATGCCATAAGGGCTGCGAGGACGAAACGGCGTCTGTTCATCCGCAGGCTCGGGAGTTTCGCCAAAAGCTTCCGAAGAAGCCGCGTGAAACAGCCGGGCGGGCATCTTCAAAAACCTCATCGCCTCCAGCAGATTCATCACGCCTTCCGAGATGCTTTGCATGGTCTCGATAGGCTGGTCAAAGGACAGGCCCACAGAAGACTGGCCGGCTAAGTAATAGATCTCAGCGGGCTCCACACTGGTCAGCACCTGCAGCACGCTGCGAAAATCATTGGGTGCCAGCGAACGTGTCTCCACGCGTTCGCGAATTCCCAGGCGATGCAGGTTGGAAAAAGAATGCGTGTAGGCATCTCTTGAAGTGCCCACCACCCTGTAGCCTTTCTCAAGAAGCAGACGCGCCAGGAAGGAGCCGTCCTGGCCGGACACGCCGCAGATCAGTGCCGTTTTCTGACTCATTCGGTTTTGCCTAACAAAAAGTGGTGAATTTACGTGAAAGCGGAATGGAAGCCTCCCAGCCAACCGCAGCCCTGATCTTCGACACATTCACCGCATAGCGTGAATCATGGCCTGGGCGGTCAGTGACCAATGAGACAAGGGCACGGGAATTTCCACCTGATCCAGGTAACTGGGCGTCAAACGCATCACACAGCCAATTCACCAGATCCAAGTTTGTCCGCTCCTCTCCGGTGCCGACGTTATAGATCTCCCCTGTCTCGCCATTCATCAGCACCTGCCACAGGGCTTCGGCATGGTCGGTGACGTGGATCCATTCGCGCATCTGCTGGCCATCGCCATAAACAGGGATGAGGCAGCGATCACGGAGGCACTTTAGCACGGTGGGGATGAGTTTTTCTTCGTGCTGGTTTGGGCCGTAGTTGTTGCAGCAGCGGGTGATGATGGCAGGAAAGCCGTGGGTCTTGATGTAACTTCGGACGAGACAATCGGCTGCGGCTTTGCTGGCCGCGTAAGGGGAGTTTGGCAGCAGTGGACTGTCTTCGGTGAAGGGGGCTTCATCCATGGCCAAGCTGCCATAGACTTCATCGGTGGAGACTTGGATAAAACGATGTTCTTTCTCCTGCGTTTTTTCTCCCCACTGGCTGCGGCAGGCGTCCAGCAGATGCAGCGTGCCCAGCACATTCGTCTCCATAAAAACACCGGCGCTGGCGATGGAGCGGTCCACATGGGATTCCGCCGCCAGATGGATCACGTGGGTGATGCCGTGCATTTGCACCACCCGATGCACTTCGGGGACGTTTCGAAGGTCCACTTGCTCAAAAGCATACTTGGGATGCTGGTCATGGATGCCCTCCAGGTTGCCCAAATTCCCCGCGTAAGTGAGGGTATCGAGATTGATCAACTGGGCGACTTCAGGCCGGTCAATGATGTGACGGATGAGGTTGGAGCCAATGAAGCCTGCGCCTCCTGTGATGAGAAGGTTCATGCAGGCATGGACATCTGGGCAGACTCCGCACGACGGAAATCGGTCCCGATGCCCTGAAGGTAGTGGCGATACTCGCAGTCGGGCATCTTCTGAATGAGATTTTCGAACTGTTCCAGCGACAGGAATCCGCGGCGCAGAGCCGCCTCTTCGGGGCAGCCCAGTTTGATGCCCTGCCGTTTCTCAATGGTCTGCACAAAGGCCGCCGCATCAAACAGGCTTGTGCTCGTCCCGGCATCCAGCCAGGCAAAACCCCGACTAAGCCGCGTCACCTGAAGCTGCCCCCGGCGCAGGTATTCGCGATTCACGTCCGTCACCTCCAATTCCCCTCGGGAAGAAGGTTTTAGGCTCCGTGCGATCTCCACCACCTGCCCATCGTAAAGATAGACGCCTGGAACAGCGAAGGGGCTGCGGGGAGACGCCGGTTTTTCCTCCAGCGAACGTGCCTGCCCGGAAGCATCCAACTCCACCACTCCGTAGCTCGAAGGATTCGTCACGTGATAGGCAAAAATGGAGGCCCCGCCTTGAAAAGCCGCCAGGGCACGTGGCAGGGCATCCCCGCCAAAAAACAGGTTGTCGCCTAGAATGAGGGTCACTGGCCCATCTCCAATAAAGTCTGCCGCGATCAGGAAGGTCTGAGCGATTCCCTCTGGCCGCGCCTGCAAGCGATATTCCAGGTGGATGCCCCACTGGCTGCCATCTCCCAGCAACTGTTGAAAACGCGGCAGATCCTCCGGGGCGGCGATGAGGCAGATCTCACGGATACCCCCTGCGATCAGCACCGTCAGCGGGTAATACACCATGGGTTTGTCATAAACCGGCTGCAGTTGCTTGTTGGCCACCAGACTCAGCGGATAAAGCCGCGATCCGCTGCCACCCGCCAGTAGGATGCCCTTCATGATAGGAAAGCCGTTTGCACTAGCTTTTCAGCCACGCTGCCGCCCTTGGTCGTCCCTGGCGGGGCACCGTTCAGCGAGGGTAAATGGAGGTTTTCAGCCTCACCGGACATGAGGAAAGACAGAGCATGTACCATGCTCATTATCAGCGCAGAGCACAAGCCTCTCCTTTAAAATACGCGGCCCGGCAGCCGCCTGTTCAAAGACCGTCCCACCCCCTTCCCGCCCAGCCCGGGGAATCTTTTTGAATGAAGGCGGACCGTGAGTGTTATATCAATGAACTGTGATTGTGCGTTTCTTCCCATTCAGCCTGCTTGCCCCCGCGCTCCTACTCTCGTCCGGCTTCATCCCCCTTTCCGGTCAGATTCCTGATGAGAAGCGCGAACACGACAGCTCCCTGGGATTGCATTTTGTCTCCATCCCCGGCACCCCGGCCCTGCTGGCGACCCATGAGACGCGTGTTTCAGACTGGCAGGCCTTCATCTCCGCTAGCGGTCGCGAATGGTCCTACAAGCCGCACTTTGAGCAGGGGCCCGACCACCCTGTTGTCGGCATCACTCTGGAGGATGCACGCGCTTTTTGCACCTGGCTGACTGAAAAAGAGAGGGCCGAGGGCAAACTCAATGCCGCCCAGAGCTACCGCCTCCCTGGCCGGGCCGACTGGGATGCCGCCGCCGGGCTGCTGCGGACGCGGAAGCCCGACCTGACCGTCGAGGAAAAAGTGGCAGATGAACAGGTGTTCCCCTGGGGCATGGCCTGGCCGCCACCTGCGGGTGTGGCCAATCTCGCCAACGGCGAAATCCCAGGGTACGACGACTCCTTTCCCTTCACCGCCCCCGTGGGCCAGTTCAAACCCAGCGCCGAGGGCCTTTACGACCTGGCCGGGAACGTCTGGGAGTGGTGCTGGGATCCTGAGATCCGGGCGGAACAGGTCGGCGTTTTGCGGGGCGGCTCCTGGGCCTATTTCCGGCCCGAGTGCCTGCGCTCAGATTATGTCTATGCCGTCCCTGTGGACATGCGCATGCCCACCATCGGCTTTCGCTGTGTCTTTGAGGACAAGCAGCGCACCGCCACCATGCTAGCCGCTGCCGAAAAAATCAAAGCCGAGATCCGCAGCCAGCGCCGGGAAGAGATCATGGGAGGAGCCGTGACCAAAGACGACCTCGCGGCCATGAAGGAAAAACTGAAAAACGCACCTGCCACTGCGGCGACTTCCAGTGCCCCTCTGAAGCCTGCCGAGGCAGGACAAGCCTTTGTCAACGCCCTCGGACTGACCTTTGTCCCCCTCCCCGGTTCCAGCATCCTGTTAGGGAGCACGGAAGTACGCGTGCAGGATTACGAAGCCTGGCTGAAGACCAAGGGAGGCACCTGGGAAAACAAAGCCCCCTTCCTCAGCCTCGATCATCCCGCTGTGGGTGTGACCTGGGAAGAAGCGACGGCTTTTTGCAACTGGCTGACGGAGCAGGACCGCGCGAGCAAACTCATCTCCGTCAACGCCTCCTACCGCCTGCCCACCGACCTGGAGTGGAGCCAGGCGGCCGGTCTGACCGATGAAACCGGGGCCGATCCCTCCCAGCGGCATGAAAAGGCCAGCCGCCACTTCCCCTGGTCTGCCGAAGGCACCTTCCCGCCTCCGTCCTCCAGCACTAACCTGGATGCCACCCGCATCGAAGGTTACCGCGACAGCTATTCCTACACCGCCCCCGTGACCACGGAGGTGGCCAATGCCAAGGGCATCCAGGGCCTGGGTGGCAATGCGTCCGAATGGTGCCAGGATCCCTGGCCCGGTGCTAAGTCCGAGCGGGTCATTCGTGGTGGTTCCTGGCTCAGCCGCGATCAGGACCAGCTCCGCACCGGTCACCGCCAGCACGCCCCGCAGGACAGCCGGAACAACAGCATTGGCTTCCGTCTGGTGCTTGAGCTGCCTGCCCCTTAGGCGATAGCGATTCCCTTTGCCTAGTGCCGATGTCCGCCCCCGCCCCATCCCCCACAGATCATCGGCCCCGCCGCCGACCCTGGCTGACGTGGATCCTCGGGGCGTTGTTCCTGGTCGCGGTTCTTTACTGGTGGGGCGGGGCACGCGGCATCTCGGCAGCACGTGCCACAGTGGCCGGGGTCTATGCCAAAAAGGCACAGGAAAAGCGCCGGGAAAAGGACTGGCCCGCCGCCTGGCAAAACTTGGCCAAAGCCCGCTCCTGGCAGGTCAATGCCCCCCAAGTCCTACGAGCCTATGCCGATCTACTGATCGCCAGCCGCAGCGACGATCCATCCCTACTTCAGGTGCTGAGGCTGCTGGAATCTCAACACCTAGCCACCGCTGAAGACCGTCTCAAAATGGGGCAGATCCTCATTTCCCTTGGCCATGTGGGGGCGGCCCGGGCCGAATATGAAAAGCTGACCGAAGCCGAACGGCAAAACTTGGAAGGGCTTGAGCTCCAGGCCCAGCTTCTCCACGCCGAAGGGCGACCCGACGAGGCAGAAAAACTCCTGCGCCACGCCTTGTCCCAGGCACCGGCCAACCCCGACTCCCGCCTGCGCCTGGCCATCCTGGATCATCGCAACAGCTTCCCCGAAGTCCAGGCACGCGCCCGGCAAGAAGTCTGGGAAATCGCCAGGCAAACAGATTCCACCGGACTCAGCGCCCTCGATTTTTTGGCCACTCAGGTGCAACTGAATGGCGAAGAGGCCGCCGAGCTTATCACCCTCGTCGAGGCCCACCCCACCGCCCCGCCAGCCACCCGTTTTGCAGCTCTTTCGGCCCGCATGCGCGCCCGCCCCCAAGACCGCACCGCCATCCTCGCAGCCGAGGTGGCCGCAGTTCGTGGGCAAGGAGTCGAAATTCTCACCCCCGCATTGAGCTGGCTGTTGCAGGAACAGCAGGCCGAAAGTGTCCTCGATCTCCTGCCCGACGGCCTTCACCTCAAGTCCGGCCAACTTTTGCAGGCCCATCTGGCCGCCCTCAGTTCACTCGGCCGCTGGAGCGACATCGATGCCCTTTTACGCACGCAGAAAACGCTGCCCATCCCAGAAACCTACCTGCATCTATGGAAGGCACGAACAGCGGAAAAGCTTGATTCCGGCATCCAGACCGTGCGTCACCACCTCGAAGCCGCCTTTGCCCAGACAGGTCGCGGACAGGATGACACCGCCGCCCGCCTTACCGCCGAGACGGCCGAAAAGATGGGCCTCTGGGACCTCGCCCACCACTTCTATGCCGAAGTCGCCACCCAGCAGCCTTACCGCCAGCTCCCGCTATGGGAAAAAGTGCATGAGATGGCCCTGCGTGGCCGGGACACCTCCGCCGCCCTCGCCTCGGCACGCAAGCTGGCCCAGCTCCAACCCGAAAACCTCGTTTATACCACACGCTCTCTTTACCTAGCCCTCATCGCCGGGGACAAGATCGAGACCACTCTCCAGGCCATCGTAGCTTTAGGTCCCAGTTCCCAGGATCGCACTCCTTCGGTCTCCCTGCTCCAGGCACTGGCTGCCTACCGCATGGGGGATATGGCCCAGGTCCGGGAACATCTGGCTGGACTGTCGGCAACGCAGGATCTCGCCGCAGGGCAGCGCGCCACCTGCGCAGGTCTGATGGCCAGCATCGGCCAAACTGGCCCAGCCTATCGGCTGGCCGAAAGCATCCCTGCTCTGCTTTTGCTGCCAGAAGAAATACGCTTTCTCAAACGAGCGCTGTAACCGCCATCACTGCACCACTTTCATCCAGCGGGAGCGGAAGCTGCGGTTCTCCTCCATCAACTGCGCTGCCACCGTGGCGGAAAGATTGTGCAGCCCGGTGACCCTAGCAAAAACGGCGATGCGCTCCTGCCGCTGGTAGTAGTCCGTGCTGTCGGTCGTCTGCGCCGCAAAGAACTGTGCCGCCTCCAGCAATGTCTCGGGGGCTAGGCTGTCCAGAGGCAGGGTCAGCACACCACGCTCCAGCGTCACCGTGACCTGCGTCATGTTGGCCTCCGTGACTTTCCCCTCGACCGTGCTACCAGCCACCCGCTGCAGTTTCCCCTGGTATCCCTGCGCCGCAATGTCGGCAAAAAGCTGGTCCAGGAAAGCCTGCCCCTGCGTATACAAATAACGTCGCCCTTCCAGCGCGGATTGTACTTCCGGAGACTCAAAACGCACATCCTTCAGCAGTTCCATCACCCGGCTGTAGTCATACCCCTGGACGAGGGAAGGCAGCACCGCAATCATCTCGGAAAGCTGCGCCAGCTCCCGTTCCCGCAGCACGCGATCTCCGGCCATTTTTTCTCTCTGCACCCCCAGGCGCAGACGCACCAGCTCATGCTTGAGCTCGTCCTCGCGCTTGGTCAGCGATTGTTTCAGGGTGCCGCCTGTGCGCAGACTGTCGCGGGCCTTTTTGACCACGGCCAAAGCCGTCTGGCAGCTTTTCAGGTCCTGGGGAGCCGCCAGATTTTGCACGCTCTTTGCCACAGCCAAATCCTTTTTATATAGTTCAGAAATGGAGGCGTAGCTCTGCACCCAATCCAGCGATGAGGCACCCGCTCCCGTCTTCACATCCGCCAAATGCTGGTCGAAAAACTCCAGTTCTTCCACCCCGAGGGAGGCATCGCCAAAATGCCACTCCGCCAGTCCCTGCAGCAGGTAGCCCAGCACAGGTTCCTGGGTGGTGGCGTAACCCAGGTCGCCCGGCACCGTGCCCAGCCCCAGATTCTCGCCCATTCGGGTGCCCAGAGACTTGAAAAATGCGGCCAGCTCGGCAGATACCAGACTGCTGCCTTCCCCCGTATCCTCGGCCATGTTTTTAAGATGCGCTGCCGCATCCTCCTTCCTGCCGATCACGATGCTGCACAACGCCGCATTGAAGCGCGCCCAGTTCAGCGTCGGCTGCCGCGCTTCGCCTGATTCGATCAGCCGCTGAAACTGCTGCCGCGCTTCGGCAAACCGCTTCTTTTGCAGCATGGTTTCACGAGCTTCCAAAAACTTTTCGCCCACCGTCTTGCGCCCGGCCTGGAGGGTCACCCCATCCCCGCTCAAGTCATTGTGGGAAGTGTCCACCGTTTCTGTGATGGCCACAGCGGCGCGGTCGCCCGTGCTGCGCACCAGCCAGCCCACCACAAAAGTCGCCACCACCGCAGCCGCCGCACCGGCCAGCCAGCGCAGCTTGCGGCTGCTGAAGCGGGTCTTGTAATTTTGCCCCACCAGCCCCTCGGCCAGGCGCAGTTCTTCCACCGTTTCATCGTAGTTGGCACAGCGCTCCTGCGGGCGAAAGGCCACCATGCGGTTGATGACGTGAATGGTGCGGGGGGCAAAGCGCAGACCGCTGTCCTCCAGGGCCACACGCTTGCATTTGATCATGCGCAGCTCCTGGATGTTGTTTGATTCCGCCTTGTGAGGCGGGCGCCCGGTCAGGGCGTGAAAAAGCGTCGCGCCCAGGCTGAAAATGTCGCTCCGGTAATCCTCGCGGTTATCGATGATCTTCTCCGGGGCCACGTAGTAAGGCGTGGCCCAGATCTCGCTGGAGGAATCTGGCCCACGCTCCACGAACAAGGCCAGACCGAAGTCCACCACCTTGGAAGTGCCCGTCTCGGTGAAAAGAATGTTCGCTGGCTTCACGTCGCGGTGGATCAGGCCTAACTGCTGCGCCGCGCGCAGGCCCTCCGCCACCTCGCGCCCGATGCGCAGGCCCTCTTCCTCTTGGATGGTCCCTTCACGGCGGATGCGCTGCTCCAGGCTGCCACCGTTCACCAGCTCCATCGCAATGTAGAAATACCCCTGGTCATAGCCCACGGAATACAGCTTGATCACGTTGGGATGGTTCACATTCGCTGTGATCAGCGCCTCTTGGCGAAACTGCTCCACCCGGGCTGCATCACGGGAATACTGACGGTTCAGAATTTTCAGGGCCACCCGCCGGCCCAGTGTTTCATCTTCGGCCTCGAAAACCCGACTCATCCCGCCTTCGCCGATCTGGCGCACGATCATGAAGTGGTCGAACTTCCGCCGCACCCGCACCATCTGCCCGCAAAAAGGGCACTTCAGCTTGGTGAACGGCTCCAGCGATGTCACATCAATCTGGTTCTGACAGACGGGACAGGTGCTGAGGTAAGACTGTTCGGGGGTGGGGATCACTGAGGAATTAATGCCTTTCACAGGCTGTTTACTTCCATCGCACAGGAAATGCCAGAAATTACAGATTGCCTAATTTATTCGAATCATGACTATGTGACGTGGACTGGATCATCACTGAGCAGAGCGATATTGGGCAACGATTGGACAAGCATCTCACGGGACGTCTTACTGACCTGTCACGCTCACGGTTGCAAGATTTGATTCGTGACGGGCACATCACACTCAATGGCCGCGCCACAAAAGCCAGCATCTCACTGAAGCCCGGAGATGCCATTTCCGTCACCATCCCGGACGCCACGCCGGTGGCCGTGGTTGCGCAGGACATCCCTCTCGAAATCTTGTTTGAGGACAAAGACATCCTGGTGCTGAACAAGCCCCCCGGACTCGTCGTCCACCCCGCCGCAGGCAATCCCGACGGCACCCTCGTCAACGCCCTCCTCCACCACTGCGACGACCTCAGCGGCATCGGCGGTGAAATGCGCCCCGGCATCGTCCACCGTCTCGACAAGGACACCAGCGGCTGCATGGTCGTGGCCAAGAACGACATCGCCCATCGCCGCCTCTCAGAAGCCTTTGCGGAGCGACGCATGAGCAAAATCTACCTCGCCGCCATCAATGGCGTGCCCAAGGAAAAAAGCGGCCGCATCCAGAACCTCATTGGCCGCCACCCCGTGGACCGCAAGCGCATGGCCATCCTCTACGACGGAGCCGGCAAAGACGCCATCACCGAGTGGGAACAGCTCTCCGTTTACAAGGACACCGCGCTCATCCGCTGCAAGCTCCTCACTGGCCGCACGCACCAGATCCGCGTCCACATGAAGGAGGGACTTGGCTTCCCCATTTTGGGCGACCCGATCTACGGCCACCCCAATCGCCAAAAGATCCCCACCCCACGGCTCATGCTGCACGCCTGGAAACTCAGCCTTCATCACCCCATCCATGACCAGCCCATGAACTTCGAGGCGACGGTGCCGGTGGAATATGGGCCCTGGCTGGCCAAGTGACCACCAACCCTTTTTAAGGAACCAGGGCAGACGCTATTTCCGCAGCCAGGGCCATGAGGCGCTGTTTTTCAGCTTCGTTAAAATCATAGGCCTCGCGTTTGCCGATGCCTAGCGCCCCGCACAGACGCTCCCCATCCAGCACGGGCACCGCCAGGCTGCCCTGCACCTGCGTCTGCTTGGCGCCTTCACGTGCCACCCCGCTGGTGTCCGTCTGCAGGTTGCAGAGTTCCACGGGCTGCCGCCGTTCTGCCGCCGCTCCCGCGATACCCTTGCCAATCGGGATGGATTGGATCACCGGCATAAGCTGCGGAGGGATGCCCATCTGTGCCACCAGTTTCAGATGCTGGTCCGCCGGGTCAAAGCGGTGCAGGGTACCAGTCACGCAGCCAAATTCGGCAGCCGTGGATTCAAGGAAGCGGCTCCAGTCATCGGAGGAAGGGTTGGAAGGAAGGATCATAGGCAGAAAACGTGATTGTCGAAAAAGGCGTGTCAGGCTAGTCTGGCTCAACGTTTCCTGGAAACCATGAAAAACTGCGCCGTCATTCTTGGCATTTGTTCCCTCCCCCTAGCGGCCCTCTCTCAGGGCACAGCCGGTGGCCAGCCTGTCGTAGGCCGCACCATTTACCATACCGATGACTCGCGCACTGAATCCGTGCGCGATCCCAACAACCGGGAAATGACCGAGATGACCTACAACACCGCTGGGCAACTGACGGTCAAAAAGGTCTTTCTTCTGAATGACAAGGGAGAACCCCTCCAGGGCAATGTCTATGACGGGCGCGGCAATCTCGTGGCCCGCTGCCAGTCCGTTTATGACGAATTTGGCCGCCGCAAGGAGGACCGCCTCACCAACCTCAAAGGCCAGCTCTTCCAGCAGGTCATCCATGAATACAGCAAGGACGGTAAGGCCCTGACCCCCAAAGTGGTCAATGTGGACACGGCTGCCGAGCCCATGATCAAGCCCGCCGCAGTGGACTACACGGGCAGCGGCGCAACCGCCCCCCCGGCTGGCAATTCCTCACGCTTTGCCCCCATTCAGATCCCCGCAGACGGCGCTCAGCCGACCGCGCCTGCGGCAGTACCGGAGGCAAAAGAAGAAAAGCCGAAAGCCAATTTCTTCAAAAAGCTCTTCAAAAAATAGGCCTCTAGCAAAACCTGTCGCTGCACGTTTTTCAGCGCCTGGCCGCAGGCCCTGTGGGTGCACGACGAATGAGGGACCACGCTGTGCGCCGCTGGACATCCAGCGTCCATCTCCCGTCAAAGTCTGGCAGTAACAGGACTGCCATAGGCGTGGATGACGTGGATGGCCCACTGTGGAAACCTTGATTCTCCTCAAAAGGTGGGTTCTCTGCTCCAGGGGTTGGCTTTGTAGCCCAAGCCCAGTTTTGCCCTTCGGCATCACACACTAGGCTGCCATCTGCCGGAAAGAGTTCCCAAT
This sequence comes from Prosthecobacter algae, assembly GCF_039542385.1. Lineage (NCBI taxonomy): Bacteria > Pseudomonadati > Verrucomicrobiota > Verrucomicrobiia > Verrucomicrobiales > Verrucomicrobiaceae > Prosthecobacter > Prosthecobacter algae. The sequence goes on along the minus strand of NZ_BAABIA010000001.1, from coordinate 453,261 downwards.
CCGTCTCAATGGATTGGATAACCTGGCCATAAGGATCGCACCAACGCAACCGCCCCACCTGCGCCTCCAATTGGAAACCAAACATCAGCCCGCCGTCCTGGGGCGTTTCAGATTCAATGCAATAGATCACTTTGTATTCCCCCGGCTGGATGACCAGATTGTCGGTAGGGATCTGGCTGCGCACACCACCCAGCCTACCCTCAAAAGCATACCTGCCCGTGAGATGTCTGAGGTGCCATCCGGTGATGTTCATTGGCTTCGATCCAGAATTGTGCACCTCGATCCAGTCCGGCGTATTGCCCTGCGCATCCTTCAGAGTAGTGCGGTTTTTTGCCTGAATCTCCGTAATCCGCAGAGGCGGAGTCTCCGCACGCGGCATCCAGGCTTCAAAGTCAAAGGCACTGCCATCATCCCAGCTCACACGGCCAGTTTCCGGCTCCACTTTGCCCCCCGTCCACACCGGAGAATTCACGCCCATTTCCCGCAATTTTTCAGTCACCTCATCCACTTCCTTCTGGGAGTGAAAACTGGCCATTTCCACCCCTGATGTCACCTGAATTCGCCGCCGCGCCTCCTCCCAGCTCAGCTTCAGCCGCACCAGAGAAAACTGATCGTTCAGTCTCACCACTGTGGGGCCATGCTCGCTGTCCACATAGGTGGCGCTGACGGGCTGCGGCTTTAGCAACAGTTCATTATTCAAAGCATCCAGTAAATAGATAAAACCTGCCCCCACGATCACCGAGGTCATCATGGAAACCATGGGCCGTTTCGCGATGGCTCGGTGCATCACGGACCGCTCCATTTGCTCAGCCACTTTGGCGAGCGCCTGCCGCATGTCGCTGGCGCGCTGGTATCGGTCCGCAGGGCGCTCACGCAGCGCCCGCGTCACCACTTTGTCCAAAACCACCGGGGCCTCAGATTTTTTGGAAGGTGGCTCAAACACGCCCACCGGCAGGTGCCCCGTCAGCAGTTCATACAGAGTCACCCCCACACTAAAGATATCGGCCCGATGGTCCAAGTCCGCCTCAGCACGGCGCTGTTCTGGCGCGGCATATCCTGGTGTGCCCATCACCATGCCAGACCGGCTCTGCGTCGTCGCATGCTGGGAGCTTGCAGCCAGTTTGGCCAGGCCAAAGTCTGCCACCCTTGCTCGCCCCCACACATCCAGGAGGATATTCGTCGGCTTGATGTCACGGTGGATCACCCCATGATCATGGGCAAACTGCAGCGCCTCACACACCTGGGTGATGACTTCCAGCACCTTGCTCAAAGGCATCTGCCCCTGCTTCATCACGTCCAGCAGCGAGGTCCCCTCCACATACTCCATGACGATGAAGAGATGCCCCGATGCATTGCGCCCAAAGTCATACACGGCCACGATGTGCGGATGCTGCAGGCGAGCCAGAAGACGGGCCTCCTGATGGAAGCGGTCCACAAAGGCCATATCCTGACCCATCTCCGGCGGCAGGATCTTGATGGCCACCCGCCGTTCCAAAGACTTTTGTGTGGCTGCATACACCGCCCCCATACCACCACGGTCAATGAACTGGAAATCATGGTAACCCGGAAACAGCGGCTCCAGCTCCTCCGCCATGGGCGGCTCCCAGTCCGTTGCCTGCCCACCCAAAACTCCGTCCAGCAGTCCTAACGGATTGAGTCCGTTCAAGGTGGCTGTAGGTTTTTTGTGAGCGGGCTTTCTTCCCATGATGCAGTTGAATGTGGATTTTAGATGATTGTTTTTTTAGAAAAAACCAGCGTCCTCGTCTAGGACCCCAGATTGTCAAAAAGCGTGGACAACGGCGTTATTAGCCACATAACCAAGCTTTTGTGACGGATTTTTCTTCAGAAGTTGCAGCTCACAAGTTGCCAAATGCGGCTTTCACAGGAAAATTCCTCAGACTCCCACTGCACATGAATTCACACACACATCATGGAGGTTTTCCCGCGACCCGGTGGAGCGTCGTTTTAGCCCTGCGTGACGTGGATGATTCTCGCCGTGGACGGCTGGCCCTGGATGAACTCTGTCAGATCTATTGGCGCCCCATCTACTCTTATGCCCGTTATCAGGGCCTCCCCCCGGCTGATGCTGAAGATCTGACGCAGAGTTTCTTCAGCTTTGCGCTTGAGAAGGACCTCTTCTCCATGGCCGACTCATCGATGGGGAAAATGCGTAACTACCTGCTTACGGCCTTCAGTCGCCACATCAAGCACTGGCAGCGCCAGGCCAACGCCCAAAAACGCGGCGGCGGGCGCGAAATCGTCTCCATCGAAGCCTCCCAGGCCGAAGACGAAATCACCATTGATCCGGCAGACCACCGCACCCCAGAATCCATCTACCAGCGTCTTTGTGCCCTGCGCATCATTGAGGCCGCTGTGGATCAACTGGCCAAAGAACAGGCGGCGGCCGGCAAAGAAGAGCACTTCCGCCTCCTCCGTAGCCGCCTGGACCCTTCGCAGGCAGGCTCTGGCAATGATGCCGAGATGGCCGCCCAACTCGGCATCAGCCATGATGCCGTGCGCCAATCCATTTCACGGCTGCGCAAGCGCTTCCGGGAAATCATGCGGGACCTCGTCGCTGCCACCCTTGCCGATCCTACGGACGAGTCCGTGCAGGAAGAACTCGCCGCCCTGCGCAATGCGCTGGTGGGCTGAGGTTTGCCATCCCGGGTGACAGCCCGCCGAGCCACCGAAAAACTGCCGCCACGAACGCGTGCGAGGCCCCCTCTTCGTGTGGGCGGACTGCGGCGGCCGTACTTTATAAAAAAAGTCTGTCACACCCGGAAACAGAAAGCATAACCACTGCCAGCAGAAGGCCGCCGTGCCCGCAAGCTAACCCAAACACAACAAACACCATCGCAATACTATGAGCCCAGTCGCAATCACAATGGCAGGAGTCAACATCCTCCGCTTCACCATGCCGCTTGCCCAGGCAGGCACAGAAGAATCTCTCGCCGGCAGCATGAGCGGCGTCGTCAGCATCCTCAACATGGTTGGTCTGGTCCTCGCCTTCGGCGGCCTGCTTTTCTCTGCCGTCATGTTCATGATGGGCCAGACTGAGCGTGTGCTTTACGGCCTGGTGGGTGCCGGTATCGGCGGTCTTTCCTTCATCATTGTGAAGGTCATGTTCAATGCTTCCGGCGGTGGCCAAAACATCGAAAACGTCAACATGGGCGAGGCTCCGTAATCGTTAGACGGTTCTCTCCTCCCGAACCCCTTGGGTAAGTGGCTCTCGCTTATCCAAGGGGAACTCTGGCACAACTGCCCACTGTCATGGAACAGCAGTCCGTACGGCTTCACGAAACCAATGAAGGCCGCGAAACCCAGCAGGGCATCGCCGGCTTCGAGGGTCTCAACGCCCTTTTCTTCATGCTCGCCCTCGGGCTGTCCATGCTCATCTTTCGCAAATTCGCGGGTGAGGCCAATCCGAATATGCTGCTGGCCATCATCTTTGCCTCCATTCCCCTCATTGTCGTCTCAGCCTACTGCTTCGGCCTGAAGCAGGGCAAGCCCCCCTCCTACGACGTTGAACTGGGAGAGTGGCTCATCATCAAGGCCAGCAACAACCCCTATTTCTCCCCCAAACAGGTCGAGCCGATCTCCCTGCCTTGGGTGGATGATCCGACCAAGGAGAAAGACATTTAAAGCGATGGCGAAATTCGTGAATTCTTACCTCGACGAGGACCTCATCATCTATCGCGGCCTCGCCCGTGGAGGTGCCATCGGCAAAGGGTACAACGTGGAGATGCCCGACACGGAAAACACGGATGCCTCCTGGCTCATGTCCCTGGAGGACAACCTACGGGTGCTCCTGCGCATGATCCGCCCAGAACTGCGCATGCAGGTCTCCTGGAGTGTGGACAGCGACTACCGGAAGGAACTGGAGCGCTACCGCCAAAACACCGAGGAACTGCCGCAGGACCGCTGGTCCACCCGCCAGCGTGAAGAACGCTACAACCGCTACGACAAAAAGATCCGCGACCACCAACTGCGACGCGAGCATCTGCAATTTTACTTCACCTCCAAAATCCAGGGCAAGTCCATGGGTGGCGGCAGGGCCTATTACGAGGAGCTGCTGCAAGCCGCCAAACGCGAGCAGTCCGAGCTGGAAGAAACACTCCGCCAGCAACTGGGTGGCCTCGGCGGCCGCATCGCCCCCATGGACAACATGGAGCACTTTGAGGCTTTCTACCGTTACTTCAATCCCAGCGCCTTTGAGAACGAAGCCCTGAAGCTGGAGGACATTTACGACCCCTCCAAGACCGTCTGCGAAATGTGCTTCAACAGCGATGCGGCCCCTTACCGCATGGGCACATCCACCTTCAAGATGGACGGCTTTTACCAGGGCATCTGCGTCATGAAGACGCTGCCCAAGTTCACCTACATCGGCATGATGCGGCTGCTCACGCAGATGGACATTCTGGATTACCAGATCGTCGCCAACATCGAGGCCGGCGATGTCGAAAAAGACCGTGTCGCCACCGAAGGAAAAGTAGCGAGGCTGGAGCGTGGCAAGATCACCCCCTCGCTGGAAGCCACGCTGATGAAGCTGCGCACCCGCATCCGCCGCCTCACCACCAACGAGGTCGTGCCCTACCGCATGCACCTCATCGTGCGTGTGTGGGACCGCAATCCGGACAACTGCGCCAGCAAGCTTTCCGCCATCAAAAATTCCATCCTGAAACTTGGCGGTGCCCAGGCCTATGAGCCCACCCTGCCGACCAGCGTACGCAACTACTGGCAGCTCTGCATGCCCGGCTGGACGTGGGCCAACTACAACGATTTCAAGCTTTACGTCGAGGACGTCAACCTGGCCGATCTACTGCCCGTCTCCAGCACGCCGACAGGAGATCTAGCCGAGGCCGAAGCCATCTATGACGGCCCGCGCGGGGCTCTCGTCGGCACCACCACCTTCGTGGGCAACAAAGGATCCATGCGACCGGAGCACGGCATCATGTTCGGGGCCTCTGGCGCGGGCAAGTCGGTCTTCACCATCGACCTCCTCACCCAGACCGCCCCTTACTATGACTACACCGCAATTGTGGAGGAAGGCCTATCTTACAACCTCTTCACCCGCCTCTATGGCTGCAAGCCGATCATCGTGCAGCCCAATGGCAACCTCACCTTCAACTACTTCGACACCCGCGGCCTGCCGCTGACCTCCGACCAACTTGGCGGAGCCACCGCCATCGCCCACCTGATGGCGGGCCCACCGCCCGACATTGACAAGGACCGTATCCGCCAGGCGCTGCTCTCTAAGCAGATCGAACGCATCTATGTGGACCAGTTTGAAACCTGGGCCAGCCGCAGTCCCGAAGGCCGCTTTGAGGCCGCACGCCGGGTCAACGTCGCCGAGGAATGGCGCCGGCGCAAAATGCCCCAGGGCACCGTCCTGGCCGATGCCTGGCTGGACTTCAGCGCGGAGATGCTAGAAGGCAACGCGGAGGCCCATGAGCTGAACCGACTGGCCATTGATCCGGGAATCGTCGAGGACTACCTCAACAACCCCGGCAACCAGTGGGACCTGATGAGCCTCGCCTACACCCTCATGAAGGCTGAGGACATGCCCACCCACAGCCAGTTCGTGGAATTGCTGAATCTGGAAAGCCGCCAGCGCCGTGCCCATGAGGATCTCGGCCTGTTACGCATGTTGTTAGAACCCTGGAGCCGAACAGGCCGCTACGGTGCCATTCTTGACGGCGTCAACAACGTGGATTTGAGCGGCAAGGTGGTCCACTTTGAGCTGTCCTACATCCCTGAATCCGCGAAAGAGCTGCGCACCGTCGCCGCATTCCTCATTACCAATGACCTGAGGAAGGAGATCATGAGCCGCCCGCGCTCTACCCGCAAACGCGTGATTCTCGAGGAGCTCTCCGCCTTCCTCGCCATGCCGGATGGTGACCGTATCACACGCGAATACTACGAGCGTATGCGCAAGTATTCCTGCTGGGTCTTCTCCATCATCCAGCAGTTCCAGCGCATCAAGGACCACCCTGTGCGCTCCTCAGTCGTGGGGAACTCCCGCATCATGTTCATGCTAAAGCAGCCGGACCAGCGCGATGTGGACAGCATGAGCGAGGGCTTCCGCATCCCATCCATCACGAAAAAGCAGGTCACCAGCTTCCCCGACCCATCGGAAATGAAGACCGACCCCTACGGGTCCTTTGTTTACTATCACGAGGCCACCGGCCGCCCCCGCATCGCCATCGGCCGCCATCAGGCCTCCAAGGAAATGATCCTCGCCTCCGCCACTTCCGGGGAGGCCTTTGAGCGCCAGAACGAAGAGCTCAAAGAATTCGGCGGTGACGCCTACAAAATGATCCTCAGCCAAGCCAAGTCCAAAGCATGAAACGACACTTCATCCTCCTCAGCGGTCTCAGCATCGCGCTGGCCTCCTGCACCAGCAGTGACGGCACCATGAACAAAGGCCTGCTCGGCGCCGCCTCGGGCGGACTCATCGGGGCCCTCATCGGCGACAACCTCCTCAATGGCGACGACGATTCCTCATCGGGCAGCTCTGGCGGCAGCGGCAGTGGCAGCTCCGGTGGTGGCAGTGATGGCAGCTTTCTCGAAGACAATTCCGGACTCATCACCGGTGCCGCCGCAGGCTATGCAGCCGGGGCTATCAGCGACAGCTTTGCGAAAAACGAAGTCCGTCAAAAGTATCTCGACGGATACAACAAAGGCCGTAGCGATGCCATCAAGGAACTTTATTGGGTGAAGCGCGATGCCGAACGGCCCAGCGAGGATTCCTCCATCCAGCGTCGCTATTATGAAGTTCCTGTCCCTGAGCACGTGACGACTGACGGCGTGCTCGTCGAACCCCGCAAGGTGGTCATCGAAGTCGTCGAATAACACCGGCCACATCCCTCACTCGCGCACATCATGAAAACATCTGCCCTCATCCTTGCTTCCTTCCTGGTCGCCTCGGGCGCTTTCGCCCAGGGTGCCGTCGTCGTCTCCAGCGCACCCACGCTGGAAATGGGTCAGTCAGAGCTTTCAGCGAAACTCACCCAGATCCTCAACGAAGCCCAGCTTCAGAATGAAAAGCTGCAGACCAGCCTGGATCGCATGGGTGAGCCGTCCACCATCAATCTGGGGTCTGTCCAGATCATCAAAAATGATGTCATCTCCTCCGCCACCACGCTCAAAACTAAAGATGAGCAGCGTGCGATGCTGGGCGCCCTGACCGGAGCCGAGGTCTTCGCTGATGACGCTTTCGGGCTCATGGAACCCATCGGTGCCACAGTCACCCGCAAGGATGGAGCCGAGGTGGACCGCGATCCGGCAAAATACCGCCTGGAATCCGCCGTCATGGCCCAGTTCAAAGAATTCAAAGAAGTGCGGGAAAAGGCCTTGGCCCGAAAGAAGACGCTCAACGACGAAGTGGCCCAGGTCGTTCAGGAAATCGAGGAAGCCACGGATCTGGCCTCCATCCACAAGCTCAATGCCATGCTCACCGTGCTGAGAGGCCAGATTGAAGAGTGCAACCAGACCATCCTGGTGGCCCAGGCTGATGCGGACATGACTCACAAAGAGCTGACCACCCAGGCCCAAATCATCGCCAAGGGCAAACAAGAAGAAGCCCAGCACATGAACCAGACGGGAGATCCCGACGCGCCCCCCACACCTGTAGGCACCTACACGCCCATCCCCTTTGGCGGTGTAGCCCCCGGAGGCACTGCCAGACCTCTCATCCCGAATCTCACCTGGGGCCGCCGCGATGCGGGCGGAGGCGCAGGGGCTGAAAATCCTGAAGCATCCGGCGGAGACGCCAACTGATGTAAAAGGATACCGCCCGCCTTTTTCCACCCTACCACAACAGTCACCGCTTACCCAGACGCACCATGGACTTCGACATGTCGTTTTTTTATGACAACTTGGCGGATGTCTGTGCACGTTGCAGCGAGGTCCTGCAGTTGCTGATGTTTGTGCTGGTCTTCGCGGGACTGCTGATCCAAAGCTACAAGGGAATCATCGGCGGAGATCTCTCAGGCATCGTTAGGCATATCATCGTCTCGGGTCTCCTGGTCACCATCATGCCGTTCTACGGCCCTTGGATGCTTTCCACCCAGGCCACCTTGGGCAATGACCTTCTTGTGGAACTGGGCGTGGATCCCATCTCCATGCTGACCAATGTGGGTGACAGCTTTGCCTCCGCCCCTTTTGATACTGGCAGCGCCCCGGAGATCGTCCTTGGCATCTTCAATCCCCTCACCTGGGTGGAGTATTACATCAAGGTCGTCATCGCCTGGGCAATGGCCCTGGTGGCCATGATCATGTATGTCTTTTTCTGGATTGGATTCCAGATCCAGATCATCGCCCTTTACCTGGGCAGCGCCGCAGGCCCCCTCTTTCTCGGTATGCTCGTTTTTGAGCAGACACGCGACACCGCCGTGAAATACCACATTGGTATGATCGGCATCTGCTTCTGGCCACTGGGCTGGGGGCTAGGCATGCTCTTCGGCATTGCCGTCATGGAATCTGGCCCGGACTTGTTTGATTCCATCCTCGGTCCAGTAGCAGGCGTCGGACAGATCGCCACCTTGCTCACAATGTTCACCAGCACCCTGCCCATCATCTTGGGCATTCTCTGGATGCTCGTCACCCTTTTCGTCGCCCCCAAAGTGGTGAGCAAAGCCGTCACCACTGGCGCACAGATCGGCATGGGCTTGATCTCCGGCTCTTCCAGCATGGCCAGTGCGGGGGTACAGGCAGCCTCTGGGGCCGCGATGGCCGCCGGCGGGGCCGCCCTCACCGCTACCGGAGCGGGGGCCGCTGTGGGCGTGGGCATGATGGCCGGAGGGGCAGGTGCCATGGGCGGGGCAGCCTCCACCGCATCAAAAGCAGGCAGTTAAGAGCAGACTTCGATTTTCATGAAAGGCGTCACTGACATGTTCATAGCCAAGGACAAGCTGGCCATTTTTTGGTTTCTTGTTTCCTGCGGCTGCATCATCGGCACGGGCTGGTATCTCCACGGGCAGGCCCTCCTTGGCCGTGGGCGCATGCTCTTTGTACCCATTGAGCAGTACGATGTTTTCATGGCCCGGGACATGAAGCCTCAGGACCTCAACGAAGCCGCAGACTTCCATACCCGGCTGCTGATGGAAACCTTGCTCAACCGTGGCCCTCAGGGCCCCGTGAACACAGGCCGTCTCGAACAGCTTTTCATCGGCAACGGGCTAGATCAAGCCCGCCTCGACATCCGCGACAACAGCTTCGACTTCGACAAACGCAAAATTCACCAGATGGTCGAACTTGGCCGTGTGGACATCGTCCACAATCCTGACGACGGCAGCGCCATCACCAGCACCGAAGGCCAGCTCATCCGCGTCAGCTTCGATCCCACGCTGAAGGAGACCGTCGTCCAGTCCTTCCTGGTCAGTGCCACCATGCAATGGCAGCGCAACCCCAGCCTGAGGGCCAACAAACGCTTCATGTTCGTCTGCTCAGACATCAACTACACCCTGGAAGAGTTCTCCAGTTCTGAAAAGAAACCCTGACATGGCCACTGCCCTACCCAAGAAAAAAAGTGCCATAGACACGCTCATTGCGCGTGACCAAACGGCGGTGTTCTGGTTCGTCGTCGCCTGCATCGTCGCCTCCACCTGTGCTTGGTACCTCGTCCTCATGTCCGAGGAGCTGAAGGCCCGCCCCCCCTTCGTCGTCATGGACACCGGCGGCGGCTACTACATCGCCCCTGGTGTGAATTACAACAAGATGAAGCCCATGCACCTGAACCTCTCCGAAATGGCGGTGGAGGCCATTTTCGACCGGGGACCTGAGGGCATCACCCACGCCCAAAGGCTGCCCCTTTTGTGCACCAAAAAGAGCTACAGCCTCATACGCAAAAAGCTGGAAACCGAAAGCCTCTACTTCAGGAACCAAGATGTGCACCAGACCTTCAGCATCGAAACCAACGCCCTCCTGGGCACGGCTGACACCGTATGCATCACGGAGGCGACTGGCTTTGTCTATCGTCGCAGCCGATTCAACAACAAGGAACAGAACGAGACCTATCGCTTCCGCCTGCAGCTCTTCTGGCGCCTGAACCCGGATATCCGCCGCAATAAAGCCTTCCCCTCCGTCATTGATCAGATGGTGAAGTACGAATTGGAGAAAATCAGCGACTCATGAGACCCTTCCTTTGCTTCCTTTCCCTCACTCTCCTCTCCGCCTTCACCACACAGGCACAGGTGCAGCAGGGGCGTGAGCTCGTCATGCTGGACTCCAAAAAACTGGTCCATGACATCTCTATCAATGCCACCGTTGCCACCACCATCACCTTCCCGGAAAAGATCACGCTACTGACAGGTTTCGGACTGGTGACGGACCCCAATGCGGCCGCACAAATGACCCAGGCCAAAGTCGCCATCGTCCACTATGAAAACGTCATCGGAGACACCCTTGTCGTCCGTTTAGTAAAACCTGGCGAGCCCTGCCACGCGACCGTTCGCACCTCCCGCCACATCCATCTGCTGCGCTTCGTCCCTTCCGATGAGGCCAACCTCGCCGTCATCGTCTCCCCCCCGCAGGAAAAGGATGCTGCCGCCCCCACCACCCCTGAACAGGTGGTCAAAAACCGCATCGATTTCAGCTCGGAAGAACTCGTCGGCATGCTCAGCAAGATCAAGAGCCGCAAGGCACTCCAGTCACTCAATCCCGGTCTTTTCCAGGGCTGGCTGGAGCGCAATGGACTGGACATGACCTCCACCTACAAAGGCGTCACCGCGACCATCTATGAGATCCAACGGAATCCGTCCAAAGACATCACCGCCTTCCGCTGCCACCTCGTCAACACCGGAACGGAAACCTACGAGTTCGACCCCAGCGGCGTGAAAGTCCGCGTGGGGGAACGCAGCTACAATGCCCAGATGGTGGATTGCAGCGGCGTCGCCCCTCCCGGCCAAAAGGTTCTCATGGATGTCCTACTCCAGGGCGGCCCAGGAGGCGGGCGTGAGGGCCTCTCCATCAATCAGGACTTCCGCATCGAGCTGCCTGAAGCCGGCCGCAGCCAGATCTCCCCTGCCCTTTTCGGCGATGCCACGGCGGACAACAGCAAATAGCCTCCCATTCCTGCCATGACCAAGTATCTCCAAAAAACCGGCGTGCAGATGGGCCTTCTGGTCGTCGTCGTCGGTATCGCCGGCGGGGCCTTTTATCTCACCAAAAAGCAGCCGCTACCAGTCAATGCCGCACCAGCCTCCGCTGGCCCCCAGGCACAGGTCGCCCTGGAGGAAAAGACCGTCGCACTCGGTGAAAAACGCACCGCCACGGTCGGCAGCGGCCAGCAGGTGGACAAACTCGTCGTCGCGCCCAAAAAGCCACCAGCCCCCACCTTTATCCCCACAACCAGCAGCCAAAAGAAACCCCAAAAGGCTCCCCCTTTCCCCAAGCTCGTACACATCTCCAACACTGCGCCCGAGCCTTACGTCGCCAAGGAGCCCAAGCTTTTCGCCCCACGTGGCCTGCTCATCAAAGCCGCTCTCGTCATTACCGTGGATTCCTCTTCTCTGGACACTCCCGTGCTCGCGCTGGTGACAGAAGACATCTACTGGAATAAGCGCCTCATCGTCCCCGCAGGCACCCAAGTGCAGGCTAAGGCGGGCAAAGGCAGATCCCGTGACCGCATCGAAGTCTCAGGCAGCTTTACCTTTGTCTGGGCCGATGGCCGGGAATACAACATCAGCGCAGTCGCGCTGGACCACGAACGTCTTTCCGACGGCACCTACGCCATCACCGACGGCTCTGCCGGCATCCGTGGCCAGATCATCAAAAACGACCAATATGCCGAGCTTAAAATCCTCGTGGCCGAAGCCCTCGAAGGCATCATGAACAACAAGCAGGACCAGTTCCAGTCCGTCTACGGCCTGGTCCCACAAAACAACAGTCGCAATGCCGCCCTAGGAGGTGGCTCCCAGGCCGCCTCCGCCTACTCAGGCCTCCTCACCAAAAAACTGGAGCAGGATCTGGACTTCGTCCGAGTCGGTGCCGGCACCCAGTTTTACATCTACACTCAGGACGTCTTCGAACCCGAGATGGCCAGCATCGCCGGACTCAAGCAGGGCAACAAGGCCACCTCCAGTTGGCAACTGGCTGAGGAAGCCTACAACCGCGCCCAGACCGAGACGGCTGCCGCCTCCGAGCAGGCCACCAAAGTCGCCGAAGCCACCCGCAAAGCCGAAGAACAAAAACGCACGGCTGAACGCGCCGCCCGCGTCAGCAGCCTGGTGTCAGAGGACTCTGATGCCGACGACACCACCACTCCTCCCAGCACCACGCCATGACACCCTTCACTCGATTTGCCCTCGCCGCCACCGGTGCCCTGCTCGCCTCCTGTGCCACCAAGGAAGTCCCCCTCTCGGATGATCCGTTTGCCCTGCCGCCGGACCAGCAGGAGCTGGCCTACATCCCCACCTACTCCAAAACCGTCGTCGGCGGCTGGCCCAAAGGCCGGGCCCTGGATCCGCACGACAGCTCCCGCGTGCGGCTGAACGAAGAAGTACATGCCTATCATGTCGGCAGGCTTCCCAGCAAGGACCGCCGTGAAATGCATGAAGCGCACACCGTTTACCGAGTGGAACAGGATGCCCGCTGGGACACCCGGCTGCCCGCTACGCCAATGGAGTCGCGCGGTGTCGTGCTCGGCGTCGTCGAGCCCTCCCGCAGTGAGGTTCCCAAAAGCAGCCTCCTTGATCAGGAGCGCCAAAGCCTCGTGGCCAAGACACAGTCGCTGCAACTGACCATGACCAAGCTCACCAACCTCCAGAAAGACCTGGAAAAGAAGCGGCTTGAGTTCAAGGAAGCTGAAGAAGAGGCCCAGGAAATCCAACTCTACCTCGCCAAAACCATCCAAGAACGCGACCAAGCCAGCTCCCAACTGGAAAAAGCCAAAGAGCGCATCACGGAACTCGAAGAGGCGGAGCGCATCCGCATCCGCACCTCCTCTCAGGGCTTCAGCGGCGGAAAGAAAAAGTGAACCCTGCACACCGCCTTCTCGAACACAAGCATGGTTGACCTAGAGCACATTCGCGGCCTGCCGCCCTTTCTTCACGAGCGCATCATCGGGCAGGATCATGTCATTCCGCGAGTCGTCCCCATCGTTCAAAATGGGGAGCTGGGCCTCAGCGATCCCAGCCGGCCCAAAGGCACCTTCCTTTTTCTGGGGCCCACGGGCGTGGGCAAGACGGAAATCACCCTCTTGCTCTGCGAGTATCTTTACAAGGACGTTGGCAAGCATTGCATCCGCCTGGACATGTCCGAGTACCAGAACCAGGAATCCCTGGGCTTATTGTTAGGCCAGGGCGAAACAAGCCGAGGCAACATGGGCCGCTTTTATGACCGGGCCGAGGGCCGTGGCATCATCCTCTTTGACGAAATTGAAAAGGCCCATCCGCGCGTGCTCGACATCTTCCTGCAGGTGCTCGATGCCGGCCGTATCACCGTTGCCAATGGCGAGACGCTGAACCTCTGCAACTTCTACATCGTCGCCACCTCCAACATCGGAGCCGATGCCCTCATGGAGCTGAAGAACAGCCCCATGGCCACCATCGAAAGGTTCATTGAAGATCTCGCCGCGGCAGAACTCCGCCCCGAAGTCCTGGCCCGTTTCAATGTCCGCTGCGTCTTCCAAAAGCTGGGCTATGCCGCCCAAAAACAAATCGCCAGCATCATGCTCAATAAGGAGCTGAAAAACCTGCGTAACAAAGGCTATGAACTGACCGCCGGACAAGGGGTGATCGACCTTCTGGTGTCACAGGGCGTGGAACCCCGCCTGGGTGTGCGCCGGATGCGGACCACCGCCGAAAGCCAGTGCCGCCACGCCGTGCGCGAGGCCCTCATGGCAGGCAAACCCACATCAGGAATCCTCGTCGCCGAAAATGGGCATCTGGTCATCCATTCTTGAATTCTACCGCCGGTGGAAGCCCCAGATTGATCTCTATGGCGTCGGCTTTCTGCTTTTCGCTAGCGCCATCGCGACCGAAAGGCACAAGGCAGCCGGCCTTATCCTCGTGCTCGTCCTTCTGACCGCAGCCGTGCGTCGCTGGGGGGAGCCCTACCTCCAGATTGGCAAAGAGGAGATGGAACTCAAGCGACGGGCCAGCAAAGCTTATTGGGACGACCGTTTTGGCCAATGGTTTGGCCGCCAATACCAGGAACCCCCAGCCTCGCCCTCACCTGCCGCCATGGCGCCTGTCACTCATCTCATCCCACGTCCCGGCCGAGATGGGGAAGACCCGCCCGAGAGCCCTGGCAGCCCCATGCTCCCGGACAGGCCCCCTGTCATTATCCCCCCGCCTGTCACACACGAGACCTGACTGGCTAATTATCCTCTGAGCGCACATGCAGCCTTCCTCATCCAGCACCTCCCATCCACTTCGCCTTCTGCTTGGCTTGTTCACCCTGCTCCTCCTCGGGGCCTGCGCCACACCGCCATCCTTCCTTGCGGATACCGATGTCATTCCCGTAGGCAGCCGCATCGAATTCTGGGTGGATCATGACGACCGTGGCTGGCGCAATTCCAACCTCCACATCGCCTTTCTTCCGCGTGAAATGACAGGTGCCGAAGCACGCCGCTGGGCCGAAGGCATCGGCAGCCGCGATGCCGGGCTGCATTGGACTCGTTATTACCTCCTCGTCACTCATCCAGGCCACGAAAAGAAAACCTATCGCAGTTCCGTTCATCCTTTGCGCGCCCAGCCCTATGAAATGACCAGCCACCCCGCTGGGCACGCCTCCCGCTAACCCCCTCAAGCCTTCATCATCATGTCTGACAATGTCATTGCCACCGCCGCCGAAGAGCTGAAAAAATGGCTCGAAACCCTCGAAAAAATCCTCTCCAAAATGGAGTCCGACAAAATGGCTGCTGGAAAGGCCAAACTCGACGGCGAGCGGTTCGACTCCATGATGAAGGAGTTGAAAAGCATCAGCAAAAGCGCTGAAAACGGCCCCAAAGGCCCGCAGATGGACGAGCTGAACAAGAAGATCGATCTTGCCCTCGACAAGATGAACGACCTCAGCCCCAAAACAGGCCAGGCCATCGGTCGCAAACTCAACATTGAAGGTAAGCACGTCAATCCCGCCGCCAATACCCAGGGCATGCAGCAGGCACTCAAAAGCGTGAAAATCGGCAAATAATTCTCATGCCTCCCCTGCCATCCCGCCCCAAGAACAATTCCCTTCGTGACCTCGACGGGGATGGCGATGTGGACTTGGCGGATGATCCCACCCATGATCTGGACCGCGATGGCCGCATTGATGCGGCAGACCGTGAGAGCGAGGACCTAGACCGCGACAACGACATCGATGCCCGCGACCGCGAACTCAAAAACGAGCAGCTAGAAGAAGCTGCCCAAGAGCAAAAAGAGAGCGTCGGAGCCGCCCTTGGTAAGACGAAGGACTCAGAGGGCAAATGGCAAAAAGCCAACGCTCCCGCCCTGCCGCAGCAAGGCCCCAAAGTGGGTTGAGCTGTGCATAGCCACAAGACCCAACCCTGGGGTTTATTGCACCCTACTTCAGGAGCCTTAGTTTTCACCCAAACTCTGTTACTTCCCGAACGGATTCAGACGCTTAAGGGTGTCTCCCGTCTTCTGAAGGAACCCTGGCTCCTCCTTGGTCGTCGTGCGGCGACGGGGCCCATTGCCAGATGAACCACTGCCCGAAGGAGAATTCCAGTCCGCTTTATCCTCTTCAGCAGATAGGTTCAAGGCCGCCAGAGTCGGCAGATCCAGAAGGCCATTCGGCAGCAAGCCGCTGCGTACCTGGAAAAGCACGATGGCATTGTGAGTGCTTTTGCCCTCGGCTCCGTCCACCGTCGCCGTATAAAGACCTTTCTCCTTCAGCAATGACTGGGTCCGATAAAGCAAGTAGCGTTTGCCCTTCGGTGAATAGGTCGCGTGTGGCAACACAGGAAACACCTGCTCCAGGGTCCAGTAGCCTGTGGTAGGCTCGGGCACCGTCGGCTGGGTCAGCACTAGACCGGTCGGAGGAACTACAAATCCGGGCGGTAGTGGCGGTGTTGTCGTTGCCGGAGGCATAGCCCCGGTCAAGGCACCCTGGGTAGCACCGGCAGGATCAGGCGTCAGCGAAAGTCCGCCCACAGGCATCTGGGAACTTGCCACGAGAACAGGCGGTTGTGCTGCAGTTGTCCCAGGAATGGCACCAGGCTGGGCCGTCATCGCTGGAAGTGAGGGCGCAGGTGCCGTAACTCCAGGCAGGGCCAGGGGATCTGGCTGGGTGGGCATTCCTGGAGCGGGATTTGGCAAAGGGCTTGCAGGAGACGGGACCGTGGTCAGCGTTGGCGACTTGTAGCCTAGCGGAGTCCCTGGCACCGAACCTTCGGGCGGCGTGGCTGCTGGGTTATCAGCCTTTGGCAGCTCCGGAGTGGCTGGCGTAACACGCGGCACTTTGGCCAGAGTAGGCTCAGGACTGGAAGCGGCCTTTTTGGGCTCCCCTTCATCACCTTTTTCTACCGTGTCTTTTTTGGGCTGAGATGCTGTAGCCACCGTGCCTGCCGGTTTTGTCTCCGAAGGCTTTTTGGCTTCAGTCGGTGAATTGACAAAGAAATAGGCGGCAGCACCCGCCCCCAGGATCACCGTCGCCGCGGCGGCGATGAGAGGTGCGCGGCTGCTGGCCTTTTGGGAAAGGCTGCGCGAGTGAGCCGCAGCCGCTGTTGCCGCATAGGATCCCGTGCGAATGGTCACCGTAGCTGGCCGCAGGCCCAGCATTTCGGCCAGGGCACCGGCACAGCTAGGCCGCAGAGTCGGCTCCTTGTGCAGGCAGGCGGCGATGGCCTCTTCCCAGGCTTTGGGAATAGATTCCTTTGAGAGGATTTCCAGTTCCGTACGTCGTTCCTGCACGGAAGGCGGGATCTTCGAATTGATCTGCGTGGGCAGGTCTCCACGATAGAAAGGGGGCTTGCCCGTGAGCAGTTCGTAAATCGTCGCACCCAGGGAGTAAACGTCATCCGTCGGTTGCGGGCGCTCGCCCATGGCCTGCTGTGGGCTCATGTAGGGGAGAGTGCCGCTGGTGCCCAGATTGGCCACGGAGAGGCGGCTCATTGTATCAGACAGGCTGCGCGCAATCCCAAAGTCCGCGATCTTGGCCACCGACTCTTTGGAGGTCAGCATGATGTTCGCGGGCTTCAGGTCACGATGGATCAGCTTCCGCTGGAAATGCGCGTAATCCAGCGCATCGCAGACGCCTAGCAGCCATCTCGAAATATCGTCCACCGTGAAGACGCCAAACTCTGTGCCCATCCGCAGCTCAGACAGCGTTTTGCCATCCACAAATTCCATCGAGATGGCCGCAGCATCTTCATCATCCACAAAGTCATAGATGCGCACGATGTGCGGGTGCGAAAGTTCAAGCCCACGGCGGGTTTCCGTCTTCAGTTCCTTCACCGCAGCGGGATCAAGTCCGATCAGACTCGGCAGGAATTTCAGGGCCACTGGGCGCTCTAGCTTCAGGTCATCCGCCAGCCATACCACACCCATGCCCCCACGGCCCAAAACCCGCTCCAGCTTGTAACGATTAAAAACAGTCATCCCTGAACCCGGCGTCTTGAATTTGATCGTCTGGTCATAGTCCACTTCAGGGGCACCACCTGGATACAGCGTATGGGAGGTGACCGCCGCAGACTGCGGGGCGACCACTGGGCCAGAACCAGATGGAGTGGGGGTATCCATAACAACGAAAATAACGTGCTTTAGTTTAGGTTCCTCAGGTGGTCCTGTCATCGGAATATTTCATGACGTTTGCTCCTGTTTTAATTGCAGGACCCAATCAGTTAATTTCTCCAAAATAGGCTCATTCTGGCGATGCTACGCCCTGGGGATGCCCTATAGATACAAAAAGAGCGCTGTCGCAGGCCTCCCGGACCTGCGAGCAACGCTCTGAACAAGCAGGTTTCTGCTAGCTGGCGGCTCTTTCGATTTTGTCGCCCGCTTTTTTCACATCGCGACCCAGGCCGCGGGTGGTGTTGCAGCTAGTGCCAAGCACAGCAAAAAGCCCGGAGACGAGCACAAGGAGAGACAGACGTTTGAAGGATGTTTTCATGGGATGTGAGGTTGCGTTAAAGCTGGTGTGACCAGCCTCCCGGCAATCAAACCGGGACATTCCTATTTCGCATGAACGGAGACAACTGGCTGTGCACGCTTCAAAAAAACCAGTTGGCTCAAGCTGCCCATCTCAGAGCTGGAGCGAAAACCAAGCCATCCTCTCCAGGCAGGACAGCCGTTTAAGAGGTAGCTTATGAACCGACGCACCCTCTACGCAGGCTTCTTGTTAGGCCTTTGTGCCCAGATCCACACAGGCTGTACCACCCGGCCAGCCTCCACCCCCGGGCCTGTGCGCCAGACCGATTCTTTCACCACACAAGGCCGTAAAATCAAAGTGGAAACCTTCCTCCCAAAAGCCTCGGGCCGTTTCCCCGCTGTCCTGGTGCTTCATGGCTCGTCTGGCACCCTGGTGGGCAAAGGTCCACTAGTGAAGCTCTGCCACCAGCTTGCAGCTCAGGGCCAAGTGGCCATTCTTGTGCATTACTTTGACCGTACAGGAACGGTCTGGAGTGGGGACAAATCCATCCATCAGCACTGGCCCGTCTGGGTGGAAACCATCCGGGCGGCGGTGGATTACGCCGGTGCCCATCCCTCCGTTCATCCCGATTCCATCGGCCTCTTCGGGTTTTCTCTCGGGGCCTATCTGGCCGTCTCCGAAGCTGCCGATGATACACGCGTGAAGGCGGTGGCCGAGCTGGCAGGCGGTCTTTTTGACCGCCAAAAACCCACCCTCACACACCTACCTCGCCTCCTGATCCTCCATGGCCGCGATGACGAGAGAGTACCGGCCACGCAGGCCCTCGAACTAGCGGCCACGGCCCGCCGGTTGGGGACTCCGCACATCCTGAAGCTCTACGATCAAGAGGGCCACGTCCTCTCAAGTGAAGCTATCGCCGATGCCATGTCACGCACTCTTGTGTTCTTCAATAAGCAGCTCCCAACTGCCCACGCAGACTAGAAGTTGCCAAACAAACACACAGCAAATCCACCTAACCATTGATCATGTAGCTGTGGAACTTCAGCGAGGAAAAATCCACAGCTGACATTCCTCCCAGACTTAGCGGTTCACCAAGTCCACCACCTTGTCATTCATCTGGCGCAGCCTTTTGGACAGGCAGGTGGCAATGCGGCTGAGCAGCCGGTAAGCCACCTTCGGATTGGCGGTGTGCAGACGATCGAGACTGTCACGGGTGATCAGCCAGACTTCCGTTTCCGATGCTGCCGTCACCGTCGCACTCGCGGGTCCAGGATCGAAAACACTGACTTCGCCCAGTGAGTCGCCCGACTCCAGGAAGGCGACCTTTTTGTTCGTGCCATCCACGTCTTGATAGACATCCAGACGGCCCTTCAGGACGAGATACAAATGGTCGTTTTCTTCTCCCTGACGGATCACCACTTCTTCCGCCTGGTAGGAGCGCGAGTCTCCAAAGCTGGACAGCAGGCTAAGTTCTTGAGGGGAAAAATTGGCAAGGAGGGGCGTGAGAGAAGGCATATGGAAAGGGTAACGGGCGATGGCTGAGTGGCAAGAAAAGACGGTTATGGAGGAATACGACGGAAGAGCGGTTCCAGGCTCTGCCAGGAATCTGGCAGGTGCTCGGTCTAGTTTAAAAACAGCGCATAGCTGTTTCTAAAACAGAGGGCCGGACAACCCGCAAAAATTGACCTTAGACGCTGTGCCCCTTGGAATTGGAAGTGGCGGGGGCAGAAGGGCCTGTGTTGCCGAGCGCCTGACGCACCTGAAGGGCTTTTTCCCCCTGCTTGACTTCAGCCCCCAGCTCCTTGACGTCCTTCTTCATGCTTTCCTCCTGGGGCTTGAGAGCTTCGCGAACATTGATGGCCTTGTTCATTTCCTTAACCAAACTATCCCTTTCGGAGGTACTCATGTTGCCTCCGAGGGAGGCCTCCTTCAACGAACCGTCGAGGTCCACCTTGCGCTCGATATTGGTGAGGATTTTTTCCGATTCACGAAGGTCTTTGAGGCCCTGCTTGTTTTCCTGCAGGCGGGTTTTCATGCTGTCCAGATCCTGCTTTTGCTGATCAATGCTGACGCCGGACTGCGCCTGAGAGCGGGCGAGATTAATAGCGGCAATCTCTTTGTCGATTTTTGCAATCGCGGCCTCGGTACCTTTCGGCCCATGCTGTAAAAAGGCTTTGATGCGGTCAGTCGTGTCAGGGTGCTCCAACTTGAGACGTTTTTCGATGAGCTTATCCACTTTAGCCTGGAAAGCTGAGTCGTCAGGCCCTGGGGGGAGGGCGACCCGGGCGGGAGCTTCCTGGTCCACCTGGGCACCGTTAACATCCATGTCCCCAGCCAGGACCTGCGGCTGATCCACATCCAAAGGCGGCGGGGCGACTCGAGGGGCCTGGAGGTGCTGCTGCATTTCCAAGCAAAGCTGGTTGGCGACGACACGTTCCTCCAGGTAAGGAAGCTGCTTCTGGACATGGGCGAGGTCTTCCGTAGCCGTCTGATGAGCGGCCTTCGCGGCCTGTAGTTCCTGGGTGGCGGCGGTGACTTCTTCGGTGTGATCACCGCCAACTTCCAGGACCTTGTCCCAGGCGGCGCTCTCGGCCTTTTGCGCCGCTTCCAGACGGGCACTGGTTTGAGCAACCTGCTCCTGGAGAAGAGGTTCCTGTTTGCGGTAGCTCTCCAAGGTCTCCGCCATGGCCTTCTGCGCGAGCTCCGGCTTGTGGGGTT
The DNA here is from genome assembly GCF_039542385.1 of Prosthecobacter algae. NCBI lineage: Bacteria > Pseudomonadati > Verrucomicrobiota > Verrucomicrobiia > Verrucomicrobiales > Verrucomicrobiaceae > Prosthecobacter > Prosthecobacter algae. The sequence continues at coordinate 432,510 of NZ_BAABIA010000001.1, read as the reverse complement.
CCAGGGCTTGATTGATGGCCGTATCCAGCTCCTGCTGTGCAGCTTTGAGTGCTTGCAGGTTTTCCTGACGTGTCTCAGAGGCACCGCGCACGGCATCCTTCAAAGGGCCGATGAGAGCCACATTCTGAGTAGCAATGGCATTCTGCAGCCGCATTCCCACGGCCTTAAGATCCTGGGTATTTTCGGCGAGTTGCTTCTGTGCAGCCGTAATTTTTCCTTGAGCCTCAATAACGGCAGCAGAGACGGCTGGGTTCTCAATCTCCTTCGGGTTTTCGAGGAATTTGTCCCGGGTTTTTTGAACCTCTGCCTTGTAGGCGGCAAAGGCATCATCTGGTCGTGGGCTATGGACATCCTCTGCCTTGACCAGGGTGCGATGGCTGTTGGCATTGCTGCTGAGGTTGAGCCTTTCCGTATTGGCACTTTCTAGGATGGCCGTGCCGATATAGGAGGTGGGCGTCACCACCCCCTGCTGCATCTGGGTGGCCTGGCGAAAGGTGTCCTCATTGAACTGGGTGACGAGCTTTCCCTCAGTTCGCAGTTCTTGGACATGCGCTTGCAGGTCTTTCAGGCGCTTGACGGCACCGTCAATGGCAGCTGGCTCAAGCGGGGCAATACCTTTTGGCGGCTGGAGGCTCTCCAAAGTTTTGCGGAGCTCGACCGGGTTCAGCGCCTCTATTTTGTCCGCCGTGTCCACATGAATGAGATCAGGCATGCCAGCCACGGCCTTTCCCCGCACGGTAGAGTCCTTTTGGATCATCGTTTCACGATCCACGACCGGAAAGGCGAGATCGTTGTCGATGCCGCGCACTTCCTTGGTGCCAGGATCGACGAAGATGTTGCCAGAGTGGCGGTCGATCTGGCCTGTGATGTAATCCTGGACCTGGAGATCGGACAGGCCTTTCTGGATGGCAGGATCGCTGTAATCAATGTCCAAGTAAGCAGGCAGGACATCGCGTTTATCGCTGGCTTGGAGGATTGGCGCCCCGGCAACCCCGACACTCAGGCCCACTCCTTTGCCAGATTCATCCAAACCAAACTTTTCCGTCGCGAGGCTGTTCATGCCCAGAGCCTTATCCACAGCGGAACTGGCGACGGAGCGGGTGATCAGACTCGTGGCATCCCCATTCAGCGCTTTCAGCTTGGCATGGGCGTCGCTCTGCATGGATCCGTTGCCCATCGCAAAGTTCACCTGCTCGCTCGTCCCATAGAGGGGGGCTACTGTGCCGATGAGCTGGGAGTCCTTCAATGCGGCGTTGTCGACCTGACTTTCATTGAGCCCTGCCGCCTTGAAACGTTCCACCCGGCTGCCGATCTGGTTCTTGCCAAAAGCGACCTTGGCACCGGATTCGTCCAGCACATGATTGGTGCTCACTTTGAAAGTGTCACTGGCCTGGACGAGCTGAATACCGGCGGGAACGGCACTTTTCGTCATGTCCGTGCCCACATGCGGGATGCTGGGAGCCTGAAACTGCTGGTGCACCATGACGGCAGGAGCCAGGACGACATTGTTTTGGAGGGCCGCTGCCTCGATGTTTTTGTTGGCCTCACTGGCGCTGAAACGGCCATAGGAACTGCCCTCAAGAGCAGGCTTGAAGCGCTGCTCACCATCCAATTCTGCCAGCAGGCTGTTGTTAAACGCCTGAGACATCGCGTTGTGGATCTTGCTAGCATTGATGTCCAAAACCGACATCTGGGTGGTGTTTGTCTGGAGGTTGCGTGCCATCTTGGCAGCAAGGTCATTGGCCATGCCCTGATCCGTTTTGAGATCCGCCATGATGCCCATCAGTTGGCGGGTCGTTGCCTCACTGAAGGTCTTGATCTCCACGGGGGAATAACCGCGTGCAGCGAGCTCAGGAGTAGTCGCGGCAGAGATGGCCTGAGAATACATGTCATAACGGATGGCCTCCACCTGTTGGGAGATGTCGTCAGCGATCCCTTTCTTTTCCTTGAAGGTCTCCAAGGAAGCCTGGATCTTGGCCAGCTTGGCAGCGTCCGAACCTGGGTTGGGGTCTTCCAAAAAGGCCACAATGTCCGTCACGGCGGCCGCCTGAGACTGATAAACGCTGGCGCGGGTGGTGGAGGCCTTGGAATCAATCTCTGAGAGTGCAATGGCGGCCTGTTCGTTGAGATTCCCCACATACACCTCAGCATTGCCGACCAGGGCTTTCAGACGGCTTGCATCCTTCAGCTTGTTCTGGTCATTCGTCAGTTCCAGCGTCTTCGGATCCAGTCCGATGCTCTCGGCAAGAGCGTTAACTTCTGCCAAACGGGCTTCACGCGGGCTGAGCGGGGGACTTTCGTTGTTCATGACGATGTGGACGATATTTGGTAACTGGATAGCGAAATGGGCAGGCCGATGAACTGAACAGTGACGGCTTAACAGGAGGTACTAGGCCAAGAGGCTCGAAAGTGTGACGAGATAAGCTGAGTTTTTGCCGCGCCATCGTCACAGAACGGAGGCACGATTTCACTCGGCCCTGCCGGCTAGGCTGAGTTCCAAATGTCCGCTAGGAGGAAGACGACCGATGAAGCTGGAAGAATCCTAACTCCCAGCCGAAGGCAGCCAAGAGGCGGCAGATCACTTCCACCAGTCCGGGATCTTCCCCGCACCATCCATCGCCGGAATGCGCATCAACACCTTCTTTTTAGAAGGGTGAACGATCCAGGCTGTCGCATCCGGCATCTTCATCAGTTCGCCCGGCTGCACCTCGTAGTCCCACTCCTTGCTCACGGATTTGCTCGCATCCTTGCCCATGAATCCGGACGACTTCGACACCTTCTTCTTCTCCACTTTCGCAATGAACTCTGCCACCGCCAGCGCCCCCTCGGGATCTGGTTGGCGGAAGGCGATGCGTGAGCGGCAGTTCAGCGTTAGCACCTGCGCTGTTTCCTTGCCCAGCACTGGAAATAGCGAGGCATCGCTCTGCATCCCCAGGATGAGGCAGCAGTTCGCTGCACGCAGACGGTCGATCACGTTGTGGTCCGAAATGCCGTCTTCACTCGCCGTGGCCAGTGCCTGAAACTCATCCATCAGGGCGATCAGCAGATTCTCATTTTTTCGCTCTGACTTCGGCTTGTCAAAACGCATCATCGCGTGCGTGTAAAACAGCAGCTTGATGTACGTGTTGATGTAGCGCCGCTCCGTCTGGAAAGTCTGCGGCAGCGCCGTGCAAAAGATGCGTCCCTTGTCCACATCCGTGATGTCGATCGTGTTAGGCTCGTCAGAGCAAAACACCTCCGCAATGTCCGGGTGCGTGAAGAAGCCCAGCATCACCTTCAGCGTGCCTACCAAGCCCTCCTTCTGCTCCGCCGCCTTGGCACTCAGAAAGGTCTGGTCAAAGTATTTCGCCAGCTTGATGCGCTCCGGCGTGCTGTCCGCATCCAGCAATTCCTCAAACATTTTCTCCATCGCGGAGCTGTCCGTGAGGATCTCATAGGCCCGCAGCACATTCACAGGCTTGCCCAGCGTCTCCAGCATTTCAAAGGCGCTCGTCAGTGCCTGCTGCGCCGCCGGTTTGAAGAAGGACGACTGCTCCCCCTCCGTCAGCGACGCCCCCGTATCCACCAGGTTCTTCGCATGTGTCGTGTAGGGCAGGCGGGGATCTGAAACGAGGTTGTAGCGCTCCTTCGGTTTCCAGCTCCGATCCAGGCGGTCCGGCCGCACCGCCAGCACGCAGATCGCCTCCGGGCGGCCATGCCCCGCCGCATGCTCCATCGCAAAAAAGTGCTCATCCCCCTTCGCGCCCAAAATCAGCCCGCCCCAGTTAGGCCGACTCATGCTAATCTGATGCAGCAGCGGGTTAAACCCCGAAGTCGTCTTCCCCACCCCCGTATCCCCCGTGATCAACCAGTGGCGGGTAAACTCCCCCGGCAGCCATTTCAGATTTTTGTACTGAACAATGTACTCCTTTTTGCTGAGATCCGGCTGCCATTTCAGCAGGCAAAACGCCACCACCACCGAGACAAACGCCACCCCGCCCGTGACCTCCGTGATGGTCTCATATTGAAAAACATACCAGATGCCAAAAGTGGCGATGCCCGCCGCAACGAGAAATTTCAGAAAGGAAAACATGATGGAAAAACCTGGGTGGTGAACCCAATTAGCCATCCCCACGCCAACTGTGACAGGGTATTTTTAGACTCTCGGGTCATGGCCCAAGTGAAGAGGCGATACACTCCCTCTTGGGTCTTCCTGCTTGGATAGGCGATGAGTGCGATGCGTTTTGGTTCGAGAGTCCAGGCGAAAATCTATGTGTATACATTCAGTTTCCAGATTTTATGCTGAATCACAATCTCACCGGGGGGGCGATTTGGAGTATTCGGCAAATACGAGCAACCAATGATCAGCAACGTCTATGCTCCCAGCAACACCGCTCCGAAGCCTGATCTCGTAGTCATCCGCAAGGTCGATGACTCGTCACGCAGCAGGTAACCTACCTCCTGCAACTCCAACTCATCGCGCCGTTCCTCGGCTCCGCACCATTGCCAGCCGCACGAATGCTCCGCCCGAGCCGAGAACAAGCCTCAGACTTCATGCTCACACTAAGCGCCAAAAAAGACCCGTTCGGCGGTTTTGCTGAGGATGGCGGCTTTTTCGCTTGGGGTGAGGAAGGCGAGGTGCTCGCGGATGAGAGAGATTGAGTCGTTGTAGGTGTGGCCGGGGTCCACCTGGAAGGGGCAGTCGCTGGCCCACATGAGGCGGTCGGCGCCGAAGTAGTCGCGGCACTCTTTGATCATGGGGGCGAGGTCGGTGTAGGGCGGGGTCTTTTTGCCAAGGGCATAAAAGGCGGAGGTCTTGAGGGTGACCTTTTTATGGACGGAGAGGTGGAGGAGGCGATCGAGATGGGCGCGGGTGACGGGGCCGGCCATGCCGACGCGGGCAAAGTGGTCCACCACGACGGGGGTCTGGGGATACTTGATGCACATCTTGTCCACGGCGGCGAGGGTTTCGGGATTGATGAGGAGGCAGATGTTCAGGCCTTCATCGGCGGCGACTTTCCACATTTCCTGCATGCCGGGGGTGGCGAGCCAGGCTTCAACATCCTTGCTGGCGGTGTAGATGCGGAAGCCGCGCACGCCTTGTTTGGCCAGGGCCTTCATGCGGCCGCGGACGTCGGGGGCGTTTTCGTCAATAATAGCAACGCCGGAGAAGGTGCCGGGGTGGGCGGCGATGGTATCGAGCATGTAGCGGTTGTCGTACCGGTAGAAGCTCATCTGAATGAGGACGATGCGGCTGACGCCTTCGGGTTTGCAATGGGCAAAGAGCTGCTCGGGCGTGAAGCTGGCGGGGGCCATGTTTTTCTTTTCGAAGCCGGGAGCGAGGGGATAGCGCTGGGTATCAGGCGTCCAGACATGGACGTGGGCATCAATGGCGCTGCCGCTGGCGAGGGTGGCGCAACTGCTGATCTGGGTGCCAAGGGCGGCGGTGGCGGCGGTGGTGAGGAACTGGCGGCGGGAGAGGGAGGACATAGGAATCGGTGTTCAGTGTTCAGTGCGAGGGGCAGGAGCAGGAGTGAGAATTCATTTTGCTGGCACTGAAGGGTGGAGCTGAGAGGTGCTACGTGAAGCTGAGGAGGAATCTTCGCTGGAACTCGTAGGCGAGCTGGACTTGGTCGAGCTCGATGTATTCATCGACGGTGTGAGCGCGGTCGATGCTGCCGGGGCCGAAGACGATGCTGGGGATGCCGGCGCGGGAGAGCTTGCTGGCATCGCAGCCGAAGGGGACGCCGCCGGGGGCGGGATCGAGACCGAGCTCGGTGAGCACGCGGCTGGCGGTGCGGACGACATCGGCCTGGGCGGGGGTATCCAACCCTTCATCCACGAGAAGGAGGGGCAACTCGACTTCGGCCTGGATGCTGGGGATGGACTGTAGCAGGGACTGGTATTGGCGCACGGCATCGTCGGCACGCTCACCGGGGAGGAGGCGGCGGTCGATCTCGATGGCGCAGCGGTCGGGGACGAAGTTTACCTGCACGCCGCCGTGGATGACGCCGATGTTGCAGGTGCCCTCGCCAGCGAGGGGATGGCGCAGGGTGGCGAGGCGGGCATTGTCGGCCTCGATGGCTGCGATGACGCGAGCCATGCCGGTGATGGCATTGATGCCGAGGTGGGGCTTGGAGCTGTGGGCGGCTCGGCCATGGACGATGATGCGGCAGCGCAGCACGCCTTTGGTGGCGATGATGGCGCGGAGTTCGGTAGGCTCGGCCACGATGGCGGCATCGGCTTTTAAGTCTTCGCACAGTTTCACCACGCCCCGGTAGGAGTACTCCTCGTCCACGACGGCGGCGAGGAGGATCTCACAGGGCGGGGTGAGTCCCTCTTCTTTCAGCGAGGCGAGGGCGTGCATCATGGTGGCGAGTCCGGCCTTGGTATCACAACTACCTCGGCCATACATACGGCCCTCGCGAATGACGGGGTCAAAGGGCGGGATGGTCATGCCCTGGACGGATACGGTGTCCGTATGGGCCTCGAGGACGAGGCGGCGGTTTGGGTTTTTCCCTGGCAGGCGGGCGAGGACATTGGGGCGGCCAGGGAAGACCTCCTGCTCCCAGGTTTCGATGCCGCGCTGCTGGAAAAACTGGTGGACGTAGGTGGCCACCTCGCGCTCGCCAGGGCCGCCGTCATAGGAGGAGTTGACGCTGTTGATGCGGACGAGATCTGCCAGAGTCTGGATGACGGGAGTCATGGTGATTGTGCAGCATGGGCAAGGCGCACTGGTTTGACAATGACACACACGCGCATTCTTGTGACCGCAGTTGCAGACGGGCAGGTTTTGCCCTTAGCTCCAGGCTGCGATGATTTCATTTCTTTCTGCCGTCCGCCATAGGGTCCTTCTGGCTGCCCTGCTCACCAGCCCTGCCCTGCTGGCCCAGGAGGGACCTGTTTCTCTGAATCTGCGCTGGCTGCCAGGAAAAACCTACACGCAGGAAACCACCACCGAGACCTTCACCGGGTTGCCCTCCACCAAAAAAGCGGAAGAGGTGAAGATGAAGGTGAAGCAGACGACGGTGATCCAGGTGACGGGTGAACCTGAAGGCACGAAGGAAGCGAGGGTTACCTTCGAGGCGATGGCGGGCGAAGTGATGCTGCAGGGGAAGAAGCAGGCCTTTGACTCAGCCAATCTCAAGGACGCGCACCCGATGATTCAGTCCTCCATCGGCCAGAGTGTGGGCAAGTCCTTCATCCTTGTCTATGACGGCAAAGACAAGTTTGTGGAAGTGAAGGACACGGGGAGCATGTCCCCGACGACTCTGGGCAACCCTTCCCTGTCCGGCATCGCTGAGGCCAAGGAAGTGGCGGAGCTGTATCGGCGATCCCTGGAGATGGGGCTGCCGCACATCCAGGTGAAACCGGGTGACCGCTGGACCTCCCAGGAGACGATCAAATTTCCCAGCGCGGGCACGGTGAAGGTGGACCTCCGGGTGAAATTCGACGCCATCGTGAACTATGACACCGGACCACATGCAAAGATCAGCTTTGAAGGCGACATGACGAACGATGCGGATGCCATCGAGGCGCGGCCTGTGAGCATTGGCAAAGGGTCCAAGACCTATGGCCAGATCCTTTTTGATATTGAGCGCGGCACGGTTTCCTTTGGAGCCTTCCGGGCGGACATCACGCTGGATGTGCAAGGACAGAAGGTGCCGGTGCGCCAGCAGGTTTCCACCAAGCTGGTGAAGATCGAGTAGGTGCAGCGGGAGAGGGATTGTTCGCATTCCTTAATTGCCAGTCGGCCATTATGGAGATTATAGTTCCAGGCAATGCCCGAATGCCATGCGCCATGCCGACTCGCCTTCCTCATCCGTGACCTCGGTCACGGCGGAGCGCAGCGGCAATTGGTGACGCTGGCCAAGGCGCTGGTGGCCCTGGGCGGTTTCGAGATCTGCGTGGTGCATTTTTACCCAGGCGTGTTTGAGTCGGAGTTGCAGGCGGCGGGGGTGCGCACGGTGTGCGTGGGAAAACGCCATCGCTGGGACCTGGCGGGCTTTTTTCTCCGCCTGGTGAAGACGATGCGCGCGCTGGGGCCGGACGTGATCCACGGCTACCTGCATGAGTCCAACCTGATGGCGCTGCTGCTGAAGCCGCTTTGCGGTTTCCCCAAGGTGCTGTGGGGCATCCGCGATTCCCAGACGGATGCGGAGACCTGGGGGCTGCTGGGCAGGCTGAGCTTTCGGCTGAACTGCCTGCTCTCAGGATGGGCAGACGGCATCATCGCGAACTCACGTGCGGGCCGTGACTACTATATCGGCAAGGGTTACCCGGCAGCCCGTTTTGAGGTGGTGCCCAATGGAATAGACACGGCACGATTCAAGCAAACCTTGTTAGGCAACAGCGGGCAGACCTTTACGCTCATTGGCAGGCTGCACCCGATGAAGGATCACGCCACCTTTTTGCGCGCCCTTGCCGAGGTGCCCGAGGCCCAGGGGCGAATCATTGGCAGCGGAGATGCGGCGTATGCCGAGGAGATGCGACGTCTGGCAGCAACGCTGGGGCTGACGAACCGCCTGACCTGGGAAACCGCTCGCGATGACCTGCCGGAGATGTACCCCACGCTGGACTGTGTGGTGTCCACCTCCGCCTACGGTGAAGGTTTCTCCAATGTCCTGGGTGAAGCGATGGCCTGCGGACTGCCGTGCATCGCCAGCGATGTGGGGGATTCAGCCTGGCTGGTGGATGACCGAAGGTGGATCTTTCCGGCTGGAGATGTGGCGGCTCTGACGGGCGCGATGAAGAGCTTCCTCGCGCTGAATCATGAGGGGCGCAGGGCCTTGCGGGAGCAGAACCGCCAGCGGATTGCCGATCATTTCACGGTCGAGAAGATGGTGGCCAAAACGGCGGAGATCGTGCGGCGGCAAGGGCCAGTGCTTTGGATCACCACAGGTCTGGGAACGGGTGGGGCGGAGATGATGCTGACGCAACTTATTGGGGGGCTTAAGCACCATTCACACACCGTCATTTCGCTGACTGCGGGTGGCAAATACATCGAGCCGCTGCGGGCGGTCGGGGCGACGGTCCACACGCTGGACATGCCGGTGGGAAAACCCACGGTGGGGGCTCTGTGGCAGCTGCTGAAGATCTCACGACTGACACGGCCGACGGTGATCATGGGGTGGATGTATCACGGCTGCCTGGCGGCCCTGATCGCCCGAATGGGGACCCAGGCAAAGGTCATCTGGAACATTCGGCAATCGCTCTATGATCTGAGCCTGGAAAAACGCGGCTCCGCCCTGGTCATTCGCGCGTTGGGCTGGCTCTCCTTTTGGCCCAAGCTCATCACGTACAATTCCCAGGTCAGCGCCCGGCAGCATGAAGCCATCGGCTATCGCCCCAACAAAACACGGCTGATCCCCAATGGCTTCGATCTAGAGAAATGGCAGCCTGCGAAGCCCAGGGCGGAAGATGTGAAGAAGCCGATTTTGATCGGCCGCTTTGGACGCTACACAGCCATGAAAGACTACCCGACGTTTTTACGCGCTGCGGCCCTCATCGTTCAGCAAAGGCCAGATGTGCAATGCCTGCTCGCAGGCACAGGTGTGAATGCGGACAATGCCGAATTGGCGGAGCTCGTTCAGCAGCTCGGTCTAACCAACCATGTCCAACTTTTAGGTGAACGGCAGGATCTTCCGGAAATGACGGCTTCACTGGATTTGGTGGTTTCGTCTTCAGCCTTTGGTGAAGGTTTTCCGAACGTCGTCGGTGAAGCGATGGCCTGTGCCGTGCCTGTGGTGGCAACGGACATTGGCGACACGGCCTGGGTGATGGGAGAGACCGGACGGCTGGTGCCTGCCAAAGATCCGGCGGCACTGGCAGCCGCCTGCCTGGACGTACTGCGACTATCCCCTGCGCTGCGCCATCAAAGCGGCCAAGCGGGGAGAGCGCGCATCCTTGCCCACTTTTCGCTGAACCGTGTGCTAGCCCTGTTTGAAGAAGTCCTTTCCACCCGCGCTCATATCGCCACATCATCAGAGGCTATCGCGCCCCTGAAACCTGCCGTGACCTCCAACTGACCCTCCCCCCTATGTGCGGCATCTCCGGCTACCTTACCCTTCCCCGCTCGCGCTCGTCTGACCAGATGACAACTGAGGTCACGCGCATGACGGATGCCATCGTTCTTCGTGGTCCCGATGACAGCGGTGCCTGGGTGGATGCTGATTGCGGCATCGCCCTGGGGCATCGGCGGCTTTCCATCCTCGACCTTTCGCCGCTGGGGCACCAGCCCATGAGCAGTGCGGACGGGCGCTATGTCATTGTTTTCAATGGAGAGATCTACAACTTCCAGCAACTGCGGGCCGAACTAGAGCCTCACGGCCATACCTGGCGGGGACACTCGGACACGGAGATCATGCTGGCCGCCTTTCTGCAATGGGGAGTGGTGGAAGCCACGCGGCGATTTAATGGCATGTTCGCCTTTGCGCTCTGGGACAAGCAGGAGCGTGCTCTGCACCTGGGCCGCGACCGGATGGGCGAAAAACCTCTGTACTACGGGTGGTTAGGCGACACCTTTGTTTTTGCTTCGGAACTCAAGGCTATACGCCAGTTTCCAGGCTTCGATGCGGCCATCAACCGGGATGCGCTGTGCAGCCAGCTACGGTTCAACTACATTCCCGACCCGCAATGCATTTATCAGGGCTTTCACAAACTGCCGCCTGCTTCACTGCTGAGTTTGCAGACGGCACAGGACATGCCCGAGCCAAAGCTTTACTGGTCGCTGCGTGAGGTCATCGAGCATGGTGTAGACCACCCCTTCACGGGGACGGAAAAAGAAGCTATTGATACGTTTGAGGCGCTCCTCAAAGAATCCGTGGGGATGCGCATGATCTCGGATGTACCTCTTGGGGCCTTCCTTTCAGGTGGCGTGGATTCATCCCTCATCGTGGCCCTGATGCAGGCTCAGAGCAGCAGACCCGTGCGCACCTTCACCATCGGGTTTGATGTGCCAGAATACAATGAGGCCCAGTTTGCCAAAGAGGTGGCGAATCATCTGCGCACGGACCACACCGAGATGTATGTGACGGGCAAGGATGCCCTAGATACCATCCCTCTGCTTCCGGGCCTGTATGACGAGCCCTTCTCCGATTACTCTCAGATCCCCACCCACCTCGTCTGCAAAATGGCGCGTCAGCACGTCACCGTCGCCCTCAGTGGCGATGCAGGTGACGAGCTTTTTGGAGGTTATGAACGTTACTTTGTGGGCCGGAACCTGTGGGACAAATTTGCCTGGATGCCACCCGTCTTGAAAAAGACGGCTGCCGCAGCTATGACGGTCCTGCCTCCGCAAACGCTTAATTCGTTAGGCTCAATGGCCCGCCCGTTGTTGCCCAAACGGCTGCGCCATGTGCCATTTGGGGACAAATTGCACAAACTGGCGGAAGTCGTGGCCGCACCGGGCATGGAGACATTGTACCTGAACCTCATGTCCCACTGGAAGCAGCCCGAGCAAGTCGTCATCGGCGGGCAGGATCCTCAAACCAGCATCACCAACACGGCAGGCTGGCCACGGGTGAGTGACTTCACTCATCGCATGATGCACCTGGACATGGAGACCTACCTGCCAGGAGACATCCTTACCAAGGTGGACCGTGCGGCCATGGGCGTGAGTCTGGAAGGGCGTATCCCGCTGCTGGATACGAACCTCATCGAGTTCGCATGGCGAATTCCCTTCTCCATGAAAGTGAGGGATGGCAAAGGCAAATGGCTGATGAGGGAGACTCTGTATCGCCACGTGCCCAAGGCTTTGATTGACCGGCCTAAACGTGGATTTGGCGTGCCTCTGGAGCACTGGCTGCGCGGAGAGCTGCGCGAATGGGCGGGGGACTTGCTCAGCGAATCCCGGTTGAAACGGGAAGGTTATTTCCACCCTGCACCCATCCGGCAAAAATGGCAGGAGCACCTCAGCGGCACACGCAACTGGCATTTCTATCTCTGGGACGTGCTGATGTTCCAGGCCTGGCTGGCCGACAAGAAGTGAGATTTCAAACTTGCGGCACGCTTTCCATGCATTCCCCTCATTCCATGCCCCCAAGCCACCCGATGACCACCCCTGTGTGGCAGGATGGACTAGGGGTATCTGCACCGGATGCACCGGAGACTTTTTTCCAACGCATGATTGTCTGGGTCTGTGGCACCATCCTGGGGCTGCTGGCTGCAGATGTGGTGATCGGCTCTTACAACGCGGGGATTTCACCTTTGAAGCCCGCCCTCTTCACCCTGGTTGCCTTCGCTTCGTGCGTGGGATTGTCTTTCATCAGCAGCGTCAGGCTGGCCCCGGTTTCATTTCTCATTTTGCTGCTGCCTGCCGTGCGGCTGTTTGATGCCGCATTGCTGTCACGCTCAGTCACCACTTTGCAGGGTCAGGCAGGGATGGACCACTTGCGGGTCATGCTGGTCATCGTGGCCATCCTTTGTGTGCTCTCCACCGCCCAGGGCATGCGTGCCGTGCGCTGGGCGGCCATTCTGGCCATCTTCATGACGACGGGTTCTGAAGTGGCCGAGATGCTGGGCATCTTCAAATTTTCCAGCATTCAGGGACGGTACGCAGGCTTTAATAGCCACCCGAATTTCCCGCCAGTGCTGTTGTGTGAGATGCTAGGCATCACCTTTGCGCTGTGCCGCAGCTTCAAATTCAACTGCCTGCTCATTGGCGTGGCCTTTGTCGGTGTGGCACTGACCTACGGTCGCAGCGGCTTTGTCGTGCTGGTCCTGATGGCAGGAGTCTATGTACTGATGAATGCACGGCGGAATTTGCCATTTTTGCTCATCATGGCCGCCATCGCCATCCCGGCGGCTGGGGTGGGTTTTGCCATCCTGCAAAGCCGGACTGAGCAGGGCATTACCAAAGACAAAAACACTTCCGAACGCCTCCAGGCCATCTACGAACTGGACTTTGAAAAACTGAAGTCCCCCGAACGTGCCAAGGATCTGGCTGATGCCTGGGAAGGTGTGATGAAGAAGCCCCTGTTAGGCCATGGCACAGGCGTTTCAGGTGTCCTGTGGGCACCGCACAATGAGTATGTCTCGCTGTGGCTGGAACTTGGCATTCCCGGTCTGCTGCTGTTTGTCGGCACACTAGGTGCACTGGTCGTACGCAGCGTCATGACAGGGGGCAAGGCCGGTTATCTGCTCTTTGCCATCATCGCTTACACCCCTGCCGGACAGGGGAGGATCGAGATGCCGCATTACTACCTGGCCCTGGCAACGGCGGCCTTCATCCTGTGGCCCAAGAAATTCCGCCTCACGCTCTTTTCTCCGCCGACCCGGACTGCTTCGCCCACGTGAATCCTCCCGCAGTCGGCGTATGAGGCTGCATGATGTTTCGCGGATCCTCGCCATCTTCTTCGTCGCTTCCTGGGCCTCCGCCCAGTTGGCCAATCAACCGCCCACACCGCAGTGGCTAAGTTCTAGCCGGGAGAGAACAGGTGGTGCTAAAGCCCAATCCGCTGAGTCCCGAGACGGTGGAGATCGGCAAAAGCCTGATTCGCAGTCGTACTCAGGCCGAAGCCTCCCCCATGCCTGCCGGGTTGCTGAATGCCCTGCGCCTGGAACAGATCCTAGATCTTTTGGACTTTATGGAAGCAGGTGGGAAAAAGAAATAGCGATGACGGCCATCCACCCCACCCATCAGCGCCGTTCCTTACTGTGACAAACTCCAATCCGCCATTCGACAATTTCCACTTTTCCAGCTAGCCTCCCCCTCCATGAACGCCGCTATCGACCCCGTCATCGCCTCCCACATTGAAGCTCTGTGCGCAGCCATCGCCGCAGATCCCGAAGTGCAGGCCGCCCGTAACCAAGCCGAATCTTTCCTGGCTGACGAAGGCGCAGTCTCCCTGTACCGCGATGTGATGACCCTAGGCCGCAGCCTGGAACAGCGCCACCGCAGCGGTGCTGAGATGGAACCCTCCGAAGTCAGCCGTTTCCAGTCCCTCCAAGACCAGGCCGATGCCAACGAAGTCATCCAGAGCTTCATGGCTGCCCAGGACCTGCTGCAGGACGTGGCGAACAAGGTGAACGGCTTTGTCACCAAGACCCTGGAAAAAGGCCGCGTTCCGACCCATGACGAAGTCTTTGGCCAGGCAGGTTGCGGCGAAGGCTGCGGCTGCCACTAAGGCGCCTTCCGTTTGAACAACAGTGTTCAGGAAACCGCCTCAAACTCCCCCTGAACACTGATTTCCCATGCCCCCTTCCGCCCCCATTTTCGAGGCCCGTGCCCTGCGAAAAGTTTACCATACCGGTGAGCTGGACGTGGTGGCCCTGCATGGGGTGGACATCCAGTTTCATTCCAGCGAGCTGGTGGTCCTGCTGGGGGCCTCAGGCAGTGGCAAATCCACTTTGCTGAACATCCTCGGCGGACTGGATACTCCCACCAGCGGCCAACTGCGCTACAAGGGCTGGGATCTCACCGGGGGTGATGAACGGACGCTGACGCTCTTTCGCCGGAACTGCGTGGGCTTTGTCTTCCAATTTTACAACCTCATCCCCAGCCTGACCGCACGGGAAAATGTAGCCCTGATCACGGATATTTCGCGGGACCCCATGAAACCCGAGGAGGCTCTGGCGCTAGTGAACCTGCAGCACCGCATGGATCACTTTCCCAGCCAACTAAGCGGTGGTGAGCAACAGCGGGTGGCCATCGCACGGGCGATTGCCAAAAAGCCGGAGGTGCTGCTCTGTGACGAACCCACGGGAGCCCTCGATGTGAACACGGGCATCGCCGTGCTGGAGGCCGTGGAGCGAATCAACCGGGAACTGGGGACCCTGACGGTCATCATCACGCACAATGCCGACATGGCCGGCATGGCGGACCGGGTGCTGCATCTCAAAGACGGGCAGATCGTCAAGTCACACCGCAACGAAACGCGCGTGCCTGTGACGAGCCTGAAGTGGTAAGATAGCACTATCCTCAGACCAACCGCGCCTGAGGCCGCCACAGCCACTTCATGGCGAAGACACCGATCCAGGGCGCAAGACCGGCAATGACCAGACCGAGGTCGTAGGAGCCGGTGCTGTCTGCCAGTTTGCCGAACCAACGATGCAACGGTGAAGTGATGACCCACACCCAAAAACTGAGCAGCCCGGTCAGACGCCCCACGTGCTCTTCGGACAATTCCTGGACGAAGGTATAGTAGCAGGGGAAAAGTGCCAAAGCTCCTGCCCCAATGAGCAACAGCACGCCAAGTAAAGGCCATCCCTGGCCTAGCCATGGCAAGGCCACACTGAGTGATGTCAGCCCGCAAGCGGCGGCATACACCCAGCGGCGCGACTGATGCGGTGAGCAGTGAAAGCGCCGTACCAGCCACAATGAGGCCACGCCTGCCATGACACAGCCGACATCCGTAGAGATGTAATAGAGCGAATTAAAATGCAAGGCTTCGCCCTCAGCATACCCGCGTCCGGTTTGCAGAAACTTCATCATCCACACGCGGTACATGTGCCATACGGTCTGGGTGCCCGTGATGAGCAGGGCCAGGGCCCAAAAGCTGGGGCTGATGAGGATGCTGCCCAGGCTGACAGGAGCCACCTTCACCTCACGAACAGGCACATCCAGGTCACGTGGCCGCAGCATGAGAAACCAAGCCACCACCCACAGCAACCCCGAAGCCCCCACCACGACAAAGGCAGAACGCCAGGAACCGAGCTCATCGGTCATCAGCAGCATCATTACCTGGGGCGTGATGATGGCCCCGATAGAGGCCCCACTCTGCAACACACTGTTGCCCATGGTGCGATCCTTTTCCGTCAGGACGGCAAAGGTGGTCTTCAGGGCGCAGGGCCAGTGACCCGCCTCAAAGAAACCCAGCAAGGTGCGGCAGACCAGCAGGCTGGTGTAATCCTGAGTCCAGCCCGAAAACATGCCCATGAGTGACCAGCCTGCGAGTACACAGGGATAGAGCCAGTAGATGCGCATGCGGTCCGCCAGGAAACCAAAGACCAGCGAACCTGCGGCAAAGGCCCAACCAAAAGTGAGTTCGAGATTGCCATACTGCTCATCATTCAGGCCGAACTCCTGCGTGACACGAACGGAGGCATTCGCCAGCGTGACGCGGTCCATGTAATTGATCGTCGTGGCCAGCAGCAGCAGGCCCGTAATCCACCATTTCCAGTAAGGGGAGCGTGTCATAAGTCATCAACCATCCCAGCTTTTTCCGTTCCAATCGATGACGCGCCGCAGCATCGCCACCACATCGCGGGTGAAGACCTGGAACAAAGCCTCCCCCTTTTCCGCACTGGCCTGAGTCGGATTTCCCACGTGGCCAGGGACGGAGCGGTCCGTCATGATCCAGCCACGGGTGGCTGGTTCGAAGCTGTTGCCAAAGGGCACTTCCGTGACGGTTTCCGGTGCCTTGACCAGATGCGGGGCCAGCCTCAGCACCATGGAGGTTTCCCACTCGCAGGCATGGCCCATGACCTTCTGGGTCAGCTTCGGATGGGCACCACCAGCCTCCGGACTCAGGCTCCAGTAGGTGGCAAACAGGAGCAGCAAATCATCACGCAGACGATGGCGCTGCCGCACCTCAAACACGGCCTGCTTCCCCGGCACATCATTGCCGCCGTGGCCATTGAGCAGGATCAGCCGACGGAAACCGTGGGCAATGAAGTTTTCGAGCACCCCTACTAGCATATCTAGGTACACCCGGGGCTCCGCCGAGAGAGTGCCGGGAAAATCAAGATGATGGTGGGAATTCCCCAGCCACTGCAGCGGGGCAAACAGCACTTTCTTTGTCAGTTCAAGTTCCGCCCGCCTGGCGATCTCTCCCATCAGCATCGAGTCGGTAAAAAGGGGCATATGCCAGCCGTGCTGCTCCAGCGCCGCAATGGGGAACACCACTGGGGTGTTTTTGTCGAGAGCGGCAATGTCAGGCCAAGTGAGATCCGTGAGATGCATTCGGAGAGGCATAGAACGGCGTTCAGAACGAGTTTTCAAAAAATGCGGACATTCGTATCACAAATCATCGCAATCGGTTTGAATCACAAAAAACGGGAGCATTTGAGAAACTTCGTGCGAAGTGCATGTGTCTTTCTGCACGATTCCAGCCTAGCCCAGCCCTAATTTGCTATGCCATCCCCTGTTTCACGCTCCCTTATCATGAACGTCATGTTGCGAATGCTGACTGGTGTGGGCTGTCTTGTCATGATTTCCTGCGCAGGCCCTTCTGCCACGCAGCCAACGGTGCCGAGTTCATTTTTGGCGAAGCAGGAAACCATTGCCCAAGCATCCCGCCAGCGTACAGTCCGCCGTGAAGGAACCTCCGGCTTTGAGATGATGGCCGATGGTAAAGAGGCTTACCTAGCTCGTCTGGCCGTGGTGGAAGCAGCGCAAAAGACCCTCGATTTCCAGTATTTTATCTGGGCCGACGACGTGTGCGGAACCGTGTTTGCAGATCGTCTTCTGGCGGCTGCCGACCGGGGAGTAAAGGTCCGCATGCTCCTGGACATCACTCATGGGGCGCAGACCGAGGTCAAATCTGCCATCCTGGCCGCGCACTCGAACATTGAGATCGCTTTCTTCAACCCAATGACCGCGCTGAAAGGGGTCTTTGCGGGCAACCCCATTCCAGTGATTGGAGAGATCGACCGCATGCAAAGCCGCATGCATAACAAGATCCTCATCGCTGACAACAGCCTCTTGATCGGAGGTGGCCGCAACTTGGCGGACACCTACTTTGGCGTGGATCAGAAGCACAACATGCGAGATCTGGATTTCATCGCCAAAGGCCCAGTGGTGAGCGCGGCGGCCAAGTCTTTCAATCTGTATTGGAATTCACCGCTAACACGCAAAGGAGACCGCACCAAACTGACTGGCAAGGATCAAGACAAGCTACGAGCTATGCGACGTAGCATCGAACGCAAAAAGCACCATCTCGCCCATCATCACCGCTGCCCCTATCCCGTCACCCTGGCGCGTCAAGATGCCCTCAAACTCCTGGCAGATCTCTCGGGCCGCATGATCTGGGCAGAGTATGAATTCATCGCCGATCCACCCGAGCGAATGCTTCGCAAGGGCAAGATCGCCTCTCCGGTTTGGAGGACGGTGGAGGATGCCATCGAAGGCTCTCAAAAAAACATGGTGATGCACGCCGCCTACCTCATTCCCCAGGAGGAGACTTTGGCACTGCTTGAAGAAACCTCGAAACGAGGCGTCACGATCCAACTGCTGACCAATTCGCTGGCCTCCATTGACGGTCTGCTGGCCATGACGGGCATTGCCAACCGGAGAAAAGAGGTGATCCAAACCGGCGCAGAATATTACGAACTCAATGCCCGGGCCCCGGCCCGTAAAGATTATATCCATTCCCCGAAAATCACCCCTCTGGGAATGCACACCAAAGGTTTGGTGGTGGATGACCGTATTTCCTTCATCGGCTCCTACAACATGGATCCGCGATCAAAGTACATCAATACCGAAACGGGTGTGATCATCAACAGCCCTGCCTTTGCGAAGCGGCTGAAAAAATACCTCATGCAGGACCTCCAGCCCGAGAACTGCTGGCATGTGACGCAGGAAAAAAACGGCTGCCTGAACTGGAGCGGTCGGACGCAGCAAGGCCAGCCCATCCAGCATCATCGGGACCCTGAGGTTCCGCTCAAAAAACGGGTGTCCTACTGGCTGCTCACACATCTGCCGTGGGAAGACTTGCTCTAATATTCGTTAGGCCAGCAGACCCTTTACCACATGCCCGTGAACGTCCGTGAGACGATAGCGGCGGCCTTGAAACTTGTAGGTGAGCCTTTCGTGATCAATCCCCAAAAGGTGCAGCAAGGTGGCGTGGAAGTCGTGGATGTGAACGCCGTCCTTGGCCACGTTGTAACCGAATTCATCCGTCTCCCCATAGACACTGCCAGGCTTGATCCCACCACCTGCCATCCAGGCCGTGAAACAGCGCGGATGATGATCGCGACCAAAATTGGCACTGATTTTTCCCTGACAATAATTGGTTCGGCCAAATTCGCCTCCCCACACTACCAGCGTGTCATCCAGCAACCCGCGCTGCTTGAGGTCTTTGATGAGGGCTGCTGACGCCTGATCCGTCTCCTTGGCTAGTTTGGGCAGATTTCCAGGAAGGCCACCGTGGTGGTCCCAATCTTGGTGGTAAAGCTGGATGAAACGCACACCGCGTTCCGCAAGTCGGCGTGCTTGTAGGCAGTTTGCAGCAAAGGTGCCGGGGGTCTTTACATCCGGCCCATACATGTCCAGGACGTGTTGCGGCTCATCCTCAATGCCTGTCGCCTCTGGGATGCTGCTCTGCATGCGATAGGCCATTTCGTAATGGTCAATGCGGCTGGAGATTTCCACGTCTGGCGTGCCGGCAAACTGATGCTCGTGCAATTCCCGCAGTCGGTCCAGCATCATCCGGCGACTGTCTCTGCTGATGCCATCCGGATTGCCCAAATACAGCACGGGATCCTTTGCCGCGCGGAAGAGCACGCCTTGATGTTTGGTGGGCAGGAACCCGCTGCCCCAAAGATGTGCGCCTAGGGGCTGGCCGCCTTTGCCTTTGGTAATGAGCACCGTAAAAGATGGCAGGTTCTCATTCTGCGCACCCAGGCCATAACTTAACCAAGCACCCATGCTGGGACGCCCGGCGATCTGAGAACCTGTTTGGAAAAAGGTGACTCCAGGTCCGTGATTGATGCTCTCCGTAAACATCGAACGCACCACACAAATGTCATCAGCGATGGAGGCCGTGTGCGGCAGCAATTCACTGTACCACCCGCCAGCCTGCCCTTGCTGGGTAAACTTGAAAGGTGAGCCCACCATGGGAATCGAGCTTTGATTTCCCGACATGCCCGTTAGCCGCTGGGTACCCCGCACACTGTCTGGCAATTGCTCACCATGCCGTTGATTGAGCAGGGGTTTGTAATCATACAGATCCAGATGTGAAGGCCCACCGGACATGAAGAGATAAATGATCCGCTTGGCCTTCGGAGCGGCGTGGGGTGCACCCAGGATACCTGGATCTGCGGCATGGGCCTGTTCCTTGCCGAGCATCTCAGCCAGGGCCACACCACCCAGGCCCATACCAAAACGATTCAGCAGGGTGCGGCGATTCATTAAAGGTGAAGGGTGTATATTCATCGTTTCACAACAGCCGCATCGTGGTTCAAAAGTGCCTGGGCCAGCACCGTGGCGGCGGCGGTGGGTGCAAGTGGCAAGGCGGCATCCTGAGGCGCTTGGCCTGTCTGTAGGAGAGCTCTAGCTTCCTTGGGATTGGCCTCAAAATGCTTCAATTGCTCCTCAAAAAGTCGTGAACAGATTTCCACCTCATGGGCATCAGGCTGGCGGCTAAGGCAGCGCAGAAAGCCATATTCGATCATCTTCACCAAATCCCCCTGACATTCGCGCTGCATCTTTTCTCCCAGCACACGAGCAGCTTCCACATACTGCGTGCCATTGAGCAAAATGAGGGCCTGGAGCGGACTGTCCGTGCGCTCTCTTTTGGCCGAACAGACCGCTCTTCGTGGTGCATCAAAGGCGACCATGGCGGGAGGTGGGCTAGTGCGACGCCAAGTTGTATAGAGACTGCGACGGTACACGCTGCCATCCTTTGCCACATCCCCAGGCTTGAACGCCTCCGACATTTCATACGGATTCACAGGCACCCCACCGATCTGTGTTTTCAGCAATCCAGCGCTAGCCAGGGCATTGTCGCGAATCATTTCCGCTGGCAGGCGGAATCGTGGACCACGGGCCAGCCACTGATTGTCTGGATCATCCGCCATCGTCGTCGCATCAGCTATGCTTCGCTGCTGATAGACATCGCTGGAGACGATTTCTTTGATCAGAGCCTTCATGTCCCAGCCTGTCTCCATCAGACGCAAGGCCAAGTAGTCGAGAAGCTCCGGGTAGATGGGTTTCTCCCCTTGGCTGCCGAAGTCTTCACTGGTTTTCACCAGTCCACGACCAAACAAACTTTGCCATAAACGGTTCACGGTCACCCGGGCCGTCAGTGGATGATCCGGCGCCGTCAACCAGCGAGCCAACCCGAGGCGATTCAGCGGTGCATCCTTCGGAAACGGCGACAGGAAAGCCGGTGTCACGGGCGGAGCCTCTTCACCACGCTTGTCATACTCCCCCCGAAACAGAACATAGGCCTTTTTGGGTTGCGGCAGTTCCTTCATCACCATGATCTCCTTTTGAGCATCATTAAAGGCAGTCAACTCCGCCCGTGCCACCTGAAGCTGAGCCAGCAAGGGCTTGAGCGTGTCATTTGGCGGTCGAGACACATCCCGGTCAAACACCCGCAGCTCATCCACCCAGCCGCCTTTGAAACCTCGGTCACGGAAGCGTTCCCCAAGGCTAATGTAATCCCCGCCGCCACCGGTGATGTCGCGAGTCAGATGATCCCGGATCACCTCAATCTCCGCCCGTTTGCCGTTTACATAAAGTCGCAGACCAGATGCGCGGCTGCTGCCGTCATTCGTCACCACCACATGCACCCACTCATTGATCGGCAGGACGTCCCTGGTCCGAATGGAAATAGCATCACCCGGCCAAAAATGAATGAGCGACCACTTCAGCTTGCCCTCTTCAATCAGCAGTTCATACCCACGGCTGGCCGCATCGGTCCAGGCGCGGGAACGATGGAGCACGACCGCCCGCTCTTTCACATCGGGGGTTTTCATCCATAAGGACAGGCTGAAGGGATCATACCGATGAAAACTGCCAACAGGGGTATCCACCGGATCATCACCCGTGAACTGAATGGCCTTGCCCACGCGTCCCTCGACCACCTTGTTTTCACCTTTCAAGATGGCAGCAGGATCTGCCGCTTTGTCTTTCGGGTTTTTTGCAGCAGGTGAGGGATGCAGTGCATCGGCCAGCTTGTTTTTCTCCAAAACATCAAAGGTAAAATGGGCCACCTGCCCCTCTCTCTGCGGAGGCACTCCTTCAGGCCAATCGAGCATCTGTAATCCCTCACCATAGGTAACCCCGCCCACCTCACGAATCTGTCGCTCCAGTTGAGCAACTTTCTTCTCCAGACCTGCCTTCTGGGATTTCTGGCCCTGATTCATCAGCATAAGCGCAGGGGTAGGGGCCGAATTCGTGAAGTAGGAGTACAGGCCCGCCTCATCAATATTCTGGAGAAAGGCCGACAAGCCGTAGTACTCCGTCTGCTTGATAGGATCATACTTGTGATCATGACAGCGCGAACACTCGAACGTCAGCCCCAGGAACGCGGTGGCAAACGTCTGCACACGGTCCGCCACATACTCGATGCGGTATTCCTCCTCCACGGAACCACCCTCGGATTCCTGCTGATGCAGACGATTGAAGGCCGTGGCCAGAATCTGCTCATCCGTGGCATTTGGCAAAAGGTCCCCGGCCACCTGCCAGGTGATGAATTGATCAAAGGGTAAGTTCCGGTTAAAAGCCTGGATCACCCAGTCACGCCACATCCAAACATCCCGCAGACGATCCACCTGAAATCCGTAGCTGTCCGCATATCGGGCCACATCAAGCCAATCCACCGCCATGCGCTCTCCGTAAGCAGGCGAAGCCAGCAACTTCTCCACTAGAGCCTCGTAAGCCCCTTCCTGCTGCTTGCCGGAAAAAGCTAAAACTTCTTCCGCTGAAGGAGGCAGGCCCGTCAGGTCAAAACTGACACGTCGCAGCAGGGTGGCTGCATCCGCCCTCGGTTGCAGAGCTAATCCCCGTGATTTCAGGCCTTGAGCCACCAGATGATCTATCGGCCCCTTTGCCCCGGCGGCCTTAGCATCCGCTTTCCATCGAGGCAGCTCATTCAGATCCGGGGCAATGAAACTCCAGTGCTTTTGATATTCGGCCCCTTCATCCACCCACTGCTTCAGCTTGGCAATTTCACTTTCGGTTAGGCGACCCAGCTTAGACTCCGGTGGCGGCATCACTTCATCCTCATCATGAGAAAGCACGCGCTCGATGATCAGGCTCTTCAGCGCATCCCCTGGCACGATGTGGCCATCGGCAACAGCCGCAGCCCGTTCGTCCAGGCGCAGGTCTCCTTTGCGCGTCTTCGGGTCAAAACCATGACAGTGAAAACACTTGTCTGAAAGGATGGGGCGGATATCCCGATTGAACTCCATCTTTTCCGCCCGAGCAGAGGTCGCACAGACCAGCCCGGCAGCTGCCAACGCAGGGCCAAGAATAGCGCTCAAGGAAAATGAAACCTTCCAAGTCATGCTGCATTATACGCAACACCCTGTTGCCTCTTTGAGATTTATCTGTGTCTAATCGTGATACACCCGGAGTCCACCTCCCTTGTGGCATCATCTTGCCAAGAGGCTTTTCATGTCGGATTCTATGGAAAGGCCATGCCGACGAAACGCAAATACCTGAATTACACCACCCCTTGGGGCGTCAGTCTGTCTCCCATTGCCAAGGCTGGCTGGTCAGCCTTTTTGATTCATGAGAGCGGATACCAGCCTGCCTTGGAAAACTGGAACCACGAAGGTGTGGACAGTCCTTTTTGGCGTTTTTACCACAACCCTCAGACGGGCTGCCACCTCCGCTACCAGGGGCGCGATATCCCGCTACTGCCGAATGAATGCGTCCTCATCCCTGCAAACACTATCTTCGATTGCTGCGCCCCCACCACTGCCTGCCACTACTGGCTGCATTTCACCGTCACCCGGCTCGCTGGCCCCGTACCCGTGGGTCCAGTCATCCTGCCCGTGGATCAAACATTGCATATCCTGATTCAGGCCGTCCTTCGCACTCATGGCGAGGCATCCCATGGCCAGCGCGATCATCGCCTCTATCATGAGAGTGCCGCACTGCTGCACACCACCTTTGCCCACCTGGAATTGCCACCATCCGCCTCTTTGCCAGATCGTTTGTTGGACGTGCTGGATCTCATTCAAAAGGCTCCTCATTCCCATCTCTCCAATCCCTTCCTCGCAGATCGGGCGGGTATGAGCCTGGAACGTTTTATCCGCGCTTTCCGCGAGCACACCGGACAGACTCCGGCAGCTTATGTCACGGCCACCCGATTACGTCTGGCAGGAGAGGCCCTGGTCCTGACGGATAAAACCATCGACCAAATCGCTGTCGAGCACGGGTTCCCCAATCGCCATTATTTCACCCGCATCTTCACCCAGCACCTGGGCTGTGGCCCTGCGGAATTTCGGGCACGGCAGCATCGGCGGAGAGGGCGATAACCTACCGCATCACCCCTGCCAATCTGCGGCCAGACGGGCAATTTCTGCCTCAGGCACATCCTTGATTTTTTGCGCCAGAGTCCAGCGATAACCAAAAGGATCGCCCACTCGTCCGGTACGGTCACCCCAAAATTGGTCAGCAGGACGATCAATCTCGCTGGCACCCGCTGCCAGAGCCTGCTCAAAGGCAGCCTCAATATCTGGGATATAAATCATGAAGGCCCCGCCCCTGCCCTCAGCGGGCGTCAGACAGCCAAATTTAGGGTATTCGTCGGAAATCATCAGCATGCTGTTGCCGATGCGGAACTCCGCATGGGCAGTTCCTCCGGTCTGAGGATCCGTCATCTTAAAGGTCAGCACAGCCCCGAAAGCCTGCTCATAGAATCGGATCGCCGAAGCGGCGTCTTTCGCCGTGAGCGATGGAGTCACTGTCTGATAACCTGCCGGAACATGGGAAAGATCGCTGCTCATAAGAGGACACAAGTTGAATTTAGAGCAGGGAGCCTGCATCACGCATGATCGAAGGATAACCAGCCCTCACTTAATCAACGGAAGGAACCTCTCCTTTGGCTGTATGCCAAAGGCTTCGTCACATGAATATTCACGCCGGAGGGGGACTCCCTTTCAGCAAATCAAACACGGTCACCATGCCTAACAAACGATTTTCCGCATCCACCACCACTGCCTTGCTGACGCCCGTGCGCATGAGGGTCTGAACCAGTTCAGGGACAGGCATGTCTGCCCGCACACAAAAGGGTGTGGTGAGAGGCAGCGTCTTTAGCAAATCACGGCAAGTTAGACCGTGATTCTTTAACCAATCGTAAGCAATAGAGCGGCGCAGTAAACCGATAACTTTGCCATCCTCCGTGACTGGGTAAGTGCTGTGTGGATGTGCCTGAAACTCCGCCACCGCATCTTGCACCGTCTGCTCCGCTGTGAGGGAGGCGACTGATCGCGTCATCACATCTGCCGCTATAGCCTGCCGTGTGGCCTCAGGCATCGCAGAGACCGTCTTCTGGATTTCCTCCGGCAAATGGTACTGCTGGGCGGTGGAGCGAAAAAGGCTGTCCAGCGAACCAATGCTTTTCACCAGCGTCTTGAATGTATCCCCATCAATCGCAACCAGTTCTGTGGACTCCTTGGCCGTGGCATCGAAGCGCCAGATCCCATCGCCTAACAAAGCGCGTTCGCCAAAATGCTCTCCCGCCACAGCGGATTTCACGATCTGGCCATTCGCATCGGTGATCTCCACACAGCCTTTTTTCACCGCATAAAGCGACTGGGCAGGCTCACCCGAACGAAACAACGAATCGCCTTTTTCCAAATGCATCTCCCCGAGGGGGGAAGAAAAACTAGGCGTCAGCAGATTGATATCGCGAGGGAAAAACACCTCAAAGGTCCACTCTGCCATCACACGGAGTTTACGGTCCAGCCCCGGCAGCTTCATGAGGTAAATGCTGCGCCACATGAACCATGCGAGCAGGCCGGAAAAACGCAGGCCCATCACCATAGCCACCGCCTTGCGGTGACCGATGGTAGCCAGCTCACCCAAGCCTGTAAACTTGAAGGCTTTCAGCGGCTTCTTTTTCAGCGTCGCAGCAATGTTGTCCCCGATCAAAGCGCCCTGCCGCATCGCAAATTGAGCTGTCTCTGGGCACAGGCCCCCATCGGCCTTGGGAAAGGCCGCGCAATCACCCGCTGCCCATACTTTGTCCACGCCTTTCACTTGACCAGTGGACTCCACAATGACCTTGCCGCGTTCCAGCGGCACCGCACCACGGGCTCCCAATGCCTGCAGAATCGGATGCGGGGCATTACCGACCGTGCACACCACAAGATTGGAGACGATGGTGCTTTCATCATTGAGCTGCACTGTGCGTGCAGTCACCGCCCGCACGCGTTTATTGAAGATCAAATTTACGCCCATCTTCTCCAGACAGCGACGAGTGTAATCCCCCAGCCCGGGCCCTAACATGCCGAGCAAACGCTCCCCGCTATGTACCAGTGTCACGCTAGGTTCATCCGCCCGGATGTTGTCGTAATAACGCAGCACTCCCGCGATCAAATCCTGGATCTGTCCCGCTGTCTCCACGCCAGAGTAGCCCCCACCCACGACTACAAAGGACAGCATCTCTTTGCGCTGCTGGTGCTTGGTGATGAGGTTTGCCTCCTCCATGCGGCTGATGATAGCGGCACGCAGTTTCATCGCATCCCCCACCGTGCGCATGAGGTAGGCATGCTCCGACATCCCCGGGATGCGGCTCAGATCCACTCCGGCCCCAGGGGCCAGCATCAGGTGGTCAAAGGTCACTGTCACATTGGGCGTAAAGCGTCCGCCATCCAGCGTCAGCACCCGGCTTTCCAGGTCCAGGCTTGTCACCTCCCCCTTCAGAACATCCGCCGCTTCGCAGATCATGCGGATAGGATTCACCACATGCTGGGGCGAAAGCGAGCCGCCCACCACCTCAGGCAGCATAGGCTGGAAAACCATGTGGTTTTCACTGGCAATGATCCCCACCCTCATGGATTGCCCGCGTAGCCGCTTGAGAACCTGCTGCGCGCAGTAAACTCCAGCAAACCCTCCACCAATGATGGCAATATCAAAATGTCGTGAGGGCGCTTCGTGCATGGTTAACCAATGGTTGTAAAAACCACTACCAACGCACGCAACGGGCCAGGATTGGGGGAAAGTGAATCACCTTCCCCGCGCCAGCCACACGCCGAGCACCGCCACCACCATTCCCACCAAGGACAGACCAGTGAGAGTTTCACCAAAGATGCCCCAGGCCATCAGCGCGGTGACCGCTGGGACGGTGTAAAAAAGGCTAGCTACATTCACTGCTGTGCCGCTGCGGATGAGGTGATTCAAAAGGCTGATGGCACCGATGGAAAGAACCAGGGCCACCCAAAGAAGGGCAAAGACAAACTGGCCCGTCCACTGCACCTCGCGAGTCTCGGTGACCAGGGAGAGAATGGCCGTGATGACGAGGCTGGCGGCATACTGCACCACGGTGCTGGTACGCAGGTCAAAGGCGGGACAAAAACGCTTTTGCCAGAGGGTGCCCGCAGTGATTCCAATGAGGGCCAAAAGCGCAGGCACGGTGGAGATAAAGGTGAGGCCGCTACCCGTTTTGTGAGCGACCACCAGCACCGTGCCGATGAAGCCCAGCGCCAGTCCGCCCCATTGCCGGGGCATCACCTTTTCGCCCAGCATCATGCCAGCCAAGGCGGCTGTCAGCAGAGGCTGCAGGGAGACAATGAGACTGACGATTCCTGCTGGCAGGCCTAACCGCAAAGCGTACACACAGCCACTGAGATACAGGGCATGAATCAGCAAGCCCGCCAAAATGAGATGGGCGATCTGTCCCCTGCCCTGCGGCCATGGCGCACGCGTGAGAAAAGCGATTGGCACCAATACCGCCAGCACGATGACATAGCGCAGCGTCAGGAATGTGAAGGGCTCGGCATACGGCACACCCAGCTTGGACCCAATGAAGCCGCTACTCCACAGCAGGACAAACAGCCAGGGGATGATGGCCGCCCAGCGCGGAGCACGGGTGCCTGGATTCATTGAGGTTGAGAGGTCAAGTCTGCCAAAGTTTGCATCTCTTTGCTTTGGAGAGCCAGGCCATTTCCCCGTTCACGAAGATGACTAGCAGACGCTGACTTCGCCGCAGCTTGTGTCACAGCCAGATGCGCGGTCTCTTGAAGGAATCGAGCATAGTCTGCCGCCAGCCCTTTGGGCACATAGGCATTGCCGACGGGGCTTTCGCCAAACAGCACTTCATACCACACGCAGGCCCCCAGGTATTCCCCGGCTAGATTCGCGTGATGGCCATCCATGCCCAGGTTGATTTTCCCATCTTTTCCCTTCTTCCAATTCCAGCCCACATGCAGAGAATGCTTTTGGTTAGGCAGGGCCGGACGCTTCAGACTTTTGGGATCAAACGAAGGCCCAGGCTGAAAGCCCCACTTTGCATCGGTATCGACCATGTACATCGCATCTCCCACGGGCAGACGTTTGGCACCCAGTTCTTGAGTGATGGCTGCATAGGCCTTGCTCAGCATCTCATGCATTTCCGCCTGGGTCTTTGGCTCGCCGGGTTTGCCATTGGGTTTGGTAAAACGCGGATCGTCTTTCCGGTAGGCCCAGGTCTGGTGCACCAGCAGCTTTGCGGAAGGAGCATTCTTCTGGATTAGCTTCCAGAGACGACTTGCGTGCGGTTGGTAAGTCGTCAGATCATGGCTTTTGATGCTGGCCTGCTGGATCGTCACGTAATCCCATTTTTCGGCCTTCAGTTCCTGGACCAGACTGCGGCCATTCGTGTAGAGGCCCGCCTTGTCCTTCGGGTCTTTAGCATGGGCTATGGCCCTTCCGGAATGCAGTTCCAACGAAGCGCCCCCGACCACGATGGGTGTATGAATCAAGGTGTGGCCACCGGCCAGGGCGAGGTCATCGAGATGGTTGGTCGCATTGCGGGAAAAGCTGTTGCCGATGGTCAAGATGCGGACCGTCTTTCCCTCCGCAGCCTGCATCGAGGCAGTGAGAAAAAGAATGAGGGTTAGAATTTGGCAGAAAACGCGCATGGGGGTCTCACAGTGTGGGGAGATGCCGAGTTAAATCAAATGACAGGATGCACCGGGCCTCACACAGGCAGGGTCTTCAAAGCAAACTCCACCGCACGTTTCAGTTCCTTCGCGCTGGCTCCATTGGAGGCCTGGATGGAAAGCCCATTGAGCAGCATGGCCAGATGGCGCGCCAGATCGCCTGCGTTCACCTCAAGCGTCAGGTCACCTTCTTTCCGTGCCCGCTCAAAACGCTCGCGTATTTTCTCCTGGGCGGCAACACGCCGCGCTCTAGCGTGCTCCAGCACAAAGGCGGAGTCCTTCCCGCCACAGAGCATGCCTTGCAGGGCCATGCAGCCGCGCGGATGCTGAGGATCGCTCAACAAACACACCGAGCCTTGCAGCATTTTTTCGATCACCCCTCGAACCGTGGGTTCATTCAGCGATTCCAGCACGTAGGCCACCGGGCCCGAGCCATAGCGGTCCAGCACCTTGATGAAAAGCTGTTCCTTGTTGCCATAGGTCGCATAGAGGCTGGGGCGGTTGATGCCCATGGCCTCCGTGAGGTCGCTCAAGGAAGTGCCCTCATAACCATGCTTCCAAAAAACCTGCATGGCTTTTTCAAGCGCCACATCCGGGTCAAAGGCACGCGGACGGCCAACTGCGGGGGGTGTTAATTCTTTTTTCATACTGATCGGTAAAATATTCATTGACGACTTTCTGTCCAGCATTATCACTTCCATACCGTTCGATACAAAA
Organism: Prosthecobacter algae; assembly: GCF_039542385.1. Taxonomy (NCBI): domain Bacteria; kingdom Pseudomonadati; phylum Verrucomicrobiota; class Verrucomicrobiia; order Verrucomicrobiales; family Verrucomicrobiaceae; genus Prosthecobacter; species Prosthecobacter algae. The sequence goes on along the minus strand of NZ_BAABIA010000001.1, from coordinate 403,053 downwards.
CGAATCTGCAACACCTCAAACTGATATCCTCATGAAACTCGAAAACAAAGTCGCCGTCGTCACAGGAGCCTCCAAAGGCATCGGAGCTTCCATCGCCAAACACCTCGCCGCTGAAGGTGCCGCCGTGGTGGTCAACTACGCCTCCAGCAAAGCCGGGGCAGACAAGGTCGTGGATGAAATCACCCTCAAAGGGGGCCGCGCCATCGCCGTGCAGGGTGATGTTTCCAAGAAGGCCGACATTGACCAGCTCTTCGCTGAAACGAAGAAGGCCTACGGCAAAGTGGACATCCTGGTGAACAACGCTGGCGTCTATGAATTCTCCCCGCTGGAAGCCATCAACGAAGAACACTTTCACAGGCAGTATAACCTGAACGTGCTGGGCCTACTGCTCACCACTCAGGAGGCCGTGAAACTCATCGGTCCTGAAGGTGGCAGCATCATCAACATCAGCTCCGTGGTCAGCAGCTACACGCCTCCAGGCTCGGCCGTTTACTCCGGCACCAAGGCCGCCGTGGATGCCCTGACGAAAGTCCTTTCAAAAGAACTCGGGGCGAAAAAAATCCGCGTCAATGCCATCAATCCTGGGATGGTCGAGACAGAAGGCGTACACACCGCCGGTTTTGCCGAAGGCCAATTCCGCCAGCAGGTGGAATCCCAAACTCCCCTGGGCCGCATCGGCCAGCCGCAGGACATTGCCACGGCGGCCGTTTTCCTCGCATCAAACGATTCTTCTTGGATCACGGGAGAAACACTCGTGGTTTCAGGCGGTCTTCGTTAAGCTTCATCATCTAACTCCAAACATCATCACCTCATGAAAGTTCTCTACACCACCCAGGCAACCTCGACCGGCGGCCGTGAAGGCAAATCAGCCACTGCCGATGGCGTCCTCTCCGTGACCCTTTCCACACCGAAGGAACTCGGTGGTGGCGGCGGTCCCGGCACCAACCCCGAACAGCTTTTTGCCGCCGGTTACTCCGCCTGTTTCCTGGGCGCACTGAAGTTCGTCGCCGGCAAAGCCAAGATTCTCGTCCCAAGTGATGCCACCGTCACTGGTCAAGTGGGCATCGGTGCCCGGGATGATGGCGAAGGTTTCGGCTTGGAAGTCACGCTCACCATCCATGTCCCTGGCTTGGAAAAGAGTGTGGTGGAAGACCTCGTGGCCAAGGCCCACATCGTCTGCCCTTACTCCAACGCCACTCGCGGAAACATCCCGGTGACGCTGGTGGTGGCCTGAGCAGGCCGTAGCTGCGCCCGCCAAGGCGTGGGGTTTGGAAAGCTCAATGCTCCAGAGCATCCGTCCACCCGCTGGCGCGGGCAGCTACACTCCGTAGCTGCGCCCGCCAAGGCGTGGGGTTTGGAAAGCTCGATGCTCCAGAACATTCGCCCACCCGCTGGCGCGGGCAGCTACAACACGTAGCTGCGCCCGCCAGGGCGTGGGGGTTCGGAAGCTCGATAACACCAGACCAGTCGCCCACCCGCTGGCGCGGGCAGCTACAACAAGTAGTGGTGTTTGGAAGCTCGATAACACCAGACCAGTCGCCCACCCGCTGGCGCAGGCAGCTACAACACGTAGCTGCGCCCGCCAGGGCGTGGTGTTTGGAAGCTCGATAACACCAGACCATTCGCACACCCGCTGGCGCGGGCAACTACAACACGTAGCTGCGCCCGCCAGGGCGTGGTGTTTGGAAGCTCGATAACACCAGACCAGTCGCCCACCCGCTGGCGCGGGCAGCCTACACCTCGTGGTGCATCAATGGCCTAATGGCAGCCACAACCGGTGCCACAGGAACCACCACCAGAAGAGGAGGCGCTGCCTGCACTGCTGCTGCCGCCCATCACCCCGGTGCCACCAATCGGCACACGCCGCACGGGCTGGCCACTGTCGGGGTGCTGAGTCAAAGCATTGTCCTTCATGCTCTGGCGGATTTCAAAACGCTTGGGCAGGTCACCTTCAAACTGAGGGATGGTTTCGTAAACGTAGGTCGGCATGGAAAAGGAGGGGAGGATGTTCTGAGTTCAAGGTTCTGGCTTTTGAGCGATGAGCAAGTGTGAAATGCAGGTGACATCGGGGTGCAAAAAAACGGCGTCCCTGTGAGGGGACGCCGCTGGAAGAAACTAATCGGTAAACGACGTTTCGTTTAGTGCTTCTCGTCTAGCTGAACCGGCTTATAACCGCCGATGGCTTTGAAATAGAGAATCAAAAACAGATAAAGAACGGCCATCACCATCGGCACATAGGCCGTCAGTTTCAAAGCCATCTGTCCGCCAAAGACACCTGCCGACTGCACAGGTTTTTTGTCCTCGGCAGCCATCGGCTGAGCGGCAGCCCACCAAGTAGCGAGCTTCGCATGGTTCTCGTCTTTTTTACCTTCTTTCGCGAGCAGTTCACCCGCGCGGGCCAGCTCCTTACCGTTGTCTTCAAGGACGCCAACCTTGGCACCGTCAAGGCCCACTGCCTTGTAACCCATAAACGAGTTTTCTTTATCAGCCTTGTAACGCTCATAGGTAGCTGGAGCCACCTGCTCAAGATTTTTAGAAGCATTGAAATCTTGTTTGAAGCCAATGGCAGGGCCACCCAGCAAACCAGCCGAGAGCATACCAACACCACCAACCATACCAATCGCTACCGCACCGCCTTTAGGGAATCGCTCAGAAACGACTGCCAGCATGGTCGGCCAAAGGAAGGTTTTGCCACAGGCATAAACTGTTGCAGCAACCACGCACAGAACCACCGTTTGAGCACTGCTAAGGAGCGTCAGACCAGTGGCACCAAGGATGGCACTGACAAAAAGAAGGCCCAGAGGAGAGATCTTGTGGACGATAGGACCAGCGACAAAACGCAGGCAGAACATCAGCATCGAAGTGTAAACGAAGAGCATCAGCCCCTTCATTGGGCTAGCCATGATAGAACCTGTGATTTTGCTGATCCAGGAATCTGTTCCAAGTTCGACATAACCCACCAAAGCGTGAATGATTAGCAACACTAGCATCAAGGGAGCAAAAACAGTCTTGATCATGCCTCCCAAGGTGACACCTGCGCCAGCAGCCTCGGATTTTGGGAACTTTTGCCCAAAGAGCATGAGACCGTAGAGGATCACAGGAACCAGGAAAAGAGACATCTGGATCTTCCAATCCACAGCCGCAGAAATCACTTCTCCAGCTTCATTGGTCTTCGCAGACATGAAGGCTGAGGAAAGACCGCCAATGACCAAACCAGCAGGCCAGCCTGCATGCAGGATATTCAGATAATGCGCCCGGTTGTTAGGGAACAAAGTTGCCGTCAAAGGATTCACCACAGCTTCGCAAAGACCATTTCCGATGGCGAAGATGAACATGCCCCAGAAAAGACAGTTGAATGCCGCTTCCTTGCCACCACTGGCAAATGCTGCAGGTGCAGCAAGCGTGATGACAGCAGAGATGAAATGGAGACCGAAGGCCAGAAGCATCAGTTTGCCGTAACCCACCTTATCAGCGATCAAGGAACTGAGGATGATCACGATACCGAAGCCGGTAAGACCACCACCCGTGATGGCACCGAGTTCTGTCATGGTGAATCCGAACTGTTCAGCCCACTGGCCGAGAATACCTCCACGAACGGAGTAGCCGACGCCGGCGGCGAGGATGGCCATGAATCCGGCCCAGAGGAGCCGGCTGGCGTTAGGTGCTATGCCTTCTGATTTTGCTGACATGTGTGTGTTGTATTGGGTTGATTGCGGATTTGCGATGGGTGAATCGGGAGTGCCTTAACGTCGGGAATGACCCCGTCCTGGCAAAGCGGGCTTGTTTTAGGTGGGGCAAATGGTGCTCACAAGGAAAAAAGTGGGCAGAAACGTATCAATGCCCGCCAATTTCGACGGGTTTATACCCGCCGCGGCTCCGGAAATAGAAGAACAGGCCCAAATAACAGACCAGCATGAAGGTGGGCAAGATGGCGATGGTGGTGAAGGCCCCACGCTTGTTGGCGGCCTGGACGGCTTCCAGCTGCTTCTGTTCAGGCGCAGGCAGCGCCTTGATCTTTTCCTGATCGAGGGTCGGCGTGAGGCCGAACATGCCGTCTTTGGACTCGCCCTTCACCTGAGCATAGAGAGCAGCATGCTCCGTGGAGCTGAGCCTTTTCTCCATGTCCATGTCCTGCTTGTAACCGATGTAGGGGCTGCCCAGAACCCCGAGAAACAAAACGCCCACGGCGGAAACACCATTGAGAGTCAGCGCGCCACCTTTGGGGAATTGCTCGGAGGTCATGCCCAGGGTGGTACTCCAGAGGAAGGTCTTGCCCAGCGCATAGATCGTCGAGGCTCCCAGGATCGCCCAGCCGACGGAATTCGACAGCATGAGCAGACCCACGATGGCAATGGAAGCACCGATAACCAGCAGGCCGATGGGCGAAAAACGGTGAACGATGGGACCCGCGTAAAACCGCAGCACGGTCATGACAGCAGAGACATAAACAAAGATCCAAGTCTCAAAATTGGGAAAATCAGGCCCACTCAGTTTCAGCAGGTCAGGCATCCAGCCATCGGTGCCCAGTTCCGTGGTGGCCAGTGGCCCAATGGTGATAAGCACCACTAGGAAAAGCCAGTTTCCTGGCGAGCGGGTGTAAATGAAAGCAGCAGCGCCGATGACGGCCCCCATGGTCGCCGAGGAGACAAGCGAGACCTGCTTCCCAGCCATCTGCATGATGGCAAAGTAGAGCAAGGAACCCAGGATGAAAAAGCCGACACCGCCCACTTCCTTAAGCATGTCACGGTAGCTGACACCCGCAGCCACACGTTCATTGACAGGGAACATGCGCGGCAGCGTGAGCACCGCGTAAATGACCAGCGGAATAAAGCACAGCGAGTATTTGAACTGCCAGGTCTGCGCCTGACACAAGGCCGTGGCCAGAGCTCCGAGGGCGAGACCCGCAGGCCAGCCAGCGTGCAGGATATTCAGCCATTTGGCCTTATCCCGAGGGAACATGGTGGCAACCACCGGATTCACAAAAGCTTCCACCGAACCGTTGGCAATCGCGATGAGCAGAGTGGCCCAATAAAAGGAAGAGTACCCCGTGGCCTGCACCGTGAGGATCAAGGAGATGCTGTGGCAGGCGATGGCAAAGAGGGCGACCAACTTGTACCCGATGCGGTCAATCACCAGGCTGAAAAATATGATGCTGATGGCAAAAGGCCACATGCCCGCCCCGCCGATGTTGCCTTTCTGCTGCTCGGACAGATTGAACTCATTTTGGAGCTGCAACATGGTATTCGCCCGCACCCCAAAAACAAAGGAGGTGGCGACGAGGGCGATGAAGCAGGCCCAGAACAACTTCATGTCGGGCGCAGTCGAAGGTGCGGCAGATTTGGAACTCATGGTCGGGAGAAACGCGGGGAATTACAGAGAAAAGGCCTCCGCACGGCAATCACTTTTTGCACGTGGGAGGCCCAAAAACACAAATTTGGTTATTCCTGGAGGAAGACGAAGACGCCTTTTTTGTTGCCTATCACGACATCCAGCTTGCCGTCTTTGTTGACATCGCCAGGGGTCACTTCGGTGCCCACACCGCTGTTGTCGTCAATGAGGTTCGCCGTGAAGGAGGCTCCACCTTTGCCGTCAGGCTTGATCTTGAACCAGTAGAGCACCGGGGCAGCATTCGGCTCATCGTCCTTCAGCGGGCCGTGGGCCCAGCGGCGCTTGCCTGTCACCAGATCCAGCACGCCATCGCCATCCATGTCGGCGAGCTGCATGGCGTGGAGCTGGCTGAATTTCACGCCCACCGGGCTGTCTTCCACCGTGCTGCCCATGAGCTTGTGCGCGGTGAAGCTGCCATCTTTGTTCTGCTCATACCAGCTCAGGCCAAAGCCGTGCGCATCATGGCTGCTGATGACGTCGTTGCGACCATCGGCATTCACATCATTGACCAGGATGAAGGAACCGCCGCGTGCGCCTTCAGGGGCAAAAGCTGCCGCGTGGAAAACCCAGTCTTTGTCTTCCTTCATGTCTGCCGGCTGCTCAAACCAGCCTTCTTTGGTCAGCAAATCCGCACGGCCATCGCCATTCACATCGCCAAAGCCATAACCATGAGTGTAGCGGAAATATTTCTTATCATTCTCCTCAGTCACTGGGGTGATGGGGCGGAAGCGGGCCTTGCCAAACGGGGCAGCCCAGTCAATCTCCGCAAAGCCCAGGCGGCCACCTTTGGAAGGCTGGACACCGGCACTCGTGTGGCAGACCAGCTCGGGTTTGCCATCGCCGTTCATGTCGCCCAGCGTGGGGGACTCATTATCTGTGACATCAAAAATGGTGTGGCGCGTCCAGTGACCACCTTTGTTCTGCGGGTTCTCAAAAACCCAGGTCTCCTTGCCTGGCCAGGAAAAGACCAGAATGTCACTCCAGCCATCGCTGTTGAAATCATGGGTGTAGGTCAGGAAATAGTCGCTGTAGCCCTTGCCCGGATCATAAGCCTTGTCGGCAGGCTTGGTGTATTCCACGCGCTCTTTAAAATCTGGGCCCTTCCAGATGTAGGGTCCCGCACAGATGTCGTTGTCACCATCGTGATCGAAATCCGCAAAGTGCGCCCCCTCCGCCACGAATTCCTCCGAGAGGGTCATTTTTTTAAACGTGGGCGCGGCCTGGGCGGACAGGGCCGTGAGAGCGAGAAGGGTAACGAGGCAGGACTTCATGAGCGGAGGCAAGGAACAGGGGTTAGCAGCAGTATCTTGCAGTGAGGTTGCCCTCAGAGGAAAGCAAAAACAAAATCGCTTGCAAATACACATCATTTTAATGATTTATGTGTATGAAGAAGCGAAGCCCTAAAGACGATTCAGAGCCACACGAGGAAATTGAAACCACCAGGACTAACATCGTCATGGAAACCCCCTTGGTGTCGGCCGCTCAGGAAATCACCGGCATCAAGACCAAGGCCGGGGTGGTTCACTATGCTCTGAAGGAGGTCGTCAGAAGATCCAAAATGAAAGAGTTACTTAGCTTACATGGCAAGGTGACTTGGAGTGGAGATTTAAACGAAACGAGAAAAACCCGTGAGTTTTAAGATCCTCCCGGACACCAGTGCCTGGATCAGTTTCTTTCGTGATACCACCGATGAAACCGGGCTTAAATTGCATCGGCTCATCGAACTGGAGGCCGATATTTGTCTCTGCGGCCCCATCGTGACAGAGGTCTTGCAGGGCATTCGCAGTGACAAGGATCATAGGAAGATAGCCAAGCTCTTTGAGCTACCCGAATACCTCATCATGGATCGGGCGGTCTATGAATATGCGGCTGAAATTTATCGTGGGTGTCGGGCAAAAGGACTCACGATTCGTAGCACGATGGACTGCCTGATTGCAGCCACTGCCATTCTTCAAGATGCCCACCTGCTTCATCAGGATCGGGATTATGAAGGCATCGCGCGTCATTACCCCTTGAAAATCTGGTGACGAGCAATTCAAACCCTTGAGAGCGCAGCCAGTCTCAAGAACGCAGAATGATCGCGGGAGAGGCATCCATTTCTTGCGCCCGCAGCTTCCCGTTCGTAACCAGAACAGACGCGTCTTCCAATGCTTCCTTCCTTGAACACCCTCAAGCTCCCTGATCTCTGGCAGCATCAGGCCGTCAACCTGCTGCGCGATGGCACGGATGTGGTGGTCAGCGCACCCACGGGAGCGGGGAAAACTTACATTTTCGAACTGCTGCATCAGTCGCGATCGCTCCAGGGCCAGGCCGTTTACACCGTGCCCACCCGCGCCCTGGCCAATGATAAATACGCCGAGTGGAAAGAAGCCAAATGGGATGTCGGCATCGCCACGGGAGATGTGTCTGAAAACGTCGGCGCGCCGGTGGTGGTGGCCACGCTGGAAACCCAGCTCGAGCGCCTCGTTCGGGGCGAAGGCCCAGCCATGCTGGTCATTGATGAGTATCAAATGATCGCGGATTCCGCCCGGGGCAGTCATTACGAGGCCGCCATCGCCCTGGCCCCGGCGGAGACACGCCTCCTGCTTTTGAGCGGCTCCGTAGCCAATCCGGACGACATCGTGACTTGGCTGCGACGCCTGGGCCGCTCTGCCGAGGTGGTGCAGACCAAAGAACGTCCCGTGCCACTGGAGGAGGCCCCCTGGGAAGCCCTACCCCAGCGGATGGCGCGGCACTTTGAGCACTTTTGGCCCAAGTTCGCCGCCGCTGTGATGCTGGCAGATCTCGCCCCACTCCTGATATTTTCTCCTCGGCGGAAAGAGGCGGAATCCATCGCCCGCAGGCTGGCGGCAGATCTCCCTCATGGCGAATCTCTGGATCTCACCCATGAGCAACGCGCGGTGTGTGGCAAGGACCTCACGGCCCTATTGGAAAAACGCATCGCCTTCCACCACAGCGGCCTATCTTATGCCGCCAGGGCAGGTGTCATCGAGCCCCTAGCCAAAGCCGGGCAACTCCGGGTCATCGTGGCCACCATGGGCCTTTCCGCCGGCATCAATTTCTCCGTCCGCAGTGTACATGTGGCCGCCACCACTTTTCACGATGGCAAGGCTGAGCACAAACTGACCCCGGATGAACTGCTGCAAATGTATGGCCGAGCAGGCCGCCGGGGCCTGGATGAAAAAGGCTTCGTCGTCACCACCCGCCAGAGTCCCACGCTGATGGATGCCCGGCCCGCTCGCCTGCACCGTGGCGAGCTTCTCGCATGGCCCATTTTCCTCCGCGTCATGAAGCACGCCTCCCAGACTGGGGCCTACACGTTTCAGGCGGCGGAACACTTCGCAGGCCGCCTGTATGCCAAGGCCCCGCCATTGTTAGGCCTGGAAGAAAATGCTCCGGAGACCATGCATTCACCCAAGACGGAAAAGGCGCTCTTTGGCCTGGAGGCGACGGAGAAGCAGATCCTCAATTCCAAAGGTGCGTGGGAACGCCGCGCCAACACCCCCTTGCAACGCTTACCGTTAGGCAGCGCCTGGCTGGCGAGCGTGGACAAAATCGGCCCCGCGCTGAGCATCCCTGGTTTCGTGGCGCGCTTTGCCCACGGCATTGGGCGGGTGGGAAAAATCGGAAAAGATCGCTATGGCGTTGAGATTCCCCTGGGGCAGCCTTTGGAGGAAACCCCGGAAAATCTGCGCCCCACAAAAAGCCTGCGCAAGCTGCTGAAACTGCCACGCCAAGTGGAATCGGTACCATTGGAGGAGATCGAGATCCTGCACTCCCCTGCCCTCGCAGCTACTCTGTTGGAAGGTCAAAACGGCGATGTCTTTGCCGAGGCACTCCCGCGCCTCACCGGCACCGTCGCCAAGGAAGGCCTCGTCTTCGCCATCTTTGACCTCGGCGAGGTCGAAGTGCCGGTGTATCACGATTCCCATGACCGCCCGCTGTTTCAGCCCCGGGAGCGCACCATAGTGGTGAAAAATGACACCGGTGTTCACGTGGATGAAACGGCCACCACAGCCACAGATCGTCAACCGCGGCCCGGCTCCCCAATTCACGCTTGGCGCTCGCTGGGCCTCATTGATGAAGCTGGCACGCCGACTCGGCGGGGCGAAATCTTCTCCTTCTTCCAAGGAGGCGAAGGTTTGGCCATCGCGGCCGCTTTGGAGGATGAAGGTTACCCCGTGGATGAAATCATCCCTCACATGGCCAACCTGCGCAGCGGCACCAAATTTGATCTGCCCGTGGCCTGCGGATCTGAACGGCTCGGCGCTGCCTGCCGGAATACGTACGGCTTCATCAATCATCCCGGTTACCTGGAAAATGGCCTGCCGCTGGACTATGGCGAAGGCGCTGCCGAACTGCTGGATACCCTCCTGCACCCGGAACGCCCCGGCACCCGCGAGCTGCGCCAGGAAGTGGCCGAGGGCGACATCTCCCGCGCCTACGTGGAATGGTTGAGCCTGCTCCGCCACATCACTCACGCCCCCGCCCATCCATGGCGGCGCTGGCTGGCCTTGCAAGAAGAGGCACGCCGAGCCCTGAAGCAGCACGACAAAACCCTGCGCCATCTCTTTCACCTGGACCTGCCACCGCTGACGAACAAACAGCGCCATGGGAAGCCGAAGCATTACCTATTAACCAAAGGTATGTAAAAATTGGGCATCACAGCGAGACCGACAGATCGAGAACTGAATGGACTTTCTTGACGGCAAGGGGGCCGTTTCGTGCATGGGGGACGAATTTCACTTGGACCCGCAGCGGGCTCAGGCCGCTTGCATACAACTGACGCAAGGCTGCGGGAAACATCCAAACCCAAAAACCTTCCATTTAAGAAACCCATGAAAAAATCATCCTATCTCCCCTTGGCCGCTGCTGGCCTGTTTTTAGCCCCGTCTCTGATGCTGGCTCAGGCTCCTGCCGGGCAGCCAGCCAAGGCTGCAACTCCGACGGCGACCGAGGAAAAAAAGGTCGATACCAAAGACGCGGCAGCCACGGCGACTGCCGATCCATCCCGTGTCGATGACGCGGCAAAACTCCCCAAAGGTGTGTTGGAGCAATTCGAAAAACTCGATACCAACAAAGACCGGCTGATCAGCATCCTGGAGTTCGCTTCCTACTCGGAAGCCGAAGCCAACCCTGCACGCGATGCCAGCAGTTCCACCGGTGTGGGCAAGAACGGCACGGGCCCAGGCACCGCAGGCAGCACCACCGGCAGCACCGGTGGTATCACCGGCAAGAACAACGATGCCAAGCCCCAAGAATCTCCCAATAAAGAGATTCGTTTTAAGGAACTGGACGTGAATGCGGACGCAAGCCTCAGCATTGAGGAATTTGCCGCCGCCCGTCCCGCCAATATTGAGGCAACGCGCGATGCCAGCAGTTCTACCGGTGTGGGTAAAAACGGCACCGGACCTGGCACCGCAGGCAGCACCACGGGCAGCACAAATGCCAGCACCAAGAACCTGAACGGCAAAGAGGAGAAATAATCTCTTTCGAGCCATTCGCGTTTTCCATGTGAAAACGCACTCACCCACAGGCGGAGCCCAGGCTCCGCCTGTTTTTTGTGGCGATCCGTCTCGGCGGCCCTAACAAAAATAGACTCCAGTGAAAAAAGCAGGCATTTGCCCCAACGGGGGCCCTCCTCTTCACCCCGTTCTCAGCCGTCTGGAGGGCGGTTTGCGTCGTAATCCGCTGTATCAGTACCAGGAATTGCAGCCATTGAAATCTCTTGCCCCCATGGGCAAAGCGTGTTCTCTGAGCACTCCAACTCACCCCATCAACTGCCCAACATGACCGAACGTCGCGTCGTTATCACTGGAATCGGAACTGTTTCTCCCCTGGGGAACAACAAGGACGATTTCTGGAAAAATCTCCAGGCTGGAAAGAGCGGCATTCGCCGCATCCAGAGCATGGACACCACCAACTATGATTGCAAAATCGCGGGTGAGGTGGTGGACTTCGATCCCACCCCTTACTTCAACAATCATAAGGAAGCCCGCCGTGCTGACCGCTTTTTCCAGCTCGCCATGGCCGCCTCCAAGATGGCCGTCAAGGACAGCGGTCTCAACCCCGACAGCCTGGACCCACACCGCATCGGTGTCATGGTCGGCAGCGGCATCGGTGGTCTGAGCACCATCGAAACGCAGTATGAGATCCTTTTGAACAAAGGCCCGAATCGCGTCTCCCCGTTTCTCATCCCGATGATGATCACGAACATCGCCACCGGCATGATCGCGACTGAGTTTGGTTTCATGGGGCCGAACATGTGCATCACCACCGCCTGCGCCACCTCCAACAACAACATTGGCGAAGCCTGGCGCATCATCAAATTCGGCGATGCCGATGCCATCGTTTGCGGTGGTTCTGAGGCCTCCATCCGTCCCTGCGGCTTGTCTGGCTTTGCCAACATGAAGGCCCTGTCCATGCGCAATGACGACCCTGAGCGCGCCTCCCGTCCGTGGGATACCGGCCGCGATGGTTTTGTCATGGGTGAAGGTGCCGGCGTGGTCGTCATTGAAGAACTGGAGCACGCCAAAAAACGCGGTGCCACCATCTATGCTGAGCTCGCCGGTTACGGCGTCACGGCGGATGCCTACCACCTCACCGCCCCGCATCCCGAAGGTCTCGGTGCCTCCAAGTGCATGGAGATGGCCTTCCGCCATGCGAAGATGAACCCGACCGATGTGCAGTATGTGAATGCGCATGCCACCTCCACCCCGGTGGGTGACATGTGCGAACTGCGGGCCATCAAGCGCACCTTCGGCGAATACGCTCAGAAGGGCCTCCTCGTCTCCGGCACGAAGTCCATGACAGGTCACTTGTTAGGCGCTGCGGGCGGCATCGAACTCGCCGCCTGTATCCTGGCCATCCGTGACCAGATCGTCCCTCCGACCATCAACGTGGAAAACCTGGACCCTGAAGTGGACGTGGATATCGTGGCCAACACAGCCCGTGCTGCCAAGGTGAATGCCGCGCTGAGCAACAGCTTCGGTTTCGGCGGTCACAACTCCGCCCTGCTGGTGAAGAAATTCGAAAACTGAGGTTAACTCCTTTTCAGAAGCGGTGCCCCTGCCTGTCAGGAGCACCGCTTTTTTAATGCCCTCACAGGCCAAGCAGCCGCCACCAAACCGGCACTGTGGCAGACAAAAACACCAGGCTCAAAACGCCGGCTGGAGTGCAGGTTTTTCGGTCACGGACATGACGATGCACGATGATGAAACAGAGACCTGTAAGGATCAGGCAGGCCGACAAAACCAGGGTGGAAACATGCCCGGCGACCAAGCTGGAAAGGTCCACTGCCACACCCTCAACCCGTCTTCCTGATGCATAAAGGCCAGTGAGCAGGCCAGAAAGGACGAGAACCGCTCGAGGCCCTGTGCGCAATCCCGGCATCAGGACACCCACGAGAACAGGCAGCCAGACAGGCAGCAGCCACACCCCGAGATAAACCAGAAACACCCACGCGATCATTCCCGCCCCCTCCCCAAGGACATGAACGGGGAAGCCAAAACGGCGCAACCTAACAAATAGTTTGATAAATAATCTTGGGGTGAAAACGGAATCTTATTCATGCCAGACGATGGGTTCGCCGGACTCATGCGAGATTTTCAACGCCAACGGATCACAAGCCCCAATGCCCGCCCCAGGCTGGAAAGATGACCTCTCAAAAAAATTAACGGCGGCCTGAATAAGTTTTTCGGCCATCCAGTCAGAAGCACTGAACTCAAGTTCATCACTATGAAAAAGATCATCGCCATCCTCGCTGTTGTCACCGGTATCGGCTTTATCACCCCCACGGAATCGAGCGCCCGGGACTACTGTCACAATGACCGCCGCATCGTCAGCTACCACCCATGTGGGGCACCGATCTACTCCGTCTACCAGATCTGCGGCTATGACCGCTACGGTCATCCCATCGGCCATTGGGTGACCCAGCACAGCAGCCACAGCTCCTGCCGCAGTTGCTACTCACGCTCCACCCATCATGGCCACAGTCACGGGTACCACCACAGCAGCCGTCGCCCGAGCTTCCCCATCCCGCCACACCACCGCGCTGCCGCCAGCTTCTTCTTTGGCCGCTAATCGGTGAGGCCAGACCGCCACTTGCCACCGCCCCAGAGCCTTGAGCTTCTGGGGCGGTTTTGTTTTCTTGATTTGCATTTCCCAAACGCCCGTCTCCCGTGGTGGCCATGCAACCAGACACGCTACGTTTCCGGCTCTCCGCCTTCCTGGGGCTCACCTCCATCTGGCTGGGTGCATCGGGTGCCCATGGAAAGCTCCATGATGCCATGCTCGCCGCAGGCACCTTGGAAAACTGGAAGACGGGTGTCAGCTACCACCTGCCGCATGCCATCCTCCTTGCCACCCTGGCCCTGGCAGGTGCGGCTGGAGGCAAACGCGGCACCTGGGCCTGGAACTTTCTGTTTGCTGGCGTGCTTCTGTTCAGCGGCTCTCTGTATCTGCATGCAGTCACGCAGACAAAATGGCTGGTTTATGTCACCCCCTTTGGCGGGGTCTTCATGATGCTGGGCTGGCTGCTCCTGCTGCTGGCCCGCTGGCGTCGTGCGTGATTTTGCACGGTTCCCTCAGGCAAAGATTGAGTCTTGGGAGAATGGCACGTATCGTTTTTAAATCTGAATGTCTCGACCAGGCTCTGTCCCCTTCCCCCCACCGGGTCCCTCCGGTGATGAGGAAGCGTCCCCTGCGGACTCGCAGGCAGGCATTCAGCTCCCCGCCCCTCCGCGTGGCCCCCGAGGTCCCCGGGACAAGGACGGCCCGCCCTCCCACCGGGATGACATCCTCATTCCCGACTACACGCTGATCAAACGCATCGGCTCCGGGGCCTATGGCGAAGTCTGGCTGGCGCAAAGTGTCACCGGGGCCTATCGCGCCGTGAAGATCGTCTGGCGTGAGGACTTCGAACTCACCCGCACCTTTCATCGCGAGTTCCTGGGCATCCAGCAGTTCGAGCCCATCTCCCGTGGCCATCCCTGCATGGTCCACATCCTGCACGTCGGCTGGAATGAAGACCGCGGCTTTTACTACTGCGTGATGGAGCTGGCGGACGACGCAGAAGAAGGCCCGAACTTCGAAAGCGTACACACCTACGTCCCCCGCACGCTGGGCACCGACATGAAGAGACATGGCCGACTGGACCTGATCTTCTGCCGGGATGCCGGAGTCTATCTGGCCGATGCGCTCTACTACATGCACAACCGCGGCCTGACCCACCGCGACATCAAGCCCTCCAACATCATTTTCTGCGGCGGCGTCTGCAAGCTGGCCGACATCGGCCTCGTGGCCGGGTTTGGTGAGCGCACCTTCGTCGGCACGGAGGGCTTTGTCCCGCCTGAGGGTCCAGGCACAGCCCAGGCCGATATCTACAGCCTCGGCAAAGTGCTCTATGAGATGAGCAGCGGGAAAGACCGCATGGAATTCCCGGAGGTCCCAATCAATCTCGGCGACGACGAGTGGCCCTTCTGGCTGGACCTAAACCGAGTCATCTGCAAAGCCTGCGCCCCAGATCTGAAGGAGCGCTTTCAAACGGCAGGCGAATTTGCCGAAGCCCTGCAAAGGGTAGGTGAGAAACGGCCTGAAACCTTTTTCCGCCGCTTCAGCAGGGCCGCCGTTTTCACCCTGGTGGGCTCTGCCCTCACAGGGGCTGGAATCACGGCGGCCAAATACCAAAAAGAATGGGCCTACGAGCTGCCACTGCCGATCAAGGCCGCCCCACCGCTGCCCCAGCCGCCGCAGAAAGGCCGCCCCTGGCAGAACATCCATCGCCAGTGGTTCACCTTCAGCAAGGACCGCCATATTGCCGACCTGCCCGTGGAGGTCACCCTTTTCCTCGAGTTCCAGAATGCCACCCAGCGCCCTGCCGAATTCGGCGTGGTGCAGTTTGTCACTCCAGACAAAAAGACACTGAACTGTGTCATGATTCAGGATGCGGATGCCGATGCCTTTTGTGACTGGATGACCACGCGCGACCGCCAGAGCGGCCGCCTGGACATTGAGCACGAATACGCCTGGCGCGTGGCCAACATCCCGCCGCAGAAAGGCACCACCACCCGCTCCGACTGGCATGCCGTCCGCACGGAAATCGTGCGAGTGCCGTATGGCCGCATCAGCCTGGACAGCACACCCCGTGGAGCCGAAGTATTTGATGGTGAACAATCCGTGGGCCGCACCCCGCTGCAACTGGCACGGGTCCGGGCAGACAAGTTCGATTACGAAATCCGGCTCCCGGGCTACAAAAGCGAGTTCGCCCGAGGCAACCTCAAAGAAGGCCAGGCCATGAGCTTTAACCTGCGTCTCAAGGCCACCGGCTCAGTCGTCTTTGGCAAGGCCTGGGAAAACAGCCTGGACATCAAAATGGTGCCCATGGGCCGCGCCATGCTGGCCACCATCGAGACACGGCGAAAAGACTTCGCCGAATTCGCCCGCAGCGCCAATCTGCCACCCGTCGAAGGTCGCGTACTGGATACAGACCCCAATCTGCCCGTCACCCACATCACCCGGGCCGAGGCCGAGCAATTCTGCCGCTGGCTGACGGATCGTGAGCGTGGCAAAGGCCTGCTGGAGCCCGACCAGGAGTACCGCCTGCCCACCGACGATGAATGGAGCATGGCCGCCTACCTGCCCCGTGAAGTCGGAGCCACTCCGGCCGACCGCAGCAACCGCATCGAAGGCATCTACCCCTGGGGATTCACCGCCGCCCCAACGACCAAAGTCGCCAACCTGTTCGACAAATCGGCTGACCCCACCGGCAAAAAATCTGTGCTCGGTTACGACGATGGCTCCGCCGCCCTGGCCCCTGTGGCCAGCTTGCGCGCGGATAGCCGTGGCCTTTTTGACCTTTCGGGCAACGTCTGGGAATGGGTTTCCGATCCCTGGGATGCCGCAAGCCCCGAAGGCGTCGCCCGCGGAGCAGCCTTCACCACCTCGGAGCGCCAACAGCTCCTTGCCTCCTACCGCCGCAAGGTCTCCCCTGCCGCCCGCGAGGCCGATGTCGGTTTCCGCATCTTGCTCAGCGGTTCCGGTCTCAGCGCCCGAGATGATGAGTAAATACGGCCCCATCCCAGGCGATTGCGCACGCCGTCGGTGAATTTACGCCTCCACTCCAGGGCTAGAACCTTGAGGTAAGTCAGCATTTTCTGACAAGAACAGGGTTAATCAGAGCTAAAACTCATTTGCCATCGGGGGCTGAGTCTTTAACCTCGACCCCTTATGGCAAAACCAGCACTCGGAAAAGGACTCGGAGCACTGATCTCGGCACAACCGGCCGGGGGCAGCTCATTGCGTCCGCCAGCCCTGGCCCAGCCTGCGCCTGGGGATGTGGTCAATCGCGTCGGTCTGGAACAGATCGTCCCCAGCCCCCTCCAGCCTCGCAAGGAATTCGTGCAGGAGCAGTTGGCAGAATTGATGGAGTCCATCAAGGAGCATGGCATCATCCAGCCGCTGATTGTCCGTCAGGTGAACGGCAAGCTGGAACTCATCGCGGGTGAGCGCCGTTTCCGCGCCTCCCGTGAACTCGGTCTCAAGGAAGTACCGGTCATCGTCCGTGAAGCGTCTGACAAAGACGTGCTGGAGATGGCGCTGATCGAAAACCTGCAGCGCGAAGACCTCAACCCCATTGAAGAAGCCCGCGCTTATGAGCGCCTCGCCAAGGACTTCTCTATGCGCCAGGAAGACATCGCTCAGCGTGTGGGTAAAAACCGCGCCACGGTGGCCAACACCATGCGCCTGCTGGATCTCGCCTCCCCTGTCCAGAATCTCCTCTCTACTGGCAAGCTAAGCACCGGCCACGCCAAAGTCCTGCTGACCCTGAAGGATGCCGAAAACCAGGAACGTGCCGCAGACGAGATTGTCAAAAAAGGCCTCACCGTCCGTGCTGCTGAAAAGCTGGCCAGCGGCATCCTTAACCCGCCACCGCCAAAACCGGTGCTGGGCGACAATGAAGTCAACAGCGCCATCGATTCTGTGGAGCAGCGCCTCATGCACCACCTGACGACGAATGTCTCCGTGCGTCATGCCGAGAAGAAAGGCCACATCGAGATTGATTACTACGGAGTCGAAGATCTCAACCGCCTGCTTTCGCTCATGGGCGTGCCTGAAGAGCAGGTGGAGGAATAAGCCCCCACGGCCATGCGTTTCCTCTCTGCTCTTTGGCTCAGCTTGCTGCTCACTGCTTGCAGCCCGGCGGCCCCCGCAGACCAGCCCGAGATCGAATCCTTCCTGCAGCGTTATTTTTCCACCTGGTCTGCGAAGGACATGACCGGTTACCAGGCCTGCTTTCACCCCACAGCCCGCATCAGTTTCGTCGGGGCCAAAGGCCAGACCGACAGCCAAGGCCTCACGGATTTCATCCACGGTCAAAAGCTCGGGCATGAACGCTCGCCCGAACCCATGATCGAGGTGCCCACCGACATGAAAATCTCCGGCGATACCCGTGTGGCCCAGGCTGCCGTCAGGTGGAAGCTGACCAAAGGCCGTGAAATCGTGACGGGCACCGACTACTTCACGCTCGTCAAGACACCCGAAGGCTGGAAGATCGCCAGCCTGGTTTTCTACAACGACTGAGGTCGTGACGGGAAAAGCCCAGGCCACTTTGCCGAGGCTGTTGAGAATCTCATCTTGCCAGCCAATCCCGCAGCACTGAATACTGGCGGCACACACTTTTCCCGCTGATGTCCAAAGCCCCCACGCCCGCCTCATCCTCCCCGCAGGGAAACACCGACCGCCTTCGTCCCACCCGGCTTTTCTTGGGCGCTGCCTGCTTCTTTTCTGGAGCTTCCATGATGGTCATCGAAATCAGCGCCGCACGGCTGCTTTCACCGCTGTTCGGCAACAGCGTCTATACCTGGACGGCCCTCATCGGCGTCATCCTCATCGCTTTCAGTGTCGGCGGTTACATGGGTGGGCGACTGGCAGATAAACGGGCAGGGCTGGATGTCCTGGGCTGGCTGCTGGCAGGCGTGGCCGTACTGACTTTTTTCATCCCGGCGCTCAGCACCTGGTTCGGCCCAGCTTTTGCCAAAGGCGGCCTCATTGATGGCCCCGTTATGTTTTCACTTTTCCTCCTGGCCGTGCCGGGGGCCCTGCTCGGTGCCATTTCACCCGCTGCAGTGCGTCTTTACAGCCTCACGTCTCAGGACAGCCACATCGGCGGGGCCGCAGGCACCATCAGCATGCTCGGTTCGCTGGGTAGCTTTGTCGGCACCTTCCTCTCGGGCTTTTTCCTGCTCGGGAATTTCGGTGTACGCAGCATCTTCGTCGGCACCGCCGTGCTGTTGCTGGCCCTGGCTCTAGTGGCCTTCTTTCTCACCGGAAAAGGCAGCGCGCAATCGGCCAAGGTTCTAGTCGCAGGAGTCATCGCCGCCCTCATTGGCTCGCTCTCCACCCCCACACCGGCCCAAGGAGTCATTTACGAGCACGAATCCTTTTACCACCGCATCCAGGTGACGGAGGAAGGCGTGAGCCCGCACCGCCGCCGCTTGCTGAAGCTGGACTCCACCCACGAAGGCGGCATGAACCCGGACACAGGAGATCTCATCCTGGCCTACCAGCACTACTGGCGGCTGGCCATGTTACAAGAACGGCCCATCCAGAGTGCCCTCTTCATCGGTGCTGGTGCCTTTGGCATGCCGGAGGAAGTCTCGCGCACCTTCCCCGAAGCCACGGTGGATGTGGCCGAACTGGACCCTGCCGTGATCGAAACCGGCCGCCAGTTTTTCAAGCTGGATGAATACCCACGCGTCAAAGCCTCGGCAGGTGATGCCCGCCATTACCTGCGCACCAGCGGCGATAAAAAATGGGACCTCATCTTTGGCGATGCTTACAATGGCATGCAGGCCATCCCTGCCCACCTCACCACCAAGGAATTTTTCCAGCTCATCTCAGATCACCTCACCCCGGAAGGCGTTTACACCATGAACGTCATCTCCGCTGTGCAGGGGGAGAAATCGGAGCTCCTCGCTGGCATGCTGGCCACCCTGAAAGAAGTGTTCCCCCACCTCCAAGTCTTCGCCGTTCAAGGCAATCGTACCACCTCCCAGAACGTCATCGTCCTGGCCTCTCATCACGACCTTTCCAAGCTGATCCTGGACCAACACTTCCCCGACAACACCTGGCAGGCCCGCATCCTGCGCACCCACGTTCCGGCCCAGTATCTTCCCACCGATGGCCAAGTCTTCACTGACGACTTCAATCCGGTGGATGCCATCATCGCCCGCGGCCTGATCCGGTAAAAGTGAAGCTGGCACTCCTGCCTGCCTAGCTTTTGAAAAGCAGGTGCTGCACACCAAAAAAATCAGGGCGGACCACTCGGTCCGCCCTGAAATTTTTCGAAGGTTACCAACAGCCAGAAGACAACCCACTATCTGAAATTCGTTACTGAGTCCGCCTTTGCGTTCCTCAATGTGCAGTGATCATAACCGATCCATTTTCAGATGCGTCAGCTCCCGGTAAGAGGCTTGTAAGGAGTGTGTCAGAATCGCTCCCACACCTCACTGGCCCACGCAGTACAGCTTGTCCTGGGTGCGGATGAAGAGGCAGCCATTGGCAGCGGCGATGCTGCTGCGGCAGCTTGCGGCGTCGCCATTCGGTTTGCTGCCATTGCCCATTTCATTCATGCTCAGAAGCTCGAAGCTGTCACCGCCCGCTTTGACCACATAGACCTCGCCCCAGAAATTGGTCATGTAGATCTTGCCATCGGCCACGGTAGGGCTGCTCTCAAACTTGGCCTTGCTGCCGGTTTCACCGGTCCAGATCACCTTGCCCGTCTTCGGCTCCACACGACTCACCGTGCGGCGGCCACTGTCCAGAACGTAAAAGCTGCCTTCATAGAAGGCGGGCGTGGAAACATCCGTGGTCACTTCCTTCGGATTGCTGGTCCACAGCGGCGGCACGTCCTGGCCCTTGCTGTCCAGCGGCATGGCAAACACCGGGGAGTTTTTCGGCGCGCAGACGAGCGCGATGCCATCACCCACGACAGGCGAAGGCACGAGACGGAAGAATTTGTTATACCCTTCACCTGCGAGGTTCCAGGTAGCCAGCCGTGCGTATTCAGCGCCCGTAGCCGCATCGTGCAAAGTCAGCGTGTCACCACCAGAAATCAGCATCACTCGTTTGCCAGCATGCGTGGTGAAAACAGGCGAGCTGAAGGCTTCCAGAGATTCCACTTCCGCAGGGGTTTTGCGCAGTTGTTTCCACACATCTTTGCCCGTCGCAGGATCCACGGCCAAGATGTAGCTGGTCATGTCCTTGCCTGGAGTGCCTTTGGGAAAACCTTGAAACTCAAAGGTCTCATTGCGCTGCAACACCTGGATGTACAGCTTGCCTCCATCCATCATCGGGCTGCTGCCATAGGTCCACTGGGTGGCAAAGGCACCATGAGTTTCCTTGAAATCGCGCTTCCACTGGAGGTTGCCTTCGAGGTCAAAGCTGGCCGCTACCGCATCCGCAAACAGGAACACCACACGCTCCCCATCCGTCACGGATGAAGGGCTGGCGAGGTTGCTCTTGTTGTCCCATTGCAGTCCCCCTTCAGAGACCACCTTGCGCCACAGCTCCTTGCCTGTTTTCGCATCGTAGCACAGGCCCACGAGCTGCTGTTTATCCACGATCGGTGCCGTGATGAAAACTTTATCCCCCCACACCACCGGCACGGAGGCCGAGATGGCAGGCACATCCACGGCCCATTTCACGCCTTCGGTTTTGCTGAACTTCGCGGGCAGATTTTTCTCCGGGCTGGAGCCGTCCAGATTCGGGCCACGCCAGTTGGGCCAGTTTTCAGCATTGGCAAAGGAAGCCGCGAGGGCAAAGGCGAGGAAGAAGGGCAGTTTCATACGTTGGGGCAGAGAAACGAAAACGCGGCCAGTTGTCGAGATGTTTCTCCCTCCGCAAACCAAGGGCCACACATCGTTCTTCTCAGCCAGCCCAGGGCTCACTTTTCCACCTGCGCCTCAATCACTTCACCACCTAGCGGCACCACCAGCCCTTCACGCACTTGGTCAAAGGCCTTGCCACGCAAAGACGCATGCATGTAGAGCTTTTGTTTGCGGCCCTTCAGTTTACGCAGCACGTCCCCCATCACTTCTTCTGAAACAGCATCCTGGAAATCGGCGAACCAGTAAATCGTATCCGCATCCAGGACCTCATTCGACATCAGCGCCACCTGGGTTTGCGAGGTTCCGTTGAAGTTGATGAAGTAGGTCCCAGGCCTTTTGGCCAGGCGTTCGTAGATCGGGGCCAGGGGCATGGGCTGCCCGGGATCATACTTCAGTTTACGGCGTTCCTCCTCAGTCATGCGCAAGGAAGCTGTGCCCTGCCAGTTTTGCCAAAACGTTGCAAAGGCTTCTCCCTCGGCTTTCCGCACCTTATCATCCACACGTCCTTTGGCTTCCCGCAGGCCGCAGCCATAATGCATGACCAGCACGCTCTGGCGGGCGATTTTGTCCAGTTCACTCACCACAGCAGGTAGGTATCGCGTCATGGAACGAGAGACATCAATCACCACCGCGATTTTGCGGGTGTTTTTCAGTTCCATGCCAAACATGGAGATCGGCTGAAATGTCATGCCCGGCATATTGCCACGGCCGATTCCAGATCCTGTTCCCGTCCCAAAACCAGCACTGGAAAGCCCCATACCACGGCCCAGGGAGCCCTTGCTCCCCAGCAGTGAAGTGGAGTCTGGAATGTCCAGCAACTCCGGAGGTGCATCCGGCAGGGTGATCGCCGAATTCAAGCTCGTGGAAACTAGGCGTTGTTTAGGCAGCTTTTGCTGCATCATCGTCCGCCGTCTTTGCTGCACCTTATGTTCCAAAGCCTGATCCGCCGCAGCACCGCTTTTCGAACCGCCCCCTGAGATGAAATCCACCTGAGAGGCGGGGCGGGCCACGCTCAAGACCATCCACCCAGCGACGGCCAAGATGACGGCGTGAATGCCCACGGAAACCAGCAATGAGCCGCCCCCCATCCGCTGCCAAAGAGCCTTAAAACGAGGCTGTTTCTGAACTGATGCGGGTGCTTCGATAGCAGGTGCGAAAGACGGGGGGTATGGGTCGGCGGCCAAAGAAGATATTTCTTCGACCTCGTTCCATCCTGCCTCGGGGGGAAAAGACATGGGATGTTCACTCATCCCCTCACGCTAGGCCGTTGAATCCAGACGGTAAAAAATACCTTGGCAACGAATCCGCCACGCATCCTCCCAGCCCCCAGGAGCGATGAGCAGTTTTAGCATCGCACCCAGGTGGTCCTGGTCAAAAATCATCCCGTCAAATCCATCACCTCAGGTTCACCGCGCCACCGTCAATGGGGTACGCGCTACCGGTGATGAAGCCCGCCTCGTCGCTGCACAGATACAGAGCCAATGCGGCGATCTCGGAGGGCTGCGCCATGCGACCGATGGGCTGGGCCTCGCTGAGTTTTTGGAACATTTCCGCTTCCTGTCCCGGATAAGTCTTGGCCAGATAGCCATCCACAAACGGCGTGTGCACACGGGCCGGGTTGATGCAGTTGCAGCGGATGCCCTGCTTGATGAAATCCTTGGCCATTGAGTAGGTCATGGTCAGCACAGCCCCCTTGGTCATGGAGTAGGCAAAACGGTCCGCCAGCCCCATCTCCGCAGCGATGGAGCACATGTTCAGCACCACACCCCCGCCCTGGGCCACCATTCTCTCAATGGCGGCCTGGGAACAATTAAATACCCCTTTGATGTTGATCTGGTAAAGCCGGTCCATGTCCGCCTCCGTGGTGGTCAAGACGGTGCCAATGTGAGCGATGCCCGCATTGTTCACCAGGATGTCCAGCCGTGGACGGCGGACGCTGATTTCATCAAAGACCTTCTTCACCCCAGCGTGATCCCCCACATCACAGGCCATGGCCCGCGCGCTGCCGCCTTCCGCCACGATTTGATCCACGGTCACCTGAGCAGATTCCAGTTTCAGATCCAGCACCTCCACATGGGCTCCCTGACGGGCAAAAAGCAGAGCAATGGCCTGACCGATGCCTGAGCCTGCACCTGTGATGACAGCGGTTTTATGAGCGAGAGAAAACATGGGAAAGGGAGAAATGATAGGTGGATACGTGGGTTGGGAAATCAAAATACAGCGCCAACGGCCCACTTCTAACCCTCAGCGGCCCACCTTGAGTCCTAAAGTTACTTTCACACCGCGTCGCTTGACTCCCGTTTCATCACCGCCACCCTTGCAGACTCTATGGCAAAAGTTCTCATCATCGGCGCAGGCGGCGTTGGCCGCGTGGTCACCCACAAATGCGCTCAGCTCCCCGACGTGTTTAGCGAGATCATGCTCGCCTCCCGCACCAAATCCAAGTGCGACAGCATCGCGGCGGAATTGAGCCGCCCCATCCAGACCGCCGCAGTGGATGCGGACAATGTGCCGGAGCTGGTGAAGCTGCTGAAGGAATTTCAACCGAAGGTCGTCATCAATGTGGCCCTTCCTTACCAGGATCTCACCATCATGGATGCCTGCCTTGAGGCTGGTGTGCATTACATTGACACCGCGAACTACGAACCTCGCGATGTCGCCAAGTTTGAGTACCACTGGCAGTGGGCCTACCAGGAAAAATTCAAGGCTGCCGGCCTCACCGCCCTGCTCGGCTGCGGCTTTGACCCAGGCGTGACGAATGTTTACACCGCCTACGCGCTGAAGCACCACTTCAGCAAGATTGATACGCTGGACATCCTCGACTGCAATGCGGGTGATCACGGCAAGGCCTTCGCCACCAATTTCAATCCAGAAATCAACCTCCGCGAAGTCACCGCCAACGGTCGCTACTGGGAAAACGGTGCCTGGGTGGAAACCAAGCCGCTCGAAATCAAACGCAGTTTTCCCTTCCCGGACGGCATCGGGCCCAAGAACATCTACTGCCTCTACCATGAAGAGTTGGAGTCTCTGACCACCCATTTCGACATCCGCCGCGCCCGATTCTGGATGACCTTCGGCGATCAATACATCAAGCACATGGAAGTGCTGGTGAACGTGGGCATGACCCGCATTGATCCCGTGATCCACAAAGGCGTGCCGATCATCCCCATCGAATTCCTCAAGACCTTGCTGCCTGAGCCAGGCACCCTGGGTGCGGATACCAAAGGCAAGACCTGCATTGGCAACTGGATCGAAGGCACGGGCAAGGATGGCGAGTTCAAACGCTACTACGTTTACAACATCAAGGACCACGAAGACTGCTACAAGGAAACGAACAGCCAGGGCGTCAGCTACACCACCGGTGTGCCCGCCATGATCGCCGCGAAGCAGCTCCTCACCAACGAAGAGTACCGCCAGCCCGGCGTTTGGAACGTCGAACAGCTCAATCCAGATCCCTTCATGGCCGACCTCAATGAGCACGGCCTGCCTTGGGTGGAAACCTGGCCTACCGAGCCTCTTCCTGGCGAGTAATCCGCCACCTGCCCGATTCAAAAGCCACACCCGCAACGGTGTGGCTTTTTTCTTGGCTTCCTGGCTTCTACATCGGGCCTTCTGCAAGCCCTAGGTGGCAGCTTGTTTCATTCTCCATTTGACCGTTGCACCTGCCACCGCCTCTGTCGCCCGCATGGGTTCACGACGTTCCTTTCTTCTTTCCGGTGCCGCCTTTCTCACGGGGTGCCAGATGATGCCAACCCAGCAGCCCATGCCCATGCAGCAGGGTGGTCCGTTCATGCTGGGCATCGATTTCCTGGCTTCGCGAAACTTTGATCTCCTGCGAGGGAAACGTGTGGGCCTGATTACCAATCATACCAGTGTCAATGGCCGGGGTGAAATGACCCGCGTGGTCATGCAGCGCGCGCTAGGTTCCTCCCTCACGGCCCTGTATGCGCCCGAGCATGGGATTGATGGCACCATCGGCGCCGGCATCCACGTCAGCACCCGGCGGGACAGCGTGACGGGCCTCACAGTTTACTCTCTTTACGGCCCCACCCGGAAGCCTACCCCGCAGATGCTGGCCCCCATCGATGTGCTGGTGTTTGACCTTCAGGACATCGGCTGCCGCAGCTACACCTACATCAGCACCATGGCCGTAGCCATGGAGGCCTGTGCGGAAAATGGCAAACACTTCGTCGTGCTGGACCGCCCCAACCCCATGGGTGGCTGGCGCGTGGAAGGCCCGCCGCTGGAGGCGAAATGGAAATCTTTTGTGGGCCAGATTCCGGTGCCTTACGTGCACGGCATGACAGCGGGTGAGCTGGCCATGATGACCTCCAGCAAAGGCTGGATCAGCCAGGCCCCGCGCCTGAACGTGGTAAAAATGCAGGGCTGGAGCCGCAACATGGTCTGGCAGGATACCGGCCTGCGCTGGTACCGCACCTCCCCCAACATCCCCTACGCCACCTCTCCCCAATACTATGTCGCCACCGGCATCCTGGGCGGCGGCTCGGCGGTGGACATCGGCATCGGCACCGAAAATCCCTTTGGTTATGCCGGTGGCAGCGGTGTGAATCCCCAGGCCATGATGGCCGCCTGCCAGCGCTGGAACATGCCCGGGGTGAGCTTCAGTCCTTATTCCCGCAACGGGTTCGGCGGCGTGCGGTTAAACATCACCCCACGCGCCCAGGCCGACCTGACAGCCCTGGACGTTATGCTCCTCGGCGAGCTGAACAGGCTGACGGGAGGCAAGGTGCTAGGCCGAATGAGCGGCTCCAAATTAAATCTTTTCCACAAAGTCTATGG
The DNA here is from genome assembly GCF_039542385.1 of Prosthecobacter algae. Taxonomy (NCBI): domain Bacteria; kingdom Pseudomonadati; phylum Verrucomicrobiota; class Verrucomicrobiia; order Verrucomicrobiales; family Verrucomicrobiaceae; genus Prosthecobacter; species Prosthecobacter algae. Next base: position 376,978 of record NZ_BAABIA010000001.1, on the reverse strand, counting down.
TAGTGAATCTCTTTACAGCAGCCTACGGCAGGGTGTTCCCACCAGCCGCATCGTCGGCGGCTGGGGCGGCTGGATCAGCTCCTTCCGCAGTGCCCGCCAGCGTTACCTCCTCTATCCTTAATCCGCGCCACCCATTGCCGACAATTCAAAGAATGTCTTGACCATATGGATGGCACCAAGATATTCACCGTTCTGAGCCCATCCGCCGGGCTGTAACTTACCCCCTTAGGAATTCACGGCGTCTCTATGGCCGTCCCCAAAAAACCAGCCCCCGGAAAGTCCCCTTCCTCCAAGACTGCCTCTCCCCCAAAACCTGCCGCCTCTTCCAAGGATGCGGACCAGGAGGAGAAACGCGGCAGAGGACGTCCACGCATTCATCCTTTGAACGATCGGCCCAACCAAACGCCTGTGGTGGGTCCGGATGGACAGCCGATCAAACGCAAACGCGGACGTCCGCCAAAGACTAGCTTTACACCGAGCGCACCCACGGTCGTCTATGACGATATCAATGCGCCCGAGGTCCAGTCGCGGCTGCGTAACCTCATCCTTCTCGCCAAGGATCAGGACCACCTCACCTGGGACGACGTCAATGAAGCACTGCCGCTTGGCATTGTGACGCCCGACCTCATGGACGAGGTCATCAGTCGACTGCGTGCGATGGAAATCCGCGTCGTGGAGGAGGGCGACCTCAGCGGGCAGACCGCGATGAAGCTTCTCGCCCGCGCGGCCGAAGAATCCGCCACCAGCGAACGTGCCGACACCAAGCTGGACAGCCTGGATGACCCGGTGCGCATGTACCTGCGCCAGATGGGCCAGGTGCCCCTGCTCACCCGCGAGCAGGAAATCCAGATTTCCAAACGCATCGAGAAGGCCGAGATCAGCCTCCAGAGCTGCCTCCAAAACGTCGGTTTTGTCGCCCGCAACTTCCTGCAGTTCGCCGAAAGTCTCGCCAACGGCCTGGAGCGGTTTGACCGCCTGGTCATTGACCGCAAGGCTGAAGAGCGTGACAACTATTTCAAAAAGCTGACCCCGCTGCTGGAGCAGGCCAAAGACAGTTTCGAACGCTGCAGCGATCTCTACACCGCCCACACCAAGGCCGCAGAGAAGAAAAAAGACAGCTCCCGCGAAGCCTTCAACAATGCCCGCGGAGCCTACTTTAAGCTCTGTGCGAAATTCTTCTTTAAACAGAAGATCAACGAAGACTTCGTCGCCCTCATCCAGTTGAAGCTGCGTGAGATGGAGCAGTTGGAACACGAGATCCGCCAGCATCCAAAGAACGAGATGGCCATTGAGGCCCTTCACCAGTTCCAGCTTCAGGCCTGGCAGAGTACCGAAGGCTATCGCCAGATCGCCGCCGATGCCCGCCGTTGTGTGGCCGAGTCCACCCGCGCCAAGACCGAGATGATCGAGGCCAACTTGCGCCTGGTCATCTCCATCGCCAAAAAGTACACCAATCGCGGCCTTTCCTTCCTGGATCTCATTCAGGAAGGCAACATGGGCCTCATGCGTGCGGTCGAAAAATTCGAATATCGGCGCGGCTACAAGTTCTCCACCTACGCCACGTGGTGGATCCGCCAAGCCATAACCCGCAGCATTGCCGACCAGGCACGCACCATCCGCATTCCGGTGCACATGATCGAAACGATCAACAAGCTGATGCGGGTGAACAAACAGCTCGTCCAGGAACTGGGCCGCGACCCGACTCCAGAAGAAATCGCAGAGGAAATCCACCTCCCAGTGGAACGAGTGAATGCCGTTCTCCGCATGGCTCAGCAGCCTGTCTCCATGCAGGCCAAAGTGGGCGACAGCGATGGCGACACCGAATTCGGCGACTTCATCGAAGACAAGGAAGCCCATGACCCCATGGAGCTCACCGCGATGAACCTGCTGCGCGACAAGCTGCGTGACGTGCTGGATACCCTCAACCCCCGCGAACGAGAGGTGCTGGAACAGCGCTTTGGTCTGGTGGACGGTGCCGGACGCACGCTGGAAGAAGTGGGCAAACAGTTCCAGGTCACCCGCGAACGCATCCGCCAAATCGAGGCTAAGGCCCTGCGCAAGCTGCGCCACCCGACACGCATCCGCAAACTCGGCGGTTTCTTCGGCGGCTCCTGATCGTCTTCCCTTGTAGCCCGCTTGAACCCAAGCGGGCTATTTTTTGCCACCACCGAAGCCAAAGATTTTCTTCAGGAACCCAACTGAGGCAGCGGGCTTAACCTCCACCACCGGGGCATTGGGCACCAGCCCTCGGGTAATCGGTGGTCTTGTATTCACAACGGCGTCGGCTTGTGTAGCGGTCACTGGCTGCCACCAACTGGGTGCCTGGGCAGCGATTTCCTGCCAGGCTTCACCACCCACCTTCCAGACGAGTGTGTGCCCCTTGATGCGATTTTGCACCAGCAAAGCAGCCATGGCCGCATCCTCATAGGGACCGTCGGCCACACCATCGTTGTTAAAATACCACGTCATGTATCAGACATCATGCTGACATTCCTGCGGAAGAAATGCCATCGAATTCAGCCAAGGACCGAGAGTAATGCCCCCTCAAACCTTTCCTAGCGCTGCATGCAGCACCCGCAGGCCCTGGCGTGCGGTTTCTGCCAAGACCGCATCGGCGGATTTCGTCTCCTGAAGCAGCCTTCCCGCAACGCGAGCGGCCAGCGGAGCTTCGCTGCTGCTCACCAGCGCACTGATCTCGGCCTCTGTCGGGGCGGTTCCCACTTCAGAATGAAGGCGCAACCGCAGCAGGCGCGACCGCCAGGTTTCCAGGGCCTGCTCCAGCAGGGTCCAGCCTGAAATACCCAAACTGCCACGCAACGTGAGCCGCAGCAGATCCTGCCCAGTTTTGCCCTGCACAACAGCCGTGAGTGTTTCATTCAAGCGTGCCACAGCCTCATCATCAGAGAGGTGAAACTCCACATCATGCCAAGCCAAGCGTGCCGTGGGCACGGGCACGACCTTGGCAAGACTGCCTCTTTCCACCGTAACCACAAGTACATGCCCAGGCAGGTTCCCCACTCCGCGCGGGAAGCGATCGGGCTCCGGTGTGCCTGAATACCACGCCGCGCACTTTCCAGAGGGCGATACTTCCTTCATCCCATGCCAGTCCCCTAGGGCCATGTAGTCCAGCTCATCCAGAGGTAGGCGGGCGAGGTCCAGACGATTCGCCGCGTCAGAGGACTCCTCCTCATCACCCGCCGGGCCAAAGTCCTGAACGCTGCCATGGGCGATGACCAGCCTCGGTTTACTGCCGAAAATCGACAAGTCTGCCCCCCGTAGCCAGGCCGTCGTATCACTGGCATCGTGCTGGCGCAGCAACGGGCAAGGCAGGAGCACCACTTCCTCCAGTTCTACAGGTTCGGCCCGAAGCAGCACATGGAGGTTCGGGGCGAGGGCCTGGCATTCCTGCCGGAAAAAGGCCTGCTCCCACAGGCTGCCAGGGCCGCCATGATCATGGTTCCCAGGTATGACATACACAGGCACCCCCAGAGCACCGATGGCCGCACAGGCCGCGGAAACGGTTCCTTTGTCCGGGGTGGGAGAGTCAAATACATCCCCAGCCACCACCACAAAACGGGCTCCGTGGTCTCGGACCACCTGCCCCAGACGCCCAATGGCAAGCAGCCGCTCTTGCCGCACCAGGGCACGCTTTTGCTCATCTTCGATGCGGGCAAAAGGCTTGCCGATCTGCCAGTCGGCACTGTGGAGGAAGGTCACGGGCATGGTGGAGAAAACCCATCAAGGCCACCCGGTCAAAGTCAAGGAGGGGAAAAGGCCCGTAAACATTTGCCGAATGGCCATAAAGTCTCCCCCGTCCCAGCCTAATGAGAAAAATGTGGAGGCTGTTCCGAGCATTGCCTCTAGCCAGATCAGCCCAGATTGCGCTTGTTTGTGAAGGCTGCCAGATTTACAGGCAATGCCTTAGCCGAACTGCCCCTGATGGAATACCGCACGGCCCTGTTTTTCCTCTTTCTTTACTACATCCGGCCTCAGGACTGGATACCTGCCCTCATAGGCTTCAACATCATCCGGCCGATGATCCTGATGTGGATCATCAGCTTTGCGACCTCAAGAAGGCGCAGCGCCACCCCGGGTATCCTGAAGACGCCGCACGACTGGGCCATCCTGGTCTACTACCTCTACGTTTCGTGGAATTCAGGCGACTTCAGCGGCACACTGAAGGCGTTCATGCCTTATGTGGTTTTTTATGCCTTCACGGTTCATTCCCTCACCAGTTGGGAGCGTGTTCTCGGCTACATCAAAGGCTGGAATTTCATGCTCATGGGGGTGGCAGCGATGGCCATTGGCAGCCTGTTCGGAGTGGACCTGACCAATGCTGCCGACGTGACCATGTATTATGAAGGCCGTCTCAGCCTGGGCACCTGGATGCACAACAATCCGAATGCGCTCGCCCACTCGGTCATTGTCGTGATGCCACTGAGCTACGTCCTCTATTTTTGGAAAAAGGGAGTGATCGGCCGACTGATCGTCTTCCCGGCCTGCACAGCACTGGCTTGCTTCTGTGTGTATCAAACTCAGTCCAAAGGGGCCTTCCTGGTAGGCGGGGTGCTCTTTGTCCTCATCTTTGTCGTTGGGCGTCCCAAGTCCATCCAGATTTTGGCCCTTGCCATGGCCGCGACAATCGGCGTCTCAGCCCTGAGCTTCCTTCCGCGTATGGAGCAAATGAGCAACCTGAAGGCCGATGAAGGTGTGCAAGGACGCCTCATGGTGTGGGAACTAGCCAGGAACGTGACCAAAACAAAATCTGAAGGCGATGGCTGGAAGCAGTTCGTTGGCCACATCGTCTGGCAAGGCCAGTGGGAAACCAAAGCCACCCACTCCAGCTACGTGCAAGTCGGCGGGGATCTGGGCATCAACGGCCTGTTTTGCTACTTGCTGCCTTTATGGCTGGCCATTCGCTCTCTTTTGGTCGGTGCTAGAATGACCCGGGATGACCCTGACAAGGAACGATGTCGGCGGGCGATCATGATCCTTGTCATCGCTTACCTCATCTCTGGCTGGATGATCAACCGTGAATATCACACGGAATACTTCCTGCTTGTGGCCGCAGCCGCCGCCATTCACCGCCTAAACTTAGCAGGTGAACTCGGCATCGTGGCCGATACCGAAGAAGACCTGGAGAACGCCACTTTGGCCTCCAGCCAGCCCCAGACCGATGCCCTGACCCTCCCTCCCCAGCCCCTGGAAGAAATCGCAGAAGGCGGCAAACGACTTTGGAACCGCATCACCCTGGTGGATGTCGCCGCCGGTGCCGCCATGACCCAGGCCGTGCTATTCACCTGGGACTACGTGCTCGAAAACCTGTAGTCCCCAGTGAATGATCGGCCTCAGGCTGCGCCCAGTTCCTCCAGCAACACCTGGTTCAGGCGGATGCCGGCCTCAAAATTGGCAATCGGGAAGTTCTCGTTGGGGGCATGGGCCTGGCAGTCAGGGAGAGCCAGCCCCAGCAGCAGCGTATCAGCCCCCAGCACTTCCTTGAAGGCTTGCACGATCGGGATGCTGCCGCCTTCGCGAATGAGGGCGATCTTGCCTCCAAAAGTCTTGGCCAAGGCGCGCTGGGCCGCCTTACCCAGCGGACCCTGAGGATCCATCAGGTAGGCTTGGCCGGTGTGCCCGCGCACGATCTCCAGGCGAACGCTGGCAGGTGCTTTCGATTTCAGATAGGCACTGGCCAGATCCATGATCTCATCTGGATTTTGATCTGGCACGAGACGGAAGGACAGCTTCACAAAGGCCTCGCGCGGAATCACGGTCTTGGAGCCCTCTCCCTGGTAACCGCCCCCGATGCCATTGACCTCCGCCGTTGGCCTGGCCCAGCGCCGCTCACGCTCCGTGAATCCTGGTTCGCCGAAGAGTGCAGGCACTCCGGTGAGGGAAAGAGTCTCGGCATCGCCATCGCCCAATTCCGCCCAGGCACTGCGCTCCCAATCCGCCAGAGGCTTCACAGCATCGTAAAATCCAGGGATGAGCACCTTCCCCTGTTCATCATGCAGGGTGGCAGCGAGACGTGCAGCGATGGTGGCCGGATTCGCCACGGCACCGCCGAAAATACCGGAGTGCAGATCGATGCTGGGACCATGCACCTTCACCTCCATGCAGGCAATGCCCCGCAGGCCATAAGTGAATGTTCCAACGCCCGGCCCCACCATGCCAGTGTCTGAAATGGCCACCACATCACAGGCCAGTTCTTCGCGATGAGCCTCCAGGAAAGGCTTCAAATTGGGGCTGCCGATCTCTTCCTCTCCTTCGAAAAGGAGGGTCAGATTGACTGGCAGATCCCCGTGCTTTGCCAGAGTTTCGGCCAGGCCGGAAACGTGGGCCATGAGCTGCCCCTTGTTGTCCGTCGCCCCACGGCAAAAGATGACGCCGTCGCGAATGGTCGGTTCAAAGGGAGGTGACTTCCACTCCGCATAAGGCTCCGCAGGCTGCACATCGTAGTGGCCATACAGCAGGACCGTGCGGCGGCCAGCGATGTGCTTGTTTTTGGCCACGATGACCGGGTGCCCCGGGGTCTCGTGCAATGTCGTCGTCAGCCCCATGCCCGTCAGTTTGGCCACCAGCCAATCCGCACAGGCCCGGGTATCGGCGTTGTGACGGGAATCGGTGGAGACGCTGGGGAAACGCAGGCAGGTGAGGAGATCGTCGAGAGCAGACATGGCGGTAAAGATACGGTTGGACCAGGTTTCAGGGCATCATCGTCGGCCGTTCACCCTGCAATTCCTTCCAGTTGTTGAAGGCAAAGAGCGCAAAAAAGATAACAATAAAAACTTGTCTAAAGGCCACCGCGACGACGCCAAATCCCACGGCGCAGATGATGCTGACAATCAGCGCCGTTTTCTGCCGCCGTGGTCCCAGCAGGGCCTGCATGATGCGGCCACCATCGAGGGGGATGATGGGAAAAAGATTCAGCACTGCCCAGGAAATGCTGACCTGAACGAAAGAACTCATGAAATGAGTCGCAAGCAGGTTTTGCGGCTGCCAGGCATCCTTCACCCACCACATCACCACCCCGGCTGCAATCTGAAGAAAAGGGCCCGCAGCACTGACAAAGAAACTTTCGCTGCGGCCAAAGGAGCGATCCGGCATGGCGTAGCCGCCGAAACTGTGAAGGACAATTTCAACCCGCCGTGCGCCGTAGTGGCGCATGGTCAGGGCATGCCCCAACTCATGGATGAAGATCGAGAAAAAACCTGCCACCACCCAGGCCAGCACCCGCTGCATCGCTTCCGGATCCCCCGAGGCGCGAAACACCCCGCCCAGCAGCGCCAGGGTGAGCCAAAACATCCATTGGATGCTGACCGGGAACCCTAGAAAGGAAAAACGCAGCATGGCGGTGCGTCAGGCAGCCTGCCGCACTTCCCAGGTGTGGATGGCCGGGTTGCAAATATCGCGAACGAAAGGCTTGGAATCCGCCTTGTCGCCAAACACATAGACCCGCTTGCGAAGCGTGAGTTTCGTGATCTGGAAGCCGGGATTTTCCAGCGCACGGTAGTAGTTCAGGATCATTTCCTTCTCCAGATCCAGCGCGCCACCTTTCATCCCATATTCCAGGGTGAAACTGGCCTTCTCAAAGGCGGAGGTCTCTCCGTTGCGCATCGTCTGGCTGATCGGGTCCAGCAGCACCTGGCTCACAAAAGCCTCCAGAGCAGCCGCATCCCCTTCGAAATCCACCTTGTAAGCCGTGGTCTCACGGTAAGTGAGCTTCTGGGGGAGAGGGGCGTAAAGCAGCTTCTGGCAATCGCTTTCGTGGTCGAACTGGCCGAGGATTTCGAAGAGTTGTGTCATCTGGGATTGCCTAGTGGGTAGCAAGGAAGGCGGGATGCGCAACGGCGGAATCATGCCGCAGGCGGCGGTGCCTCTGCCAGCCCCATCTCCCCCAGCATGGCAGTGAACTTTCGCGAAGGTTTCGCATAGGCCGGGTAGCTGGGAAAGTCGCCACGCGCTGGCAGATAACGCCAGTGTTTGTACATCCAAAGCCAGCATTCGGGATTTTCCCGGATGGCTTTTTCAAAATGGTCCCACACACGTTGCGTCAATAGCGTGACATCATCTTCAGGCTGAGGTCGCAGCGCCTCGAAAATGGAAACTTGATAGCGCCCGTCTGGCAGGGGCAGGCAGACTCCGGTCATGATGGAAAGTCCCAGACGCATGGCCAGTTGTACATGCAGCGTCGGCACACAGGTCAGCAGCCCAAAACAACGGATCGCAGTGGAGGCCTTGCCTGGGGAGATATTCAGGTCGGTCAGCAGTCCCGCATGCCCCTTGCGCTTCAGCGCCTTCATGAGCTTCAGCATCGCATTTTCCTGCGAGATGACATTGTGCCCAGAATGCTCCCGCAGCTTTTTAAAGATGGCCGTCAGGGCCGGATTAGCAAAATCCTGCGCCACCACTGTAAACGGAATGCCCCGAAAGCCCCAGATAAGGCTGACGAATTCGAAATTCCCAAAATGCGGAGTCACCCACACGCCACCCGTTTCGCGGGCCTGTGCCTCCGCCTCCGCATCGCACATCTGAATGGTAATGTGTTGCTGCCAAGTCGTCGGAGTGAGCGAGGAAGCCCAAAAAAGATCCAGGAAGGTGCGGGCGAAATTTTGATAGGACCGCCGGGCGATCCGCCGACGTTCGGCCAAAGTGTATTGGTCTTGGAAAGCGACCTTCAAATTTTCCAGGGCGGTCTGTCGGCCTTTGATGTCCAGGCAGTAAGCGGCAGAACCGACGCCTTTGGTCAGGGCCAGAATGACAGAACGGGGCAGCCGGGGCAGCACCCAGGCAGCAAAAGAGACCAAAACGGTCTCGCAGAAATATCGGAGGTTCTTCACCTTGGCGTTTGTGGGTTGTGAAAAGGTCGTTACGGTGGACACATGGCAGTGCCCAACCTCACAACCATTCTCAAGCGAATTCTAAAGCAGCCCACCGCTCCTTTCCACGAATACCATGTCCGTGCGGAGATCGAGGCTTTGCTGAAGGATTGCCCTCACGTCAAAACCAAGCGTGACAAGTATGGCAACCTCATTGCCACCTACAAGAATGGCAAAAGCAAGAGCAAGCCCACCTGGGTGTTGGGTGCTCACATGGACCACCCCGCTTTCGTGCGGGTCCCGGGCAGCAAAGGCAAGGATGATTTCGAATTCCTCGGAGGCGTGCCCAAGCCAGAAGTCGAGGCCGGCGTGAAACGCGGCCTGCGCGCCAAACCCAAAGGCGACATCGCCACCTGGGTTTTCCCGGCGAATATCACCGATGACAAGATCGAAGCGACCGCTTGTGATGACCTCGTCGGCTGCGCCGTGATCGTCGCCACCTTCTGGGAACTGGCCGCACTGGATCTCAGTACCACCTTCCACGCCGTCTTTACCCGTGCCGAAGAAGTCGGCTTCCTCGGTGCCTGGCACATCGCCCAAAAGTGGCCCTTCGGCAGCGAAGACGTTTTTCTTTCCATCGAAACCAGCCGCCCGGTCAATGGTGCCGTCATGAGCGGTGGCCCCGTCGTCCGTGTGGGTGACCGTCTTTCCATCTTCGATAGCGAAGGCACCGCCGTGCTGATGACGACCGCCAAGGAACAGGGCATCCGCGTTCAGCGCTGCCTGCTAGACGCTGGAGCGTGTGAAGCCACCGCCATGCAGGCCGCAGGCATCCGCAGCACCGGCATCTCCATCCCCCTGGGCAACTACCACAACATGGACGCGAACAAAAAGATCGCTCCTGAGTATGTAATGATGAGTGATGTGCGCGACCTGATCAACCTCCTCAAGGCCCTCGTCGCCACCAAGCACGACGGCATCGGCGAACGCAGCATCCGCGAACGTGTGGAGATGCGCACCGAAGAGTACGCCGCGCACCTGAATGCTGCGGCCAAGCACTTCAAATAGTAGCAGGGACATTCCCAGTCCCCCGCCGCATTTGGATCATGGCGGGGGAAGTCAGGCAGGTTGCGCGAATCATGTGCTTCCTCTTGCGTCAGCGGGCAGGAATAGGCTAGAAGGCAGCCTGCCCACATGAAGTCCCTTTTCCTTACCAACGAATACCCGCCCCACATTTACGGAGGTGCCGGGGTTCATGTCGAATACCTCACGCGCGAGCTGGCCAAGCTGATGGAGGTGGAAGTGCGCTGCTTTGGTGATCAGGAAAGCACGCAGCCCAATCTGACCGTCCATGGCACGGGTCTGGATGCTGCAGGCTGGACCAGCCCGCCTAACTTGAAATCCGTCTTTGGCGCCGTCCAGCGCAGCCTGGACTTCAATACTCGCAACATCGACGCCCAAGTGGTGCATCTGCACACTTGGTATTCCCATTTCGGCGGCATTTTGGCGAAGCTGAATTACGGCCTTCCCATGGTCCTCACCGTCCACTCGCTGGAGCCCCTGCGCCCCTGGAAGCGTGAGCAGCTCGGTGGCGGCTACGACTTTACCGTCTGGCTGGAAAAGACCGCCTTGGAAATGGCCGATGCCATTGTCGCCGTCTCCGAGGAAACCAAATGCGATCTCCTGCGCATGTTCCCGCTGGATCCGCATAAGATCCACGTCATCCACAACGGCATTGATCCTGACGAGTATCACCGCATTGAGGCCCCCGAGGTACTGCGCAAGCACGGGGTGAATCCAGATCTACCCTATGTTCTCTTTGTCGGCCGCATCACGCGCCAGAAGGGTATCATCCACCTCGTTCGTGCGATTGAGCAGATGAACCCGGGCTTTCAGATCGTTCTCTGCGCCGGTGCCCCAGACACCCCTGAAATCGCCGCCGAAATGCAGGCCGCCGTGACCGCGGCCCAGTTGAAACGCGAAGGCATCGTCTGGATCCAGGCCATGCTGCCCGTTCAGGAAAAGATCGCCATGTATTCACATGCAGAAGTCTTCTGCTGCCCATCCATTTACGAGCCCTTTGGCATCATCAACCTAGAAGCGATGGCCTGTGAAACCGCCGTGGTGGCCAGCGCCGTGGGCGGCATCAAAGAAGTCGTCGTGCCTGGAGAAACCGGCATCCTGGTGCCCCTGGACCAGCAGACCGAAAGTCCCTTTGAGGCCGTGGATCCCGCCGCCTTTGCCCATGATCTGGCTGAAGGCATCAACACCCTGATGGCCGACCCGGAAAAACGCCGCAGCATGGCCTTAGCCGGCCGCAAACGCGCTGTGGAACGCTTTAGTTGGACCAGTATCGCCCACCGTACCAAGGCGCTTTATGACAGCCTGGTAAAAGCCTAGAACTCCCCTGCCCTGACAACCATGGAACTCATCAACAACGCCCCCGAAGTACCAGCCGCCGTCGGCCCCTATTCCCAAGCCGTCCGTGCCAACGGCTTCCTTTTCTGCTCTGGCCAGATTCCCATCAACCCCGCCAGTGGCAAAATCGAAGCCACAGAGGTCGAGGGGCAGACCCGTCAGGTGCTGGCCAACATCAAAGCCCTGCTCGCCAGTCAGGGGCTGGATCTCACCCGCGTGGTCAAGGCCACAGTCTTCCTGCAAAGCATGGCCGACTTTCCCAAGGTCAACGCCCTCTATGATGAAGCCTTCAGCGGCCACAAGCCTGCCCGATCCACCGTACAGGTGGCCGCACTGCCTCTGGCTGCACTGGTCGAGATCGAAGTGATCGTCGAGCTGCCCTGAGAAGACCCGCTGCTATTGACTCGGGGAGATGGATTGCACAGGATCCTTTCGGCGGAAGCCCTGGATGCGTCCATCCCCCTTATACAGATAGATTTTCTGCACGTCCTCCACCTTCATCAGCACCCAGGGTGAGAGGAGGTTGCGACCGTTTTTGGTGAAAACAATGCCATCCGCCAGATGCACGCAGGAATGAAAAGCATCCCCCGTTTCATTGCTCAGGAAGAAAAGCACGTCCCCGTATTTATAGGGAGGCTCAATAGGCGTGAAATTTTCCAGCACCGCACTGGTGGCCAGCCGTGAATCCAGCAGGTATTCATGAGGTTCGTAGTTAAAGAAATTGAGCGATGTCCAGTGGCAGTCAGGTAGCATTCCATGCTTGGCCAGGTCCAGCCCCGGATAGGTGTACATCAGCTTGCGAACCAAAGCGGGCAGCAGGTGGGACAGAGGCAGGGCTTCAATGCCATCGGTATCAATGATGGATTGCACAAGAGGCTCAATGTCCTTGCGACGCAGCCCCATGCCCAAAGTCCAATAGCTTACTAACTCATCAACATTGGTGGTGTGATCCACCTCCACCTTGATCATTAGCGAACGGGTGCGGGTAAAGGCTTTGAAGATCGAACGCGCTTCTGAATCTGACTGGGCATAGTTAAGGATGGCTGCCACATCGCTGAAGGCGATAGTGTCTCCACGCTTGTAGGCCATCTGGTCAATTTTCGCGATGATCTCCGGGCGCAGCTTGCTGGTGCGGTACCATTCCTTGACCGTCTGGCCGACGATGAGCACAGGGTCCACGCAAAATTCGTTCGGTGGATATTTGGACAGCTCCGTGTAAATCATCGCCCGAGATTCAGGGGTCAGTGCCTCCAGATCTGGCAAGGGTGGAAAAATATGTACAAAACCGTTTTCCTTGACGATCTGGCTCGAATCCAGAAGGAGGGTGATCAGAGCTTCCGAGAGGGAAGCCTTGCGGAAAAAATCGCCCAAATTGGGCAGCATCTCTTCGGAAAAGGACCAGCGCGGGCGTGTATTAGGCAGAGGAAAACTGTCCACCAAAGTCTTGGGGGCCTCCAGGTAGATGTAAGCACAGCGGAGTTTGCCCCACGGACCTGGATTGGTATAAAAGACATTAGGATTTGTGGACACCGGGGGAGCCTGGGGCGTTGCCTTGGCGGTGACACCTCCATTTTGGCCCAGGAGCTGACGCAAATCATTCAGGTCATTGATCTGCGCCTGTAAGGCGGAGACTTGGAAAAGGCCTCCGCATGCCAAAGCACATGCAAGATGGCGCAGCACCAACGCCAAATTTATACGGCAAGAAAACTCACGAAACGAAAACATGGTTGAGGGGGGGGAGCGTCAAACTCTGCTATTTTTGAAAAGTTGCATCATCTTTATGTATCAATAAAGAATGCGCTAATATCCACAAACCAGACAAGCACAGAACGCATGAAAGATGCGTTCCTCAGAGAAAATGCTTGGGCTGGACTCAAAAAGTTGATATTCCTCGCGTTTCGCCTGCCCCCGACACCGAATGCACAGCCTGAACACCCGCCCCGCCCGCCAGTACGCAGTCTCTGCGGCCGTTTCCTTTCTGGCCTTGGCAGGCAGCCTTTCTCCCTCCTTAAATGCCCAGGCAGGAGAAGGATCCACCTCCAGCCTTGCCGACAAAGAAGTTCAACGGCGGACCACCGTCGTCACCACCCAGCAGGCCCGCCTGCCAGAGGCTGAAAGCCAGCTTAAAAGTGGAAACAGCGCAGCGGCCCTCGTCATCTTTGAAGAAGCCTATCTCACGCTTCCCGATGTCCCTCTCGCCCAGGAAGCCCGAGCTATCGCCCTGGATGGTTATGTGCGGGCAGGTCTCGCACGAGCGAAGGAACTGGTGGATGCAGGAGACTACCCAGCCGCAAACGCCATCCTGGACAAACTGGACCAGGAAAATGTGGCCAAGGGAAACTCACGCATCGCCCGGCTAAGGGAGCGATTCGGTGATCCCGACCGTCATCCGCCAGCACTGACGCCGGAACACATCGCCAAAGTTTCCCAGGTGGAAAAGCTGCTCCTCCTGGCCAATTCCCAGCGCGAAACGGGCCAGCATGACAAGGCGCTGCTCACCTATGAGGAAGTCCTTCGCGTGGACCCCTACAACACGGCGGCCCGCCGTGGCATGGAAACGACTGAAAAGGAACGCAGCAGCTACTTCGACGCTGCCCGCGACCATCAGCGGAGCAAGATGCTCAACGACGTCAATGCAGCCTGGGAAAACAAGCCCCCGCTCCGCAGCCGAGATGTTTCTGGTCTCTTTGGAGACGCGGGTTCCACGACTACCTCCGGGATCCGTGGTGGTCGCGAGGCCATTCAGCAAAAGCTTCGTGATCTGAAAATTTCCCAGATTGATTTCAGCGGTGCCACCTTGGAAGAAGTCATGGAGTACCTCCGCGTACGGGCCCGGGACCTGGATCCCACCGGCAAAGGGGTGGACTTTGTCGTCAGCATTCCCGCCGATCATCCCGCCCGGCCCATCTCTCTGAACCTGAAGGAAGTGCCCATCGAAGAAGTCCTGCGTTACGTGACTGAGATCGCGGGCATCACCTACCGGGTGGAGGACTATGCTGTGCGTCTGGTTTCGCTGACGGAAAATTCCGGGGTGATCATTTCCAAATCCTACCGCGTGCCACCAGATTTTATCACCAGCGCCCCCGTGGGCGGGGCTGCGGCGGCACCTGCCACCGCAGATCCTTTTGCAGCAGCCAACACGGCTGGGACAGCCAGTGGCATTCAGATCAAGCGCATCGGAGCCCAGGAGTTTTTGCAAAGCTACGGCGTCACCTTTGGGGAAGGCACTGGCGCCAATTACAGCCCCTCGAGCAACATGCTGGTGGTGCGTAACACGGCCTCCAATCTGGAAATCGTGGACATGCTGGTGGAGCAGGCGCTCAACCGGTCCCCAAAACAGGTGGTGGTGGAAGTACGTCTGCTGGAAGTGGGTGACAATCGTCTGGACGAAATCGGCTTTGACTGGCTGCTGGGAGCCTTTGGCGTGAACAACGGCCAGGCGGAACTGGGCGGTGGTTCAATCGGTAACGCCCTCACCGGAGCCAACTTCCTGACCGGGGACTTTCCCTTCCAAAAATTAGTTGCCCCAGGCGTCTCCACGGCCATCGGCATGAATCCTCTGACCACCGGTCTCCGCTCCTCGGGTGACCTGGGTAATAACAGCATCGACAGCGTGCTCTTCGGTGCCAAACCCACTGTCTCAAGGCGTTCCCCAGGTGTGCTTTCTGTGAGCGGCGTGCTCTCGAATCCTGAATTCCAAGGCGTACTCCGGGCACTTGCACAAAAGAAAGGCATTGATCTCGCCTCACAGCCCAGTGTCATCACCCGCAGCGGCCAAAAAGCCTCCGTGGAAATCACTCGTGAGCTTATTTACCCGACCGAATTCGACCCGCCACAGATCCCGACAAACTTCGGACAGAGCAATATCATCAACAACAACAACAACCCAAACAACCCCAACAATCCAAATCCTCTCCCAGCCCTCCAAACTCGGCTCCCACCCGCCGTGGTAACACCGAGCACGCCCACCGCGTTTGAAATGCGCAAAACGGGAGTGGTTCTGGATGTCGAGCCTGTGATTTCTGATGATGGACGTACGGTGGACCTGACCGTCACTCCGCAATTCACTGAGTTTTCGGGCTTCGTGAACTACGGCTCCCCCATCCGTACCTTGTTTGAAGGCTCCTTCCTGGAGCTGACCCCCAACCTGATTTTCCAGCCTGTTTTTGACTCCCGCAAAATCATTACCTCCGTCAAAATCTATGACGGTGCCACGGTCGTCCTCGGTGGACTGGTGACGGATCAGGTGGAAATCATCGCTGACAAAGTGCCCCTGCTGGGTGATGCGCCATTCATCGGCCGCCTTTTCAAAAGTGATGTTAAACGCCGCCGTGTCCGCCACGTTCTTTTCTTTGTCACCGTAAAAGTGGTCGATCCCTCCGGTGCTCGGATCAATCAGGCCGCCATGGTCGGTCAGTGATAATAAAAGCCTCGCCGGACAGGAATATTCGGTAGTTGAGAGTTTGCCTGGGCATCCGCGTTTAGAGGGGAATGTCCAAGCGACTATATCTTTTTCTTTTACTGGCCACGGCCCTTTGCAGCACCGCCAACGCTGCCGCAAAGCAGCCTAACATACTGTTCATCTTCACCGATGATCATTCCTACAAGACGCTGTCCTGCTATCCAGAGGCGCTGCCAGGAGTGAACACCCCCGCCATGGATGCCCTGGCGAAAAGCGGGGTCCGTTTCAGCCACGCCTACATGGGGGCCTGGTGCATGCCCTCGCGCGCCACCATGCTCACAGGTCGGCATCCCCATGGTATCGAATCCATGCGCATGAGCGGGAAGTATCCCGGCAGTGAATATGACCCGAAGAAGACACCGTTTTTCCCCGCTGTGTTTCGGCAAAAGGGCTATCACACCGCGCATATCGGCAAGTGGCATACGGGCATTGATTCTGGGTATGGCCGCGACTGGGATTACCAGATCGTCTGGAACCGCCCGAAATACCCAGACAATGCGGGGGCCTATTACGAAGGCCAGATTCTAGAGATCAATGGCGTCAAAGCTAAAACGCTGAACCCCGACTATTCCACCGACAACTACACCCGCTGGGCCGCCGAATACATCCGCGGGCGGCATCGGGATCCCGCCAAACCCTGGTACCTCTGGCTATGCTACGGCGGCGTTCATGGCCCCACCACGCCGGCCAAACGCCACAAAGGCCTGCACAAAAAGGACGAGGTTCCCCTGCCAGCAGACATCCTGCCGCCGCGACCAGGCAAGCCCGATTACCTCAATGAAACCCAGGCTTGGAAAAAGGATGATGAAGGAAAGATCGTCCCGCAAAAGAGCGGCGAGACCTTCGGTGACAATGCGAAGAAGGCACGTCCTTACGCCGACCACATTCACCAGCTCAATGATTGCGTGCAATCCCTGGACGAAGGCGTAGCTGAAGTGATGAAGGCGCTCAAGGAAAGTGGGCAGCTCGAAAACACCCTGGTGGTGCTCACGGCGGATCAGGGCTTTGCCACAGGCGAGCATGGCCTGCGCACCAAACTGGCCCCCTATGACGCCGCCTTTCGCAGCCCACTCATCATCTCCATGCCGGGCACCGTGCCGGAAGGCAAAGTCTGCAACAAACCGGTAAATGGCACAGATCTCGTCGCCACCTTCAGCAGCTTCGCCGGCATCTCTCTTCCCTGGGAAGTTCACGGACGCGATCTCACCCCCTTGCTCAAAGATCCCACAGGCGCAGCATGGCCCCACCCCTGCTTTTATGAAGCCACGGGTGATCACTTCGGCAGTGATGTGACCGAGATTGTCAAAAACAAGCCAGCCGAGGCCGCCCACCATCACGTCCCCTGGTATGCGGCCCTGAATGATGGCCACTACAAGTATGTCCGCTACCTGACGCCCGGCGAGACGGAAGAACTTTACGACCTGCAAACAGACCCTGAAGAACTGATCAATCTGGCCGATGTGAAGGAGCAAAAAGACACCTTGATCAGGCTGCGTGCCACGGCGGTCGAAGAACTCCGCCGTACCCGTGCAGGCTATTCCGAAAATCTGCCACCAACGCGGCAAATGCAGCCCTAACCCGGAGGCCCCAGGACCTCAGAGCACTGAAGCCACGATCTGCTGGCCCAACTGGGGAAGCTGCTCCAGCGCATGTGCAGGCGATGGGCGCATGCCTGCAACATGGAGGCCTTTGGTCGCGACACTGGCCACCAGTTCTTCCAGCGCTTCCGTGAAAGCACGAATGGCCAAGCTCTCTTCAGCATGATCAAAAATGAGGCCGTTCAGCAGCGCCACATGTTCATAGCGCTGCATCCACTCATGAGCACGATGCTTAGCATACCGCTCCAGCACCAACCGCAGCAGCGATTCCGCCGCACGTTCCTCGGCTTCCCGCAAAATCTGCCAGGTCAGGCAGCGAACGACATCTGCAGCGGCGGCAACGAGCCCCTGCTCCAGGCCTGGATTGATGAGCTGGCGGTGGCGATGCTCAAAATGAAAGCCCAAGTCCACCTGGCACTGCTCCGCCGGGGTGAGATGCCGATGAGATTCACACAGCATGGCGATTTCCAGCCCCCAAGCTGGCGGCAGGCTAAAGCCAGCCAAAGTCGGCAGGTCCCCCGCAAATTCTCCAGAAAGTGGATAACGGAAGCTCATCAGATGCTCCAGCAGCGGTTTGCTGCCCAGCACATCCTGAAAGGACTGGATCAAAGGAAAGATGAGCAGGCGTGTGACACGGCCATAAAGGCGGTCTGCCACACGGCTGTAGTAACCTTTGGCAAAGCGGTAGTTCAGGCGTGGATGCGCCACAGGAAAGCACAGCTTCGAAAGCATCGAGGGGCTGTAATTCAGGATGTCCGTATCATGACTGATGACGATGCCTTCATGCCCGGCGGCTTTCAGGTAGGCCAGGCCCATCCAGATGTTCGCCCCTTTGCCGATGCAGGTGCCATCCCAGCCGCCTTCGGCCAACCGATGATGGGCGGCCTGCAGCGCCGGGCCATCATTCCAAAGCACCTCCACCTTTTTGCCACCGGCAGATTCCCGGCACAGTGACAGGGCCGCTTCCACCTGGCTTTCCGCCATGCCATTCATGCTCAGCACCACTTGGCTGATGTAGGGCACCTGGGCCACCTGCTCCAAAATCGCGGGCAGGGCCGGACGCTGTGTTTCCACAAACAATGCGGGCAGCAGTAGGGCGACCGGGCGTTTTTGAGTCAGCTCCACCAGTTCCGCATCACGCGCGGTAGCGTCTGGAGTGGCGAGGTGATGCAGGGTGGGAAGTCGTGCGTGCTGGTAAAAATCCGCCATCCTAGGTATGTCTGTCCGGTGAGTCGCTGCGTGGGGTGAGCTTAGATATGGGCGGATGGGTCCTGGCCATTTTCCACCTTTTTGTCATTTTCGGAAGAGATCTCAGTCGGGGCGATGATGGGGTCATCCGGGGTATCGGCCGCCTCATACTCAATCTCGATCTCCTGCCGCCAGCGGCGGGAAACCCAAGGGCGCACAAGACCATAGAGCAGGTAGCTGACAAACAGCACGGACGGCATCCACTGCCAGTTCCGCACGGCAAAGGCCACAACGATGATGGAAATGAGCACCCAGGCCGGAGAACGGCGTGTGCGCCAGTTGATGGACTTGAAGCTCGGATACTCCAGATCACTCATCATCAGGTATGAGAGCAGGACCATGAGCACTGCCAGACCATATTTCCAGGGGCCGATTTCCTTGTTGCCTTCATCCAACCAGAGCATCAGCAACGTCAGTGAGGCGATCACCCCCGCTGCCGCTGGAATGGGGCAGCCGCGAAAGTGCTTGCTGTTGGTTTTGTCATCACTCGCCGCAATGCAATTGAAACGCGCCAAACGCATGGCCCCACAGACGAGGTAAGCACAGGCGATCAGCCAACCCAGCCCCGCTGGCTTTTCGATGTTGGAAAGAACGATGTCATGAACCAGGAGTGCCGGGGCCACACCGAAGGAAACGATGTCCGCAATGGAGTCCAGCTCCCGCCCGAAGGGCGATTCCTGGCCGCCGAGACGCGCAACGCGGCCATCGAGCACGTCGAACAAACAAGCGGCCAAAATGGCGATGATCGCCCAGTAATAATGTTCCGTGATGGCCCCCTCACGACCTTTAAAAATCTGCAGGATCGCGACGAAGCCAGCCAGGATGTTCCCGGCCGTCATCATCGTGGGCAGCACATAGATGCGAGGTTCGCGTTCGAGCATAAAGCAGAGTGTAGCGCAGGCTTCCCGCTTGCCCACTTGAAGTTTGCAGTTTCGTCACCTGCCACGTGCGTTATTCATTGGGAGATGACCACACCCAGCCTGCAACCCCTTTCCCCTGACACGACGCTTTCTCAGGTCCTGCAAAGTTACCCTGGGGCTCAGCGCGCGCTTTTTGCACGATATCATATCGGAGGCTGCCGCAGTTGCGCCTTCAGCCCCAGTGAAACCCTGGCCCAGCTCTGCGTCCGCAATGACAATCTGGATGTCCAGGAAGTCATCACCCACATTCAGGACAGCCATCAGGGAGATGCCACCCTGCAAATCTCCCCCACGGAATTCGCCGCCCTCAGATCCGCCACGCCCGACCTCAAGGTGCTGGATGTGCGCACCCGCGAAGAGCATGAGGCCGTGACCATCCCTGGCTCCCTGCTGATGACGCAGGAACTCGTGCAGGAAGCTTTTTCCCATTGGGACAAAAACGCCCCCGTGGTACTCTATGACCACACGGGCTCCCGCTCCCTGGATGCGGTGGCTTACTTTGTCGGCCATGGTTTCACCCAGGCGACCTGCCTCACTGGCGGGATTGATGCCTACAGCCAGGAGGTGGACAAGACCCTGCCTCGTTACAAGATCGAGATCGAGGCATGACGTCCGCCGTTTCCAGCATCACCTGGGCTCGGGCAGATTGGCGGGCCCGTCGGGATGCCCACCTGGCGCAGGTGGCCGCCCCTGCCGATGCGTTTGTGGAAAGGCGCAGCCGGCAGGAAAAGCATCCCGTCCACGACTTCCTCTTCACCTATTACAATTTCTCCCCGGCGAAGCTGAAACAATGGCTGCCACCGCTGGGAATCCGCCTGGAGGTGACGGAGGAGGACTTGCTGTCCATGCCCTGGCTGGCTAGCGACAAAATGACACGCGAAGGAAACTGCGTGGAGCTGAACGAATCCAAGCTGGGAGCCCACACTCGCGACCTCGCCCGCTGGGTGGCCACGCTGTGTGCCAATGTTTTAGAACGTGCCCCCCGCTTCCGCTGCTTTGGCCTGCACGAATGGGCCATGGTGTATCGTCAGACGAGGGAGGAAATCCGCCATCAAGGTTATGAACTTCGCCTCGCCCCGGATGACATGGCCACCTTCATCGAATCTCAAAGCATCGGCTGCTCCCACTACGATGCCTTTCGCTTTTTCACCCCGGCGGCGAAGCCGATGAACGTACTGCAGCCCATCCTAGAAACGCGCCTGGAAATGGAGCAGGGAGCCTGCCTTCACGCCAACATGGACCTCTACAAATGGGCCACCAAACTGTGGCCCTGGGTAGGTGCAGACCTCGTCGCCGAAGTTTTTACCCTGGCCTGTGAAGGGCGCGATTTGGACATGCGTGCCAGCCCTTACGACCTCCGCCACCTCGGCTACGAGCCGGTGTGCATCGAGACTCCGGCGGGCCGCCAGCGTTACGAGCAAGAACAGCGAGAACTCGCCGCCAAGGCCGTGCCCCTGCGGGAAAAACTGCGGCAGGCAGCCGAAAAGATGGCCGCCTCTCAGTCATCCTCAGGCCTTGGCCTTCGCTAAAAACCGAGTACACACCCCGCCTCCTGCCACAACGGCGGGCAGTTGCTCCGCATGGCGGCCGCTGGCGATGATGCACTGCACTCCGCCATTCACAGCGTCCTGCACCGCACGCAACTTGGAGATCATGCCGCCGGTGCCCAGCTTGGTTTTCTCCTCCTGGGCGTGATGGATCACCACATCCACATCTTCCACGATGGGGATGGGGCCTTCCTCCGGTTTGTTCATGTCCCGCAGAAGGCCCGGAGCACTGGTGAGGAGGAGCAAAAGATCCGCACCCCACAGACGGGCCACACGGGAGGAGAGCTTGTCATTGTCGCCAAAGCGCAGTTCCTCGATGGCCACGCTGTCGTTTTCATTGATCACGGGGACGACCTGGGGGAACTCCAGCAGGCGCTCCAGCGTGGTTTTAACCCGGCGGGCGCGGTCGTAGTTTTCCAGGTCTTCATGTGTCACCAGTAGCTGGGCCACGTGCAGGTCATGGTCGCGCAGCAGGTTTTCATAAGCGTGCATGAGGTGGGTCTGCCCCACGGCGGCCAGGGCTTGCAGGGTAGTCATGTCCGTAGGCCGCTCGGTCAGGTCCATGGGTTTCAGGCCGGAGGCCACGGCCCCGCTGCTCACCACCACCACGCTGTGACCGGCCTGCTTCAGCAGCGCCACAGCCTCGACCAGCTTGCGTAACTGGACGGGGTCAGGCTCCGGAGCGTGCAGTTTGGTCAAAATGCCGGTGCCGAATTTGAGTACAATGCGCTGGGGAGCCGTCGTGGACATGGAAAGAGGGCCGCCAGTATGACGCAGCCGCCACGGCAGGCAACGGGATGTTTTGCGGGCATCACCATCTCTTGCACCCCCCTCAGACAGGCGTATATCACTTATCCGCCCCCTCATGCTGACTTCCTTCACCCCCGTTCTCGATGCTCTCCCCGCGCGCAAGTCGCCCCTGATGGAGAAATTCTGGACCTTGCTGGAAACCAAATCGCCCAGCCAGCTCGAGGCCATGGCCCGGGAATCCCGCGCCATCACCCGGCGGAATTTCGGCCGGACGATGCGCATGTTTGCTCCCCTGTATGTCTCTAACGAGTGCGTGAACAACTGCTCTTACTGCGGTTTTTCCCGGGACAATACCAGCATCATGCGAGTGACGCTGACGGTGGATCAGGTGGTCAAAGAAGCCCGCCACCTCACGGAGCAAGGATTTCGAAACATCTTGTTAGTCGCGGGCGAACATCCGCGTTTTGTCAGCGACGGTTATCTGGAGGAATGCATCCGCGCCATCCGCGACTTTGTTCCCACCATTGGCATTGAGGTCGGCCCCATGGAGGCCCCGGAATACGAGCGCATGGTGAAAGCAGGCTGCGAAGGCCTGGTGGTTTATCACGAGACTTACGACCGCCCTCTTTATACGGAGATGCACACCGCCGGGCCCAAAAAGGACTTCGAGTGGCGGCTGGCCTGCCCCGAGCGTGGATATGAAGGGGGCTTCCGCCGCATCGGCATCGGGGCACTGTTTGGCCTCAGTGACTGGCGCCTGGAGGCCCTGCGTCTGGCCGCCCACCTGGAGCATCTTTACAAGCACTGCTGGAAGTCCAGCTTCACCGTTGCCTTCCCTCGCCTGCGCCCCGCCGCAGGTGGATTCCAGCCCAAAACCGGATTTCCAGACTGGGCCCTGGTGCAGACCCTGTGCGCCTTCCGCCTCACCTTCCCAGAAGTGGGGGTGGTCCTGAGCACCCGCGAACCTGCCCACCTGCGTGATGCCCTGGCGCCCCTGGGAGTCACCACCATGAGTGCCGGCAGCCATACCGAACCTGGCGGCTACACGGGCGCTGGCAAGGATGACCTGCACCACACGGTGCGCGGCAAGCGGGTGGACCTGGATGGCAAAACTGAAAACGCCAAGGCTGAGGGCCAGTTTGGCATCGCCGACATGCGCTCCCCTGCCGAAGTGGCGGAGATGCTGAAAATGCAGGGCCTGGACGCCGTCTGGAAGGACTGGGACGCAGCCATCCTCACGGAAGGGGCTCTCGCTGCCTAACCAATAACATTTTCATCCGCATGACTATCACCCTCAACGGACAAAAGCGTGAACTCCCTCAGGCCCAGCCATTGTCCGAGCTTCTCGATACCCTCGGCCTCACCGGCAAACCTGTGGTGGTGGAGCAAAACCAGATGGCCCTGCTGCCCAAAGAGATTTTGACAGCCCAGGTGAATGACGGCGACCTCATTGAGATTGTCCAAATCACGGCTGGTGGTTAGGCCGAAAATCTTTGCCTGACAGCGCCCCTTCCTCAAGGCTGGAACGACTGCCTTTGCAGGAATTCCACGCCGAACATGCCTGCTGGAATCCACAGGTCCAACGTCGGCGTCACCGCCGCACGGTCTACCTGCAGTGTCAGGTTCACCGGGGTATCATAGGAGGCTACCGGTGTCAGTTTACCCGTCTCAGAGGCCAAACTGGCGACCTCAAGGTTCCCTGGACCGCTGGCCAGCAGATGGCCGGAAGTCACATGCAGACGGGTGGGTCTGGCCAGAGTGTTCCAGGACGATACTTGCCCCAACCTGCCAGTGATCGAATCGTAACCGACGGCCACAACACCAGCCCGGCCCATTTCCCGGGTCAGATACATCTGCACTCCTTCCACCGCCACGGCGGATTGGAACGACGTGGCCGTGACATAGTCATCCAGCAGGTAGGCATTCACCCCATCGTAAGCACAGGCCTGCACCACACGGGTGGGGGGCAAATCACTGCGTAAAGACATGTCACTGTGAGTCAGCAGCAGCGCCCCCTGGCTGTCGGTTTGAGCGACACTGAGCAGAGGCCCTGGAATGGAAACCGCATCCCGTGGCAGAGGGGCCACACCACGGAAGTCCATCACCTGCATCCAGGTTTGGATTTGGTCTGGGATGGGCCGCAGCGGCACCCGAGCGGTCTCCCCATCTTTGGAGGAAAACAGGTCGGTGTCAGTGGAGATATCGTAGCTGAAAAAAAGAAATCCCGAAGCGACCGTTGCTGCTGAAGTGGCCAGCACCCTGCCTCTCACCCGCAACACTTGCGGTTCGGCGGCATCCAGGATGCCATCCCTCC
Source organism: Prosthecobacter algae (assembly GCF_039542385.1). NCBI lineage: Bacteria > Pseudomonadati > Verrucomicrobiota > Verrucomicrobiia > Verrucomicrobiales > Verrucomicrobiaceae > Prosthecobacter > Prosthecobacter algae. Next base: position 352,902 of record NZ_BAABIA010000001.1, on the reverse strand, counting down.
AATGCACCCGGCAAAGCACCATGACAGGCGATGTGGCCGGGACCAGGCTTCCTGCTTTGCGCTCGGGAGGCTGGACGGACATGGGACTGCTCCACCATAGGCGCGGATGATGGTCGGCTGGAATATACCAGACCAGCGTTTCATCATTGACCCAGAGCGCCTGCACAGCCCCCAAATTGAGGTCCCAGGCATCCAGCCCTTGCAGTTCCTGATCCACCACCCCCAGCCTTGAAACCGAGGCCGGATCGGCAAGATCCAGAGCCCATGTGCGAAGCAGTGGCTGCTGGCTGTGTGAAGCAGGCACCCATTGGGCAATGAGCAGATGCTCTCCTCGCAAAGTCAGGCCCGCTACTTTGCCTGGCCCCAACTGCCATTCTCCCACCAGCAAATCGGGATCGTTGGCGGTGGTGATGCGCACGCGTGCTTGGCCTGGCGCGTCAGCAGCGGTCTCCTGAGCGCCCACCATCTCGGCCGAATGGACATCACCATCCTCCACCTGGATCAAAAAGTCCCCCAATGGCAGCACCCGGTCAGCACGCCAAGCCAGCGACATTTCAAACACCGCTTTGCCTGCTTCCCCCACTTTAAACACGCGAAGTTTGCGGTCCGCGATGCTGACTTCATGACCGTTGACTTTGCTGGTGCCTGCCTGGGCTGCCCGGGCTTCCAACTTTTCCGCCCCGCCTTCCGCAGCCACCTCGTGAAGCCGGTTCTGCCCAGCTTCGCGAACTTGCACCATTAGCTTTCCTTCCTGCGAACGAAAGGCTGGATGAGTTCCTGAAAAATTCAGCCGCTGCATCACCTTCACCGCCTGGAGATCATCCACATTCAGACGAATCATCTGCGTCCTAGTGCCCAGCTTTGCATCCTTAACCGTCCCCAGCAGGCATAGCTGCTGGCCCGTCCACAGGCCATCCGTCAACTTTCCGTCCAAGGGCAATTCACTCACAAGCACCGGCTCCCCGGACTCCACACGCAACAGGAACAGGGAAACCCCGCCGCTGCGGTTCCGGCCATTGGACCTACCCAGCAAGGCCAGCCGTGTTCCGGCGGCATCCAGCACAAACAAGCGCACCCCTGCCGCAGGCAGTCGCAGGACGCCTGTGCGCAGCGGGCTGGCCGGATTCGCAAGATCCATCACCTGCAATCCCCGATACTGATTGTAAACAAACAATTGGTTATCCACCACCTGCCACAGATCCGGCTCCCGCCCTTTGACAACCGATGCAAGGTCAGGGAAAGGAGCGGTTCTCAATCGGTCCAACCCCACCGCCCCATTGACAGCACTCGCAGTATCGGGCCGGAAAAACACCCGTTTGCCATGCACAAAACGGGAGGGAAACTTAGCAGCGCGGTAGCCCAGCACCCGCACATCGGCCTCCTGCACTCCGGGAGGCAGGGTGAAAGTGATGTTGCGCATCTGCTCCCGGCTCAGGGTCCGCGGATACTGCACGGCCAGCGGTTTCCAGCCATTGGCCGTCCGCCTTTCCAGCACCACCTGCTGATAGCTGAGAGCCAGCGGGACAGACAGCGTGTCATCAGACGCAAGAGCCCTCAAGACCGTCGGCACGGCAGGCGGTGATACGGCATGGGACATCCGCACGAATGAAATCGTGAGCCAAACAGCAAAGAAAGCAAGGTGACGGGGGTTCACACAGGTTGTTGAACCCGCGTAATACAAAAAGGCCGCCGCATTGGCAAGATTCTTCGGTGGGCGGTGGCGTGCGTGGACAAGTTCCCTGAACGGTTAGTCAGAGAACGAGGCCTGATCACTGACTGCCTCCCCCTCACTTCTTCTTGCCTTTACCCTTTCCTTTGCCTTTCGCCTGAGGTTTGGGCTGGAGATGAACGGTCTTTTTCGCCAGGGCGGAAAATGCATCGGTCTGCTTTTGCCACACGGCTTCCAATTCCTTCACCTTTTCCGGCATTTGACCAGCGAGGTTATGCGCCTCCGCACGGTCTGTCTTCAAGTCGTAAAGCTCCCAGGCATCGCCTTTCGCCGCCACCAGCTTCCAGTCCCCCACCCGCACAGCGCGGTTGCCTTCATGCAGCCACCAGAGGGATTCGCGGGCAATGGCCGCATCTTTGGCAAAGGCAGGCACCAGGCTCTTTCCGGGTGCTTCAGGGATGGTTTCCCCCTGCCACGCTTTTGGTTTTTCCACCCCGGTGATTTCCAGGATGGTCGGCACGATGTCCACCACGTGGGCTGGGGACGTGCGCAGTTCACCCCGCGCCGGGATGCCTTGGGGCCAATGCGCAATCAAAGGGGTGCTGATGCCGCCTTCATGCACCCAGGTCTTGTGGCGGCGAAAGGGGGTATTGCAGGCACTGGAAAAGCCAGGCCCCAGGCAAAGGTAAGTGGCCGCACTTCCGGGCTCGGCCTTGGGATCATGCCCGCCATTTCGCACCATGATCTCGGCACTGGCCCCATTGTCTGAGGCAAAGAAAATGATGGTGTTTTCATACTTCCCCATGTCTTTAAGCTGCTGGAGAATGCGGCCGATCTCACGGTCCATGCGGTCCACCATAGCGGCATGAATAGCCATTTTGGTGGCCTGAAAACGGCGCTGCTCATCCGTCAGGGCATCCCACGGCAGCGGGCGGTTGATCTCGCCTGAGCCGAGCGTTTTAAAGGCATCGGGGAAGTCATAGGGCGGCCCGACCTCTTTTTCCAAAGCCGATAGCTCTGTGTTGACGATGCCCAGGGTCTTTTGCTTCTGGTAACGGGCCTCCCGCATGGCTTCCCAGCCTTTCAGATACTTGTCCCGATAAATCGCGATGTCCTCGGGAAGTGCATGCAAAGGAAAGTGCGGGGCGATGAAGGGGATGTAATGGAAAAAAGGTTTGTCTGCGTGTTTAGAGGCGTGCTCCTTCAGGCAACTGATGGCATGATCTGCCGTAGCCACAGTGGCGTAGTAGCCTTTTTCATCCGCTGGCACAGTGACGGGCTGGTCATCAATCGCATTGCCCGCCGAGCTGAAAAAGTTGCCCTGGTTTTTCATGTCCAGGGAACGGTCAAAGCCGGCCTCAAGGACGAGGCCGTCAATGTGCCATTTGCCGCTGTGATAGCTGCGATAGCCCGCTGGCTTCAGGAAGTCTGGCAGCAGCCGCGCCCAGGTAGGCCGCACCCCGCGCCCACCACCGCCCAGCCCTGGCAGCTCATCCCGATGAATCTGCTGCGCATAATAACCGCTCATCAGCGCCCCACGGGTGGGCCAGCAGCGGGCGGTGTTGTAGAACTGGGTAAACTGCAGGCCGTTCTTTGCCAGGGAGTCCAGATTCGGCGTGGCAATGTCGCCCCCATAACAGCCGAGGTCTGAGTAGCCCAGATCATCTGCGAGAATGAAAATGACATTCGGCTTTTCGGCTGCCGGGGCGGTGAGCAGGCCGAGGGAGGTGAGGAGGACAGAAAGAAGAACGCGCATGAAGCCATTCTCAACGAAGAGACTCCAGCTCTCTTGCTAGCGATTGCAAAGTGTTGGCTAGTTTGAGGGGCTTCCCCCAAGCCCCTGACGACATTCCCCTCGTCCTTGAACTCCGCCAAATCACCCTCTATCGGAATCCATGTTTTTCGATACTCACACGCATCTCGGCAGCGCCAAGTTTGATGCAGATCTGCCTGCGATTCTGGACCGTGCCCGCTCCGCGGGTGTCACACGGATGCTGGCCCCGGCCACGGATCTGCCCAATGCCCGCAAGCTGCTGGCCCTGGCGGAAAAAGAGCCGGATGTGCGCGTGGCCGTGGGCATCCACCCCTGCGATGTGGACACCGTTTCAGGCGAAGACTGGATCCATGAACTGCGCGCTCTCGCCCGGCATCCCAAGGTGGCCGCCATTGGCGAGATCGGTCTGGACTACTTCCATGCACCGCCCGAGGGTTTCGACCTCGCGGCATGGAAACTCCACCAAGCCCGCTGCCTGCACCTGCAACTGGAACTCGCCGCCGAGCTGGAGCTGAACGTAGTGCTGCACAACCGCGAAAGCTGGGAGGACCTCACCGCCATTGTCCTGCCATACAGCGACCGCCTGCGCGGAGTCTTCCACTGCTACACTGGCACGCTGGAGCAGGCCCAGCCGCTGCTGGAGGCCGGGCATCTCCTTTCCTTCACCGGCATCGTCACCTTCAAAAATCCCGGCCCTGCGGGTGATACCGTGCGCCAGGTGCCCGCAGGCCATTACATGCTGGAGACGGATGCGCCCTACCTGGCCCCGGTACCCCACCGTGGCCAGCGCTGTGAGCCCGCCTACGTGGCAGATACCGCACGGGCCGTGGCAGCCATGCGGGGGCAGCCCGTGGAGGAAGTCGCCGATGAGACCACCCGGACCGGCCAGAGCTTTTTTAAAGGTTTCGCCTGAGCCCCCCTCAGCTTGTGATGGAAAAGCGGCCTCAAATGTGCTCCATAAGCGCGCACTCCTCTCCCACTCCCACTATGAATGCTCTCCGCCGACTGTCTTTCGCCCTGCTGACCCTGACGGTGCTCTTTCAGAGCATGAGCTGCTCCAGCCCTAACTATCGCGAAATCCGCCGCCCAGCCCCTGGTGGAGGTTACTATGTGCAGCGCATCCGGCTGGAGCCCCAGGAAGAAGCTCGGCTGAAAAAGCTGAAGAAGGCCAAAAAAGAGGGCAAGCCGGTGGATGATGGCTCCTACTGGCGTGGCGATGGGGTAGTGGGAAAACCCAGCATGAAGATCAGCCTCGGTGAGCAAAAGGTCTATTTCATGAAGGATGGCGTCGTCGTCGGCATGTCCCCCATCTCTTCCGGCCGTGAAAGCCACGCTACCCGTCCTGGGAAATTCAGCATCATCCAAAAGGACCTGGATCACAAATCCAACCTCTACGGGGACTACGTAGACTCCGCTGGCGTCATCGTCAAAAAAGAGGTGGACATTCGCAAGGATGCCCGGCCCAAGGGAGCCAAGTTTGACGGAGCCAACATGCGCTACTTCATGCGCATCACGGGGGCCATCGGCATGCACGAAGGTTACCTGCCAGGCTATCCGGCCTCCCACGGCTGCATCCGCCTACCCACGAAAATGGCCGAGATCTTTTACCGCGAGTCTTCCCTGGGAACTCCGGTGCAGATCGTCCCCTGAGACCGCATTCGCCGATAGGCCCAGGTGGCATCCTCCGTCTGAGTGAGGATGCCGTTTTTAAAATGTCTCTTCGTTCTCGCCACCCTGTGCTGTCTGTCGCTCAGCGCGACCGAGCCTAACCAACTTTCCGACACCGAAAAAGAACAGGGCTTCCGCCTGCTGTTCAATGGCCGTGACCTCCAGGGCTGGGAGCACGCAGGCAACTGGGTGATCGAAGACGGGGCGCTCGCCTGCCCCACACGCGGGGGTGACATCACCTGGACCGTGGAAAAGGTGCCGGATGACTTCGAGCTGCGCTTTGAATGGAAGGCCAGCAAAGGCTGCAACAGCGGCGTTTACTACCGCCCCGGCCAATATGAGTACCAGGTGCTGGACAACGTGAACAGCCATTACGGCAAAATCCCCCGCCAGGCTGCCGCCTCCCTGTTTTTCTGCATGGCCCCCAGCAAAAACAACGCCCGTCCCCACGATGTCTGGAACGAAGGCCGCATCGTCTGCAAAGGCACCGTCATCCAACACTGGCTCAATGGGGAAGCCGTGATTGACTTCGACTACACAGATCCACGCTGGTCCCGTGAGCTGGAGGTCTTGCGCATTCGCGGTGGAGACCTGACGAAACGCGGTGCCCACCTGCGTCTGCAGGACCACGGCCAGCCAGTCTGGTTTCGCAGCCTGCGCCTACGCCCCATCCCTGCCGAGGAAAGACTGGTCCCCTCCCCCGAGTTCAAGCCCCAGCCCATGTCAGCGGAGGCTCTGGAACTGGAAAACAAACGGCTGGAGCAATTGCTGAAGCCCAAGGCCCCAAAAAAACAAAAGTGACATATTTTTTACAACCCTCTTACCCTCCCCTGACTCTTTGACTGTCAGATGTGGCATAATCCTATCAGATTGAAGAACGCAGCGCGGTTTTCAGTCTCATATTTCAGATAGTGGGTTGTCTTCTGGCTGTTGGTAACCTTCGAAATTAATCAGGGCGGACCGAGTGGTTTGCCCTGATTTTTTTTTGCGAGATGCCTGAAAGCTGAGCATTGTATTGCAAATCGCCTCATGGTAAAACCTGGGATAATTCAGTTCCAAAAAAAGACCGTAAGGTCGAGGGATTGAAAAACTCAACCCACCATGCGCCATGCTGACACCGACAGACATCGCCGAATACGGGGAACGCCATGTGGAGAAATGGCTGATCGAGAACGGATACCGCTGCTACCACAGCACGCAGCGGCATGGAACCAAGGACCTGGAGGCCCGAAGTTCTGAAATCAACATACTGGTGCACATCAATGCCAGCCTGGAGCCCAAGCCTGCCCCGCCCCTCACCCATACGGACCACGATAGCGTATGCTCACGTGCGATGATGCTGGGCTTTGACCCCTGGGTGGCCCAAGTGCAGGTGGACCGCAATGGCGACCTCTTCAGCGACATTGTGTGGACCAAGCTGAAGTAGGGGCGGATTAATTAACCCTGCAGGGTCTCCACGCGCATCCAGCTCGGTTTGCCACGCACACAGGCAAGTGAGCAGAGGGCATCCAGAGCCTTCAGCATGTCGCCCAGGCTCGCATCATGCAGCATCAGCACCAGGCTGGTGCTGCCACTGGTGTCTTCCAGATCCTCCGGCTGGATCATGGAGGAGATGCCGATATTTCGCTGCCCCAGCACGGTGGATACCTGGGCAAGCACACCGGGCACATCGTCCACGGTCAGGCGCAAGTAATAATGGGAAACGGTGTCCTCGATCGGCTTGCTCTTCCCGTAAAGACCATGCGGGACAAACCCGCTGTGGCGCGCGCCATAGACCAGCACGGCGGCGGCTTCACAAAGGTCGCTGATGACGCTGCTGCTCGTCGGGTCCTGCCCGGCCCCACGGCCATAAAAGAGCGTTTCGCCCACGATGTCGCCATTCACCAGCACCGCATTGAAGCTGCCGCTGACATTCGCCAGCACGTGAGAAAGCGGCACCAGCGTTGGCTGGGTACGCACTTCCACCAGCCCCTGCTCATCGGCACGAATCACGGAAAGCAGCTTGATGGTGTAACCCAGGCGCTTGGCAAATTTGAAGTCCACGATGTCAATTTTATCCACGCCCTCCACATGCACGCAGGGAGTCGGGATCCAGAAACCATAGCTCAGCGAGGCGAGGATAATGGCCTTGTGCGCCGCATCCCAGCCGCTGACATCCAGTGTGGGATCGGCCTCGGCATAGCCCTTTTCCTGGGCCTCGCGAAGGGCATCCTCGTAGCTGAGACTGGCCTGGGACATGCGGGTGAGGATGTAGTTGCAGGTGCCATTGATGATGCCGTGGATGGACAGGATGCGGTTTCCCACCAGCCCTTCTTGCAGCACCTGAATGATCGGGATGCCGCCTGCGACAGCCGCTTCAAAATAGATGGGCACGCCACATTGCTCCGCCAGCGCAAACAGCTCCTGCCCGCGCTCGGCTAGCAGGGCCTTATTACCCGTGACCACGATCTTTTTGGCCCGCAGGGCTGCGCACACCAGATCATAAGCCGTGGTGGTGCCACCGATGAGCTCGACCACTACCTGGATCTCTTCATCGGCGATCAAGTCCTGCCATTGGGTGGAAAGCATGGCTTCCGGCACCACCACATCTCGGGGGCGCTGAAGATCCCTTACCACCACGCGCTTTACCCGGATGTCCGCCCCAGTGCGCTGGCGGATGAGATCGCCATTTTGCATCAGGTTTTTAAAGACACCGGCACCCACGTTTCCCAGTCCTGCGAGGCCGATGTGAATGGTGCGTGGGGGGGTAGGAACGGACATGGTCAGGGAAAAGGGCTAAAAAAGGAAGCCCGTAGAGATGCACGGGGATGAGGGCAGGTCAAAGGTCAAGCGGGCCAAAAGATGCTTCTCGGCACTTGCCGTTTGGATTTTGAGGCCGGGTTGACTAAGGTCGGCACTTCGCATGCGCACCCGCCACCTCTTTCTCCTGCTCCGTGCTGCCCTCGCCGTGGGGCTGATGGTGTGGGTGCTGCGAAAGCTGAGGCAGGAGGGGGCCGCGGAACTCTCCTGGTCGGCCATAGACCCAGCATGGCTCTCTCTGGCATTCCTCCTCGGCGGGCTTTCCGTCCTGGGCTGGGCGGGGCGGTGGTGGTGGTTCCTGCGCGTGTATGGGGTAAAGGCCCGCTATGGGGAACTACTGCGGCTGACGCTGTTTGCCGATTTTTTCAATCTTTACTTCCTCGGCCCCATCGGGGCAGACGGCATCAGGCTGCTGCTGCTTTCACGCACCTTCCCAGAACGACGTGGAGCCATTGTCGGCTCGCTGGTCCTCGATCACATCGGCGGGCTTTTTGGCGGGGTGGTGCTCTATGGCCTGTTTTCGCGGCAGGCGGGGTTGCCTGAAGGGGTGCTGGCCACCACCGACATCGCCTTGCTCGCCTTCACGGGGTTATCCTTCCTCGGGCTGGGAGTCATCATGGAACCCTGGCTGCAGCGGGTCTTTGGTCGCATCCCCGGCCTGAGCTGGCTCTCGGCCAAAGCAGCTCCGATCTATGCGGGCACGTTTCGGCATCCTTGGTTATTCTCCGGCTTTGCAGTCTCGGCCCTGGGCACCGCCTGCGCCTATGCTGCTTACTGGGCAGCAGCGCGCGCGCTGGGCACGGATGTTTCACTGCCCAGCCTGCTGGGGCTGATGCCCGTGGTGGATGCCATTGCTTCCTTGCCCATCACCCTGAGTGGTCTCGGTGTGCGTGAAGGGCTGCTGGTGGAGTGGCTGGGCGGGCAGGCAGGCATCGGCAAAGCCAATGCATTGGCGGCCTCCTTGCTAGGATTTGCCGCCTTGGGCCTGTGGGGCCTCATCGGCGGCCTGTGGCTGGCCTTTTGGCGCAGGCGTCACACCACGGCGTAGTCCGCTGGCTCCTCGCCATAAATGGCAAAGCGCGTCATGAACCGCAGCAGATTTCGGCTGTAGGGATGATTCGTCAGCCCACCCCCAGCCATGCCGGAGATGTTTTTCTCAAAGTGCCGCTGCATGACCATGCTGATCTTGCCCGGGAACATCTGAGACATCCTGGTACCCGTGCGCTGAAGGGCAAAAATCTGCCCGCCATAAAACATGTCCACCAACTCCTGCCAGGCATTGAGCATGTCACGGAACCAGTCGAGGTAATTCTTGAAGGCCCGGTCCCAGTCGTCCTTGCGGTTTTGCAAAATGGCATCTGCTAGCATCTCCGCCGAGGTCATGGCCATGCAGAGTCCTGGGGACAGCATGGGATCCACAAAACCAAAGGAATCTCCCACCGTCACCCAGCCATCTCCGTGGCCCTGTTCTGAGATGAGCTGATAATTCGCATAGGTGGTCACGGGCGTGATACGCTTGCGGTTAGGGCAGGCGTCGGCCAGCGGCTTGTTCTGGTCAATCACCGCCTCGAGCTGCTCCTCCGGTGTCTTGCCGTATTGCTTCGCATGCTCTTTATCGAAGACCACTCCGATGCTCAGGGCATGCAGGAGCGGGATGCGCCAGGACCAGCCATGCTTCAGACGCGTGATCACCGTCTGACCCGACGGAACTGGCATGGTGCAATTTTCGTAATGGGCAAAGTGGGAGACGTCTTTGCGATCTCCAATCGCAGCTTTGATGCCCAGCAACTTCGCAAACAAACGGCGCCGGCCGCTAGCATCCACCAGCAGGTCCGGCTGCTTGCCATTCCAGTCAGGCACCAGGGCCAGGGTGGCGGCGCTGAGACGCGGAACCTTTTCGCCACGTTCGGTTAGGCCGACTTCCAGCTTCACATCACACGGCACAAATCGAGCTCCTGCATCCAGGGCGGTCTGGTGAACCAGGTCATCAAATGGCCGACGATGCACATTGTAGGCATAGGTAGGCAGCACCCCGCGCATGGCGGTGAAGGAAAGCTCCAGCGCATCATTTTCATCAAAGATCCAAGTCACTCCCGGCTTGTAGGTACCCAGCTTGGCCACTTCATCCTCAATGCCCAGACGGCGGAAGACATTGACCAGACGCGGCACCAGGGATTCTCCCACCACCATGTCGGGACGCTTGCCGTCATCGAAGAACACCGCGTCCACGCCTTCTTTGGCGAGCAAACAAGCCAGCGTGGCACCAGCAGGACCGGCACCCACGATGCCGACACGGAAAGGTTTTGAGGCGATCTTCATAAGGCAGTCAGAGATTCAAAATAAATGTCTGCCTGCGAGGTGCAACCCTGAGCCACCTCTGTCTAACTTTTTACTGAGAAAAATACCGTGCAAGGTGCAACTTGCACCGCGCCAGATCGCCCCCATCTTCCGCCCCCCTATGAATAAGCTGGACGAAATCATCGCGCACAAACGTCTCGAAGTGGAGAAACTGCTGCCTCGCATGGACATGCTGCGCGCCGCAGCCACCCTGCGTGATGATTTCCGCTCTCTGGAAGACGCCCTTCGCCTGGACCCAACGCGCCTGGGCATGATCGCTGAAGTAAAGCGCGCCTCCCCCTCCGTCGGTACCATTTCAGCGGACTTTGATCCCCTCACCATCGCCCGTGGTTATGAGAAAGCCGGAGCCACCGCCCTCTCCATCCTCACCGATGAAAAATACTTCCAGGGTCGCCTGGAATACCTTTCGCTGATTCGTGAGCAAGTGGACATCCCCTGCTTGCGCAAAGACTTCATCATCCATGAAGCACAGATCTATGAAGCCGTCGTTGCCGGTGCCGATGCCATCCTTTTGATCGTCGCCGCACTGAAGCAGGACGATCTGGTCAAGCTTCTGGACATCGCCCACACCTTCCAGCTCGATGTGCTGATGGAAGTCCACGACCTGCCCGAACTGGAACGCGCGCTGGATACGGACGTCCGCATCCTGGGCATCAACAACCGCAATCTCAAGAGCTTTACCGTGGACATGGCCACCACCGAAGCCCTCGCCGAAGAAGTTCCCGATGACATCCTCCTCGTCTCCGAAAGCGGCATAAAATCCCCCGCCGACGCCGCCCGCCTGGCCGAAGCTGGCGCTGACGCACTTTTGGTTGGGGAAACTCTCATGCGCAGCCAGAACATTATGGTGGATCTGCCAGCGCTGCGGGCGATGAAGATGTAATCAGAATTGTATGCAGGCATGAATACCTGCATGCGGTCTCACTCCTTCATGCGCTCCAACTGAGCGCCTACGGCTGCCAGTTCGTCATTTGGATGCTCGTAGCCGCAGTCCATAGGTCAAGACAGTTGATCTCGTTTGTCTCAAATACTGACTGGGAGAATAAGAAGCTTGCTCACCCTCTAACTTTCATGATCCTATCATCGAACAACTGAGTCCCGGACACTGCGCTTATTCCCCCCCAGCTTGCAATGTCGCAAATTCTCAACAAGAAATTACCATCCGGCTGTGGGTGTGCGGTGAGGTCCTTCTTCGTTTTTGTCGTACTCCTCGTTTTTGTGCGCGCTTTTGTGATTCCGAGTTGGGAAGACTGGAGTGAGACGCAGGATCGCCGCCGCGATGCTTATTTAATGGCCAGCTTAGCCGCGTTCATCAATCATGAGCGACAACTCAACGGTGGGGAAACACTTCAGGAACTCTTCCAAAAAGCTCAAAAGGATCTAGAAGCGTCATGGCGAAAAGATAAGGCCAAAGCGGCACCTATAGATTGGGGCAAAATTGAGCTTCAAGAGGTACCGCCCGCTAAACAGAAAAATCTGCGCCGAATTGAATACGTTCTGATCAATAAAAGCAGTCATTTAATGATGCTCTGTGATGGTCGCTTGATCTACCCTTCCTATAGCCTGGAAAGGATTGCTGAAATGTATCCGTATATGGATCCCACACGAAGCCTTTGGTGAATCTTACGGTTCAGAAAAGCCACAAAGTTCATCGCCTAAGCAAACTTTGTTGGCGAGTTCAATTGGGAAAAACAGCCCTGCTGTGTGCCCATGATCAACGGCTTCAACGGTGCGGTTATATAGGGTGATTTCTTCGACGCAAAACACCACCTCCGATCCTTTATCAGCCGGATTGTGGACACATAACCGATCACCACGCCGCAATTCGTCCCGGCAATTGCGCCCGGCAATCATAAATTTTCTTGAGCCAACAAACTCCAGACGACCAACGGTAAACAACAGCGTCCTCATTCAATTGGCTCTCCGAAGTATGGTAACCCACTTCTGATAAAAACAACCTCACTCCTTCACCCGCTCCAACTGAGCCCCTAGGCCAGCCAGTTTGTCATCGAGATGCTCATATCCACGGTCAATGTGATAGAGCCGATTCACCTCTGTCTTGCCGCTGCCAATGAGGCCGGCGAGCACAAGGGCCGCAGAGGCACGAAGGTCGCTGGCCATGACGGGGGCACCTTTGAGGGCGTTGCCGCCACGGATGCGGGCGGTGGCGCCCTGGAGGTCAATGTTGGCACCCATGCGCTTCATTTCAGCCACGTGCATGAAACGCTGCGGGAAGATGGTCTCCGTGATGGTGCTGGTATCGCTGATCGCACAGGCGAGAGCGCAAAACTGGGCCTGCATGTCCGTCGGGAAGCCGGGATAACAAAGAGTGGTGAGATCAAAACCTTTGGCGTCAGGATTCGGCGCGATGCTGATGCTGTCCTTGCCGATCTCAATCGGAAAACCGCACTTCTTCAACATGTCCGTCACGGCGGTCATGTGCTCAGGCATCACCCGCTTCAGCGTAATGCCATCGCCGATCATGGCCCCGGCGCAGAGAAAGGTACCGGCCTCGATGCGGTCCGGGATCACGGTGTGTTCGGCCCCGTGCAGTTCTTTGACGCCTTCGATGGTGATGCGGTTCGTGCCTGCGCCCTCGATCTTCGCGCCCATCTTGATGAGGAAGTTAGCCAGGTCTTCCACCTCAGGTTCAGCGGCTGCGCCTTCGATGACCGTCACCCCTTTGGCCAAAGTGGCCGCCATCATCACGTTGTCCGTGCCCAGCACCGTGGAGCCGTGCTTGCCCATGAGGTTCATCGGGCCACCTTTGAATCCTTTTTTGGCATTCACACTGATGTCTCCACCATCCACGGTGACGATGGCTCCGAGAGCTTCCAGACCTTTGAGGTGAAGATCCACAGGGCGGTCCCCGATGACGCAGCCACCTGGCAGGGAGACGGTGCATTTCTTCAAGCGGCCAGTGAGGGGCCCCAGCACGCAGATGCTGGCGCGCATCTTCCGCACGAGTTCATAAGGGGCCACGGACTTGATTTTTTCCGCCTTCACCACCACCACGCCGCTGGCGCGTTCCACCTCCGCCCCCAGTTCCCCAAGGATGCGGACCATGTAATTAGTATCGCTGAGATCGGGCACGCGCCGGATGGTGCAAGTGTCTTTGGTCAGCAGAGTCGCCGCCAAAATGGGCAGAGAGGAGTTCTTGCTGCCGCTGATGTTTACGCGACCTTTCAGGGGTGCGCCGCCGTGAACGATAAGTTTTTCCATGTTTCCCGTGTAAGTGCGCCGGGGAGGCTCATGCGCAAGCAGGAAGATTCGCCTCTTTGTGAGAGCGACGCCCACGAGGCTTGCCACCGGAAAAAGCTACCGTGAAAGCCGATTCCTTGCGACAAGCCTCGCAGACATAGGGGATTACTGCATTGGCAAAATCCAGTTACACTTTTTTGGAAAAAAAGTGAAATCAATCAACCAAAGGAGTGTTAGCGAACACGAAACGCTCGATTCCAGCCAGATCTGCCCGCACTTCGGCCCCACCATAGCCCAGGCCGCTGGCATGCTGGGCCGTGGTGTGTCCCTGGTCGTGTCCCACCTCCAGAGCAATCCGGCCGCCGGGTGCCAGCTTGGCAGGGGCATCGGCCAAAAAGCGTCTCACAATGTCCAGCCCATCCGGACCGCCATCCAGCGCCAGCACCGGATCCCGCCGCACCTCCCGGCTCAGGGCCGGAATCTCCCCACTGGGGATGTAAGGCAGGTTGCTCACGATGAGGTCAAAGGGACCGCTCAATTTTTCAAAAAGATCACTGCGCAGAATCTGCACCCGCTCCAGCCCCAGGCGGCTGGTATTCAGTCGGGCAAGATCCAAAGCTTCCTCCGAGATATCGGCCAACATGACTTCACTGTCCTTCCAGGCGCAGGCCAGCGTCAGGCCGATGCAGCCCGAGCCCGTGGCCATGTCCAGCACACGCGCCGGCGGATTTTGGCCGTAGTGTTTGATCAAAAGATCACACAGATACTCCGTCTCCGGCCGAGGGATCAACGCCCGGTGGTCGCTGACGAGTTCGTTCCCCAGAAAGTCCACCGTGCCCAGCAGGTGTTGCAAAGGCTCCCCTTCAGCCCGGCGTTTGGTCAGCCCGCGCAGCTTCTCCAGGTCCACCTCCTGCAGCATCTCACCAAACCGCAGGTAAAGATCCAGCCGACGGCAGCCCAGCACATGGGCCAGCAGATGCTCCATATTCAGCCGCGCCTCATCCACGCCATGCTTCTCCAGGTAGCCAGTGCCAGCGCGGAGCGTATCGAGGAGGAGTTTCATGGGTCAAAAAAAGGGGAAGAGCTAAGGGCAAAGAGCGTGGAGTCAACCCCAGCTCGAACTATGATGCTTAGCTCCCTTTCTTCGCAGACCAGCCACGATCCATCCAATGCTATAGCCAGCCCAAGGGCAGCTTACCATATCATGACGGGGGTGGCGGTAGCGAAAGCAGCCCTTGAACGAGGTCGTCGTGACCCTGCATGATGGCCAGAAAGCGGTGCGGGACTGAAATTCCCTGAACGATCGTGTTGCTAGGTGAAAACGTCTCCGCAGGGTTGCACCGCCATGAAGCCCATTGCCTATGTTCAAACCGATTCAAACGGCCAACCTTACAGTGCTCACGGCGCAGTTGCGGCCAAGGGTTTTGAATTGCTGGGATTTGAAGTGAAATCTTTTCACCGTGAACAACTGGAACAGTTGGCATTGAGCACCGCTACGGTCGTTGTAGGCGGTATGGCAACTGTGCGGGCGGCCTTGCTTCACCTTGGTAAACTTCCCCCTCAGCAGGACTCGGCTCCCGCTTGTCTTCTCTCGTTCTTGGGTCGCACTTGCCAAGTGACCACGCTAAATGACGTCTTGAATGAAGGCCGATTTCCCGTTTTTGTGAAGCCTCACTCCGAAGCCAAACTGTTTAATGGCCAGGTCTTTGAACACCAAGCTGACCTTCGCCGTTTACTCGCCGCCCGCCCTGGATTCCCTGCCATCACGGGAGATCTCCAAGTCCTGGCACAAACCCCCATTCATTTCGTGAGTGAGTGGAGAACCTTCGTCATTCAGACCAAGGTCATCGGTGCCAGTTTCTACAAGGGAGATCCTCTGATTTTTCCTAACGGGAAGTTCATTCATGACACCGTGGCGGCATTTGAAAACGCACCTGCCGGATACAGCGCCGATTTTGGCGTGACCGATGAAGGCCACACTGTGCTGATTGAAATCAACGACGGTTATTCACTCGGTCATGGTGGCCTGACATCCACCCAGTATGCCGAACTCTTGCATGCGCGCTGGACGGAAATTTGTGCAGCCTGATCGGTCTATATTACTTCAACCCCGCCTCAGCAAGTCGCTCATTGAGATCACTGGCCAGAAGAGAATCCAGAATCTGGTCCACCCGGCCTTCCATGAACATGTCCAGGTTGTAAACCGTCATCTCGATCCGGTGATCGGTGACACGGTTTTGCGGGTAATTGTAGGTGCGAATCTTTTCTTCACGGCCACCACTGCCGATGAGATTGCGGCGATGGGCGGAATACTTGGCCGCCTCTTCCTGCTGCTTCTTTTCCAACAGGCGAGAGCGCAGAATCGTCAGCGCCTTTTCCTTGTTCTTGATCTGGCTACGCCCGTCCTGACAGCGGACGATGGTCCCTGTGGGGATGTGCATCACCTGCACGGCAGAGTCCGTGGTGTTCACGCCCTGGCCACCGGCACCGGAGGAGCGGCAGACTTCGATTCGGACTTCATCGGACTTCAGTTCAAAGTCCACTTCTTCAGCCTCGGGCAACACGGCTACCGTGGCGGCAGAGGTGTGGATGCGGCCCTGGGCCTCCGTGGCAGGCACGCGCTGCACACGATGCACGCCGCTTTCATACTTGAGGATGCGGAAGACGTCCTCGCCGGCCACTTTCATGACGATTTCCTTAAATCCGCCCACATCCGAAGGGCTGGACTCCAGCGTCTCCACCTTCCAGCCACGGGTTTCAGCATAGCGGCTGTACATGCGCACCAGATCGGCGGCAAACAGAGAGGCCTCGTCCCCGCCAGTGCCGGCACGAATTTCAACCAGGGCATCGCGGCCTTCCAGGGGATCCGGCGGCAGGATGGAAAACTGCACCTTCTTCTCCAGTTCCTCAATGCGGCTCTGGATGATCGGGATCTCCGCAGCGGCCATGGCGGCAAATTCTTCGTCTCCCGCTTTCAGCATCTCTTGGCTGTCTGCCAGTTCCGTGAGCTGCTTTTGATATTCGTCCCAGCTTTCCAAAAGATTTCCCAGTGTGCGATGCTCGCGCGTGAGTTCCCCGGCCTTTTTCGCATCGTCAAAAAAGCCCGGTTGCCCCATGAGTTCTTCGAGGAGCTCGAAACGGGTGCGTTTAGTGGCGATGATAGGGGCGTAATCCATGGCGGTAGGGAACGAAAAGCAAAGGGCCGCTAGGCAGCGGCAGGGCGGGAAGAAACAAAAAACGGTGCCGAGCTCGGAGGCACGGGCACCGTTTTCTGGTCAAAAGAAATGTCGAGGCTACGCGGAAACGTCGCTGAGCTTCGGAGCAGCGCGGCGGGCGCGGGTGCTGCCGTAACGCTGGGCAAACTTGTCCACACGGCCAGCGGTATCGATGAAGCGCTGCTCACCGGTGAAGTAGGGGTGGCAACCAGCGCAGATACCAATCTTCAGGTTCTGCACGGTGGAGATGGTCTGATACACAGCACCACAGGTGCAGGTGATCGTGGTTTCGTAAACCGTAGGGTGGCCTTGTTCTTTCATGTGGGTAGAGGTCGTGAAATCACGTGGAACCGACGAGGGACGAGGAGTGTCACTTTCGTCGGAGCGTGAGGGAGAGCAGTTTGCCACAGCCCGTTCAGGGGTCAACCAGCTTTTTAGTTCCCCGCGTGACCGGTTTTTTCCATATTGCTCTTCCTCTCAGCAATCCCGCAGCCCCTCACGGCAAATCTTGACCTTCCAAGGGCTAACACTGAATACTGCACACTAATTACTGTCAAACCTCACCGTGACCGCCCCCGTCCGCACAGCCCCCGAAATCCGCGACCACGAGACGCTCCGTCTCATTGGCCGGGGAGCCTATGGGGAGGTGTGGATGGCACGCTCCGTCACCGGGGCCCTGCGGGCGGTCAAAGTCGTCTGGCGGGAGGACTATGACCAAGCGGATTCCTTTGAACGGGAGTTTGAGGCCATCAAACGCTACGAACCCATCTCCCGCCGCCACGCCGGACTGGTGCCCATCCTTCAGGTCGGCCGCAGCGATGCCCAGGGCTTCTACTACTATGTGATGGAGCTGGCGGATGATTTGGAAAAGGGCCGCGACATCACCCCCGATACCTACACCGCCCACACCCTGGGCCTGGAGATGCGCCGGGACAAACGGATCATGGCGGGACGCTGCTTGCAGATCGGGGCCAATGTCGCCGAAGGCCTGCACTACCTGCACGAGAACAAGCTGATCCACCGGGACGTCAAGCCCTCCAACCTCATCTTTATTGATGGCGCCTGCCGCCTGGCAGACATCGGCCTCGTGGCCCTTCTCGGACAGCGCAGCTTTGTCGGCACCGAGGGCTTCGTGGCCCCTGAGGGACCCGGCTCCCCTGAATCTGATATCTTTTCCCTGGGCATGGTGCTCTATGAAGCCAGCACCGGCAAAGACCGGCTGGATTTCCCCGACATCCCCTCCTGCTCCGAAAGTGGAGACAAACTGGATGTCTGGCAGCGCCTGCACCGGGTCATCTGCACCGCCTGCGCGCCGAAGGCGAAGGACCGCTACTCCAGCGCCTACGAAATGACGCTGGACCTGCGCGGGCAGCCCCTGCCCTCACGGCGTCTCGTCTGGTACTGGGCTGCGACTGCCGCCACGACTTTGGCACTCGCCGTCGGCTTTGGCATGTGGCTGGCCCAGCGGCAGGACAATCGCAGCCTGCTGGAAGTACAGAAAAGCCTGCCCATGCTCACCATCAAGACCGAGCCCGCTGGGGCCGATGTCTTTGCTGGGGAGGACAAACTAGGAGTCACCCCATTGGCCCTCAATCCAGAGGAAGGCGTGCCCGTGATCTATCAGCTCCGTCTTCCTGGCCATAAGCAATTGGAGATTGAGCACAGAGCCAGCCGAAATCGCCCCGCCGAGTACGATCTGAAAATGGAGGCCACACGCCTGCCCCAGCCCGGTGAACGCTGGACCAACAGTCTCGGCATCACCTTCAAGCCAGCCCAGCTAGGCCACATCAGCGTCCAGCCCGTGGAGATCAAATTCTTCAAACGCTTCCTCGAAGCCACCGGCCGCTCCTTTGAAGGCAAGGTCGTCCGCGCCTCCCTGGCAGATGCCAGCAAAGATGCCGCCTACTTTGTCGTGGTGCCTGTGGGCGATGCCGAGGCCTTCCGTTTCTGGATGACGGATACGGACCGCGCCGCCGGTGCCCTGAGCCAGGAGCATCATTACGAAGTGGAACCTTTTTACTACGTGGAGAGCAACAGCGGCGGCAATGAGGACATGCCCGAGGACCGTGACACCGACAGCAGCAGCAGCAACGAAGACAAAAACTGGCAGGCTTTCCACCTCCGAGTGGAGCGGCAGACCTACGGCAGCGTCATCATCCGCACCACCCCGGAAAAAGTGCGCATTTTCCAGCACGATGAATTTCTGGGCTATACCCCGCTGGAATTGCCCCGAGTGCGCAGTGGCCCGGTGGAATATGAACTTCGCGAAGAAGGCTTCTCCGATGTTGTCCTGGAGGGCGATGTGAAGTCGGGTGCCCTGCTGGAACTCTTTTCCGATATGCAGACGCGGCAGGCCGTGACCTTTGGCCGTGAGTGGAAGGCCAACGGCCTGGGCCTGCGTTTTGTACCTCTGGGAGATGTCATGATCGCCGCTGTGGAAACGCGCCGCCGCGACTACCTGGAATATGTGAAGGCCACCAATGCCCGCCGCCCGAACAACGTGGATGCCGATGGCCGGGGCGGCACCCAGCCCGTGGTCGGCGTGGACCGTGAAGAAGCCCGCGCCTTCTGCGCCTGGCTGACCGAGCGCGAACGCAATGCTGGCCTCATTGGTGCCAAAGACCGCTATCGCCTGCCCACAGATGAAGAGTGGAGCCGCGCCGTCGGCCTGCCCCTGGAGCGCGGCACCTCCCCGGCGGAAAGAAACGGGCGCATCCGTGGCATCTACCCCTGGGGTTTTGACTGGCCGCCACCTTCCAACATCGAAAACCTGGCCGACACCAATGCGGCAAGGAAGAGCAACTTGGAAAGCTTCATCCCCGGCTATCAGGATCGCTTCCCGCAGCTCGGAGCCGTGGGTGCCTTCCCTCCAAATGAGCGCGGCATCATCGCTCTCGGCGGCAATGCCTCCGAATGGGTAGACACCGATTTCGAACCCGGCAGCCAGCCCAAAAGCGGCAAGGAAAAAAAGATCATCGGCACCGTCCGTGGCGGCAACTGGCAAACGGCGAATCCCGACGAACTGCTCTCCTCCGTGCGCACCCCCCTGCCAGTGGATACCAAACGCCCCACCGTCAGCTTCCGCATCGTGCTGGAGCGCAAAAAGTAGCCCTCTTCACACCGCTTCTGTCACCCAAAGGCAACCCGCCTTCCGGCGTAGATGCCGTCCCCCTTGGAGGTTGATCTTAGCCGGCCCGCCCGGACGCAGCATGGCCAGCGCGTCATCCAAAAGATCCGCATCCACGCCAGGAACCGCCAGCCCACCTAACCAAAAGTGTAAAATCCTCGACAAAACCGCCGGGTGCAAAGAGCGCAGCTTGGTGGACAACAACAGGCGGCCATCCTGCGCAATCACCCCCTCCTGCTGAATGAATTCCCGCGCCTGCTGCTGCAGGCAGTCCTCATCCCTCGCCGCCTGCCTGCCCAGGCGCACAATGAGTGGCGTAACCTCCCGCGCATAGACTTCATTCAGCAAAGGCAGCACCTCATGCCGCAGCCGGTTGCGCCGGTGCGCCGGACTCAGATTGCTAGAATCTTCCCGGTAGGCCAGCCCATGCGCCTTCACGTAGGCTTCAATCTCTGCACGCGGCATTTCCAGCAAAGGTCGGCAGAGAACCGGCGCTGTGGCCGTCTCTGCCACCATGCCCTTCAGTCCGCTGATCCCCGTGCCGCGGCAAAGATTTGCCAGGATGGTCTCCGCCTGATCATCCGCATGATGCGCCAGGTAAATGCACTCAGCCCCATGCCGCAGCGCCATGCGATGCAGAAAATCATACCGTGCCATTCTGGCAGCAGTCTCGATGGAGACCTTTTGCGTCCTAGCCTGTTCAGACACTGGTGTTTTTTCAATCTCACAAGGCAGGCCATACTTCCGACCCAGACGACGCACAAAAGCCGCATCCTGCCCAGACTCACGACCGCGCAGACCGTGGTTCAAATGACAGAGCACCAATCCCTTTTGCCCAGCACTCACCAGCAGGTGCAGCAACGCCACCGAATCCCGCCCACCTGAGATCGCCAGCAAGGCAGGCCCGGAGGCAAAGCTTGGGGAAATGGGCAAAGGTAGGTTCACAGTTGGCAAAAATGGGGCAAAGCGCGTAGGTCATACATTGCACATTTCTGCATTGTTCCTGAACAAGAAAAGAGGCATTCTCGTCGAAGCTCAGGTCTATCAACCGCTATGAAACCGATCACTCCCCTGGGCGCCGCGGCGCTCTTTTCCCTGGCACTCGTCAGTTGCAACCCGCCTGCCGCCCCCCAGGACAATGCCGCTGCTGACGAAGCCCGGCTGAAATTGGAGCAAGCCCAGGCTGCCTACGAACAGCAGGCCGCTGACATGCAGGCCCGCAGTGCCGAATTGCAGCAGCAACTCGCCGACCTGCAACGCAGCATCCAGGAAAAGGAAAACGCTGAGCTCCAGGCCAAGTTGGACGCCATCCAAAAGGAAAATGAGCGGCTCCAGGCCGATGCTGAGGCAGCGCGCATGAAGAGCGAGGAACTGCGCGACCAACTGGCCTCCACTCCATTACCTGCCCCTTACGTCCCCCCGGCCCCTGAACCTGGTGGCCAAGCCTGGACAGATCCAGATGCCGACTACTCCATGTTTTATGAAGAACTGGCCCCCCATGGCGAGTGGCTGGATGTCGAAGGTTACGGTTATGCCTGGCAGCCTCGTCTCGCCTCACGCTCCGCATGGCGTCCTTATGTAGATGGCCGCTGGGTGTGGAGCGACCAAGGCTGGGCCTGGGATACGCCCGAGCCTTTCGGCTGGGCCTGCTACCACTATGGCCGCTGGGTGCGCATCGCCCGCCATGGCTGGGTCTGGGTCCCTGGACGTGAATGGGCACCCGCCTGGGTTTCCTGGCGCTCTGGGGCCGATTGTGTCGGCTGGGCTCCCCTGCCCCCTGAACGTCGGCGTGGCTACACCAGCATCGGTTATGATTGCGACGTGAATTACGGCCTCTCCCCGAGCAGCTACGTCTTCATCCAGTCGTCCAACTTTGGCCGCAACAGCTATGTGAACGTCTGCCTCTCCATCACGAACATCACCAACATTTTCCAGCAGACGGTGAACTTGACCAACATCGTCCGCATCAACCAGCAGCAGACGAATTTCTTCGTTCATCGCGGGGGTCCGGATCGCCGCTGGCTGGAGGAACGTTTTGGCGGGCGTGTCCCCGTGGCCCCTGTGCGCATCGCCCGGACTCTGGAACGTCCCCTTCTTGACCGCGCTGAACGCGACCGCGATGCCGTGCGTCCTCTCATACCCGCCCCGCTGCCTTCTGGCCGCCCAGGCCGACCCGGCAAGCCACCTCGCATTTCCGACAAAGTCACCCGCCCCTCCATTGTGGATGCCTGGACCGAAGTGCCGAACGACCGCCGCCAGAGCCTGCGTGACACCATCTCTCGCCAGGCCCGTGAACCAAAACCCGTCCAGCCCGCCGTGATCACGCAGCCACCTCAGATCCCCGGCAGAGACCGTGACCGCGAGCCAGGCACACGCCCCGGTGCAGAGCGCCCGGACATGCCGCCTCAAGTCCGCCCCGGCATCCCCCTGCCAGGCACTGTGCCCAACACGCCTGACCGTGTGCCAGATCGTGGCAGGGACCGTGAAGATCGCCCCGGTGCTGGTCGTCCAGACATGCCCCAGGAAGGCCGGCCTACACGGCCAGGAGCCACCCCCAATACCCCAGACCGTGGACGGGACCGTGAGGATCGCCCCGGTGCTGGTCGCCCAGGCATGCCCCAGGATGGCCGACCTACACAGCCAGGCACTACCCCCAATACCCCAGACCGCGCGACGGATGCAAAGCCGGGTCGCGAGGGTGTTGGACGCCCTGGCATGGATGTTGAGGCTGCCCAAAAAGCCGAATTGGAGCGCCGGGAAGCCGAGCTTAAAAAACAGCAAGAGGATGCCGCGAAAAGCCGCGAAAACATGACAGAAAAACTCCGTGGAGCCGAGGCTGCCCGCCGTCAGCGCGAAGCGGAGAGTGCCCGCACCCGCGAGGCCGCCATGGCCCAGCAGCAGGAACTCGCCCGCAAACAGGCGGAAAACAACAACCTGGAAAAGCGGAAACAGGACCTCCTTCGCCAACAGGCCGAGGCCCTGAAGGCACGTGAAGCCCAGGCCGCCCAGCAAGGCGAAATGGCCCGCCGCCAGAGGGATGCCCTCACCGAAAAAGCCCGCGAAGCAGCCATGCAGCAACAGCAGGAACTCCAACGCAAACAGGCCGAGTCTGAATCCATGAAACAGCAGATCATGGAGCAGCAAAAGCGCGGTGAAGAAATTCGCCGCCAGCAGGGAGAAGCCATGCGGGCGAACGAAGCCCAGGCCGCCCAGCAGGCGGAGATGGCCCGCCGTCAACGTGACGCTGAAACCTCCCGCATGCGTGAGGCCGCCATGGCCCAGCAACAGGAGGCCGTTCGTCGTGCCCAGGAAGCCGCAGCCATGCAGAAACAGCAGCAGGCAGCCCAACAGGCCGAAATGATGAACCGCCAACGCGAAGCCCTCGCCGAAAAAGCCCGGGAAGCCGCCGCCCGCCAGCAGCAGGAGATGGCCGAACGCCAGCGTGAGGCCATGCAAAAACAGCAGGAGGCCGCCCAGCGCCGAGCCCAGGAAGACAGCTCGCGCCGCCAAGAGGACGGTCGCCGCCGCGAACGCTAAGCAATAGTGGGGCACACAAGGACAATCCAGTCCAACCGACGCATTGACCCGCAGTAGCGACCGTGATAAACCGGGGGCTATGCACAGTCGCTTTATTTCATCGTTGGTTGGGCTGGCCCTGCTCGCCCTCACAAGTTGCGGCACACCTGAGGAATCCGAAACCCGTCCGCAGGGAACCAACGTGCTCTCAGAGCCTACCCTGCGCCAGGCATTGGCGGGCCAGGTGAACTTTGTCGCCCACATCAAACCCATCCTTGAGGCCAAATGCGCCGCCTGTCACAACCGCCAGGCACTTCCAGGAAAGATCAGCCTGGCCAGCCGGGAGGAAGCCCTGCGCACCGGAACATTGCGGGGCTTCATCGTCCCGGGGCAGCCTGAAGCCAGCCCCTTCATCACCCGCATCGGCACAGCCCATGCGGCCGTACAGGCCATGCCCCCTGTGGGCGAAAGCCTGACCCAGGAAGAAACGCGGGTGATCAAACGCTGGATCGCCCAAGGCGCGGCCTGGCCCGCTGGCGAGACAGGAAGCCTGCGTACTAGCCCACACTGAAGGCCGGTAAAAATCCGCCTTGAAGGATGGGGGCATCGCGTGGCATCTTAGCTGCTGCGGTTTCCCAGGCTCCATCTCATGCGTCCCCCTTCATCCAAGACATCCCACCGCGTTTTATCACATCCTCATGCAGGGGGTGCCATGCCTGTGGTGATCGTCCTGCTCGCCCTGGTGGCAAGCGTGGTTGTCTTTTTTGTCTTCACCCGGCCTTCCATGAAGAAAGACGCCGCCGCCGAGGCTGCTCCGGCTGCTAAAACCGTGGTTGCCGCGGCTCCGCAGACACCGCCCACTCCTCCCCCAGCCGCTCCCAAGCCAGCCCCTGTTGTCACGGCCAAGCCCACCTTCGGTTTTGCCCGTCCGCTCGATCTGGGCAAGGAAATGGTTCGCAGCCTCGCCGCCGGTGACTTTGCCCGGGCAGGCGAACTCGCCGCCGCCGGAGATCCTGACCAGGCGAAAGCCGCCGCTGCCGTCTTTGAGCGCATGACCAAATCCCTCCACGCCAAAGTGGGCTTGGAGGATGCCGTGGAACTCATCGGCCTCGTCGAAAACAAAACTCGTGTGGCCATTCCATTGACCCTCCCAGGGTCCCAGGAACCCATGCGCCTGCAACTGGATCTGGAGCGAGATGATAAGATGGGCTGGAAGATCGCCCGCCTGCAACTGCCCAAAGAACTCGGCAGCGCCGTGGTCGCCACCCCCGAACCTGCACCCAGCATGGCCGCCTCAGTCTCGCCTGCCCCAGCACCTGCGGGTGGTACCGCCCGCGCTCCCAAGTCCCCTGCTGTGCCGAACGCTGCCAAAGCACCCCTGTTCACCGTCGAAGAGATGCCCGATGCCCTCACGTTCGGCAGCGATTTTGTGCGTGCCCTGCTCAAACATGATTTCATCGCCGCCCGCAAGTTTGTGGATGAAAAGAAGGTGCCAGCGGAACGCCTCGCCGGACTCTGCATCGTCTTTGAAGAAGGTGCCTATGAGTTCAAGCCGACCAAACCTCTGATCATCACCGTGGCCAATCCAGAAGTCTCCTGGGTCATCGCCCAGGTGCAGTCCCAGAAGCTGCAGCAGTCCACCGAATTTGGCCTCGAAATGCAGCGCAGCGGCGTGGACCAGCCCTGGAAAGTGGTGGGGCTGAACCTGTCCGAAATCCTCAGTTCCTTTGCCTCCTCCGCTGCCAAGATGGGCGTCCCTTACACCCCCATCGTCAGCAACCCTAAAGGCGGTGAATCCCTGGCCCTTTATTTTGAATATGACCAGTCCGAGCTGCATCCCCGCGCCCTCAAGCAGCTCGAAATCGTCGCTGGCCTGCTGAATTCAGATCCTTCCAAAAAGCTTCAGATCGCCGGCCATACGGATGCCAAAGGTACCGACAACTACAACCTCGCCCTCTCCCAGGCCCGCGCTGAATCCGTGAAAAAACGGCTCGCAGGGCTAGGTGTCGCCGCAGCCCAGATCGTCACCACCGGCATGGGCAAGGCCCAGCCTCTTGGGCCTAACCAGAAGGCCGATGGCACCGATGACCCAGAAGGCCGGTCAAAAAACCGCCGGGCAGAGATCTATCTGGATTTTTAGTATCGGCTCTTGCCGCGTGTGTTTATCGTACCGCGCTTGCCTTCTCTCTCTCAGCTCAGATCCCGTATCTCTTCCCTGCTTCAACAGGGGGCAGGTTCTCGAATTGTTTCCGGCTTTCTGCTGGTTGCCATGCTCACGGTCGGCTCCAAGGCCGTCTCCTTTTTAAAGGATGCTGCCGTCGCCCGGCAGTTCGGCACCGGAGATGCCCTGGATGCCTTCCTGGTTTCCTTTGGCCTTCTCACCTTTCTCGCCGCCCTCATTGGCGGCGGGCTGCCAGAATCTTTTCTTCCCGTATATTCGGAGATTTCTCATCTGCGGACGAAACGGCGCGCGCTGCGTCTGGCGGTCCAGGGCTCCTGCCTCCATGCTTTGAGCCTCCTGCTCCTGGCCGTGGCTGTGTACTTCGTGGCCCCCTACTTCATCAGTTGGGCCACCCGGGGATTCAATCCTGAAAAGCAGGCGCTTGCCGTGGGGCTGCTCCGCCAGCTGCTGCCGTTCATGGTGTTCTTTGGCATGAGCTACCAGCTTTCTGCCTGGCTGCGGGCGGACAAACACTTCATCATCGCCACCAGCGCCCCCACCCTGGTGCCGCTGACCATCATCAGCCTGCTGCTCTACGCCGGCAGCGCGGCCGATGTCTCCACACTGGTCACCGGCACTGTCATAGGCTCCATGCTCCATCTGGGCTGGCTGCTCATCACCGTGGCCCGTCAGTTGCCCTGGCAGAGACGTTTTTGGCTGCATTGCCTGCGACTGTGGGAACCCAGACTGGCCAGGGTGCTCCGCCACACCGCCCACTTTCTCTTTGCTGGTGGCATTTTCAGCAGCTCCGTGGTGGTGGATCAAACCATGGCCGCCTGGTTGTCTCCAGGCAGTGTCGCCGTATTGGGCTACACGGAAAAAGTCTGCGGCATCATTCTGGCCGTCACCGTGGCCCCCTCCTGCGATGTGCTGTTCCCCTATTTTGCGGACAAGGTGGCACGCCGCGACTGGCAGGGGGTGAAGCACCAGCTCATCACCAGTGCCGGGGCAATTTTGGCCCTGGCGCTGCCTGCGGTGCTCATGCTCTGCTGGCTCGCCCCCTGGGTCATCAGCCTGCTGTTTGAACGTGGCTCCTTCACCGCCGTGGACACCCAGCGGGTGGCCGAAGTGCTGCGTTTCGCCGCCTTGCAGATCCCCTTTTACATCGTCGGCAGCCTCGCTTCCCGAGTGGTGGTGGCCATGCAAGCCACCCACTTCATCATCTGGATCTCCGTCATCGGCCTGATTGGAAATGCCGGGCTGAACTGGCTGTTCATGCGCAGTATGGGGGCCGCGGGCATCGCTCTTGCCACCGTCCTGGTCCAAATGACCTCCGCCGTTCTGGCCTGCCTGTATGTGCTGCGGCAGATCCAGCATCGGATCAAACAGGGCTAGATAAGCAACTGCAGACTGCATGGGCAGCCTTTTACCAGGACCCATTTCCACTCTGGGCATCGCCCCCTCCAGGCGGTGATCCAGACATAAAAAAGCGCAGGCTTTTCAGCCTGCGCTCTCAAAGGTTACTCCTAAATCAATTACCAGCCCTGAGTGCGGCTGTAATCAGACTGGGACACAAAGCCCATCTGTGGAGAGAACTCCGTGTAGCCCCACCATGGATCGATCTGAGCCTTGCGGTAGTAAGGCGGACGATAGGTCAGCTTCCAGGATGGCAGCGGGAAAGTGGCCATTTCATACACACCGTAACCGGCGCGGACGGTGATGCGCTTCACACCTTCAATGAAGAAGTCGGCAAAAGCGGCATGGGCACCATCGGTCTCAACCGTGCGCTGCCAGACATTGAAAGGCTCGGTCCATCCGTAGAGGACGTTGCCAACGCCACGGCTCAGTTTGCGGCTCCAGTTATAGTGATGTCCAGGAGGCGACTGGATGTCGGCGACGGCGACGCCGCAGAGCGTCAGGGCGGCGAGAATGGTGAGGGCGATGCGATTTTTCATGCGGTCAAAGAGAGTTATCA
Organism: Prosthecobacter algae; assembly: GCF_039542385.1. NCBI lineage: Bacteria > Pseudomonadati > Verrucomicrobiota > Verrucomicrobiia > Verrucomicrobiales > Verrucomicrobiaceae > Prosthecobacter > Prosthecobacter algae. The sequence continues at coordinate 325,439 of NZ_BAABIA010000001.1, read as the reverse complement.
AATTCGGCAGCGATCTGGCAAGAAGGAATCTCACTTTTTTTCGCGTGCATAGTGGTGACAATAACATGCACAAAGCATGCCCGCCTGCTGTATCTGGATACATTCACCATGAAGCCACTGCTGAACCACGCCGACCTTGAAGACCAGCTCAGCCAGCCGACGCCCGGTGTCCTGGAGACTTTACGCGATTTGGAGGGCGATTTCATGGTCCTAGGCGCAGGTGGTAAAATGGGCCCTTCCCTCGCCCGCATGATCCGTCGCGGGCTGGATGCTCTGGGTCAAAAAGAGCGCCAAGTTTTGGCCGTCTCCAGGTTCTCCACCCCGACCGCAGTGGCCGAGCTCCAGCAGCATGGCGTCCAAACCCTCGCCTGCGACCTCCTGGACCGTGCCTCCGTCCAGGCCCTGCCGGAGGTGCCCAATATCATTTTTATGGCCGGACAAAAATTCGGCACCCAGGATGCCCCGGAACTGACCTGGGTGATGAATACCCTCGTTCCCGCCATCGTGGCCGAGCGTTTTGCCCGCTCCCGCATCGTTGTCTTCTCCACGGCCTGTGTTTACCCCCTGTCCACCGTGGCAGGCACCGGCTCGCGCGAAGGAGATCCCCTGGATCCCCCTGGGGACTACGCGAACTCCTGCGTCGGTCGGGAACGCATCTTCACCCACTTTTCCAACAAAAACGGCACTCCAGCCCTGATGTTCCGGCTCAGCTACGCGATTGATCTGCGCTACGGCGTGCTTCATGACGTCGCCCAGAAAGTGGCTCAAGGCCTACCTGTGGACGTCACCATGGGCTATGCCAATGTCATCTGGCAGGGGGATGCAAATGCCCGGGCAATCCAGTGCCTTTCCCGCACCTCCTGCCCGCCCTGTGCCCTCAATGTCACTGGCCTAGAGCGCGTATCCATTCGCCATCTGGCGGAGCAATTTGGCCGACTTCTGGGCCGCGAACCAACCATCATCGGCCAGGAGGGCACCACCGCCTGGCTCTTCGATGCCTCCCTGTCCTACGACTGGTTTGGCCCGCCCACGGTTACGATGGAGGAAATGATCTCCGCCACGGCCGAATGGGTACGCCAGGGCGGGGCCTCGCTGGGGAAACCCACTCACTTTGAAACACGCGATGGAAAATTCTGACCTCCGCCACCTTTTGCGGCAGGGCCTGGCCATTCCAGCCCACCCCCTGGCGCTCAATCCCCAACGAAAGCTTGATGAGCGACGCCAGCGCGCCCTCACCCGCTACTATTTGGCAGCAGGCGTAGGCGGGCTGGCCGTCGGCGTACACACCACCCAGTTTGCCATACGAGACCCTGCGGTCGGACTCTTCAAACCTGTCCTCACACTGGCCGCCGAAGAGATGGACCGCTGCTCCCGACCTCTAGTGAGGATCGCAGGCATCTGCGGACAAACGGCCCAGGCCGTGGGTGAGGCAGTCCTCTTGCGGGAACTGGGCTATCACGCGGGCCTGCTTAGCCTGGCCGCCCTCAGCCACAGCACGGAGGACGCCCTGATCGCCCACTGCCGCGCCGTCTCCCAGGAGATTCCGGTGATTGGCTTTTACCTTCAGCCCTGTGTCGGAGGCCGCGTGCTGTCCTACTCTTTTTGGCGCCGATTTGCGGAGATTGAAAATGTCGTCGCCATCAAAATCGCCCCTTTCAACCGGTACCAGACCTTCGATGTCGTCCGTGCCGTTGTGGAGGCTGGCCGGGATGACATCGCCCTCTACACTGGCAATGATGACAACATCGTCGCCGACCTCATCACTCCCTTTAAAATCAACGGGCAAGAAAGACGCATCGTCGGCGGGCTGCTGGGACACTGGTCGGTCTGGGCGCACAAGGCTGTGGGACTGCTCGACCGCTGCAAGATGGAGCCCGCCTCACCAGCCCTACTCCAGCTCGGACAGGAAGTGACCGACAGTAACGCGGCCTTCTTCGATGCCGCCAACGGCTTTCGCGGATGCATCGCCGGCCTGCACGAAGTGCTGCGCCGCCAGGGCCTCTTGGAAGGTCTTTGGTGCCTGGACGAAAAAGAAACCCTCAGTCCGGGCCAATTTGAGGAAATCGACCGTGTTTATGCCGCGTACCCACACTTGAACGATGATGCCTTTGTGGCCCGTCACCGCGAGGAGTGGCTGCGCGGCTGACCATCCCCAAAACGGCACTGGCAATCGCTACAGCCTGCACTTTAAGGCCAAATGGAGAGGATTCACTCTTTACTCAGGAAACGAATCCAGATTTAATTCACAAATTCGGCGGGGATTTCCCGTCCTGCACTTCATACCCCACTTCCCACACTGAGCCATGAAACTTAGCCGATCCCGCATCGCCATGCTGGCGTTCCTTTGCGGCACGTCCCTCCTCCAAGCTGACATCTTGATCCTCAAAAACGGCACCAAAGTCGAAGGCAACATCCTGAACGAAAGCCCGACGGCTATTCGGATGAAGTACCGCCTGACCCCCAAAATCTGGGACGAAAAAGACTTCCAGATGACCGAGATTCAGCAGGTCATCAAACAGACCCCTCAGGAAGTGGAACTGATCGAGCTCAAAAAGCTGATTCCTACGGAGGACCTTATTCCTGCCGACAAGTATGAGCAGCTTATCCAGGATCGTGTCCGCCCCTTCATCAACAAATACCAGGGCACACCCGAAGCCAAAGAAGCTGAAGGTATCGCGACGACCCTCCAGGAAGAGAAAAAGCGCGTCTCCAACGGCGAACTCAAGATGGAAGGTCGCTGGCTGAACGCAGGTGAGGCCAAGGGTGAGCAATACAACATCCAGGCCTACAAGCTTCATGAAGAGATGAAGGCTCAGATGGCCAAATTCGAATGGACGGAAGCTCTTACCATCTTTGACAAGTTCTCCAAATCACGCCCCCCTTACACGGCATCCACCTATTATCCGGCCGTCGTTGCCGATGCCAAGATTTGCATGGAGAAGCTTGGTGCTCAGCTTTCCAAAATGGCCCTGGAACAGCCAGCTCTGCTGAAGCAGCGGGAAGATGGTCTCAAAAAACTCGCTGATACCGATAAACAGCGTACCAAGGCAGCCATTGATGACGAAAAAGGCAAATGGCGCGCCCAGTCCGATGCCCAGCGCCGCGCCAATGTCCGCTGGATCGAACCTTACAAGTATGACCTCCCCAGCATCCTCGCGGCGCAAAAGGTCGTCGTTGGCGAGCTGACTAAGTTGGAAGCCACTAACTTGGAGGAAATGAAAGTCCGCAATGAAGCTTTCGTCGCCGTTTACCGTAAGATCGGCGAAGGCGATTACGCTGGTGGTGCTGCCGCTTACGAGCGTGTGCAGGGTTTCTCCAACGTGACCGAGTACCGCGAAATCGTTGCCGATCTCAAGGCCCAGCTCCTGAAGCTTTATGGGGAACTCGTCCGCAAGGGCAGCTCCGGCCCTGCACCAGTCAGTGGTTCCTCCGCTGTCACGGGTCAGACATCCTCTTCCGTGGATGATCGTGTGGCCCGCATTCTCGCAGCCAGCAATGGCGGTCAGCCAGCCGCAGCTCCAGGTACTGCCGCTCCAGCTACCGTCCCTGCTGCCGCACCCGCCATGGCCGCCCCAGGCGCGGCACCCGCTCCAGGCGCAGCCGCCGTTCCAGTCACCACACCTGCTGTAGCTCCTGCAGCAGTCCCAGCCACGAATCCTGCTGTTCAGCAGCGCCCCGCAGTCGCCCCTGCCCCACAGGTTCAGGCACCTGTCGCAGCCCCGGTTTACGCACCGCCTGCGGAGGAGTCCAATGTGCAGACCTACATCATGGTCGGCATGGGGGCACTCCTGGTTCTGTTCGGCATCCTCGCCTTCAAGAAAAAGAAGACTGAGTAACCCGCACCACCCTTGATTAAGCAGGCCGGATCTCTTCCCCAGAGATCCGGCCTTTTTTGTGCTGAAGATCAGACCCTGAATGCCCGTAAAGCCTCTTACCGACATGACACCGCCACTCTCTGCCAGCCTCACCCGCCGCCGCTTCCTCACCCAGGCCACCGGCACTCTGTTTGCCGCACCGTTTATCACCACCGGCATGCGTGCCGCCTCCCCGAACGGCAAGCTGCGCCACGCCGCCTTTGGAGCTGCAGGCATGTCCATGGCGGACATGACCGCCATGTCCAACCACCCCCTCTGGGAACTGGCCGCCGTGTGCGATGTGGACACGCGCAAGTTTGACCAGATCAAGAAAAAATGGCCTAACGCCAAGTGTTACCAGGACTGGCAGGAGATGCTGGAAAAGGAAGCTGGCAATATTGACTCCGTCAACGTCTCCACTCCCGATCACATGCACGGCCCAATGGGGCTGAAGGCCATGGAACTCGGCAAGCATGTTTATGGACAGAAACCCCTGGCGCAAAACCTGCATGAATGCCGCAAGCTCATGCTCAAGGCTCGTGAAACCGGCGTGATGACGCAGATGGGCATCCAGGTTTCCTCGTCCTTCACGGAGCGACTCGCCGTGGCCATCATCCAGCAGGGCACCATCGGCAAGGTCAAAGAAGTGCACACCTTCTCCAACAAGTTCTGGGGCGACATGGATCCCGTGCCCCAGAAGTCCGATCCCGTGCCAGCTCAGTTCGACTGGCAGAAGTGGCTGGGCACCGCTACCGACCGCCCCTACATCGAAGGTTATTACCACCCCGGCCAATGGCGCAAACGCCGCGACTTTGGCACCGGCACCCTCGGTGACATGGGCTGCCACATGTTCAGCGGCTGGTTCCGCGCGCTGGATCTCGCCGCTCCTATCGGTGTGAAATCTAAAGGTCCCGCTCCGCTCAATGCCACCAACTGGGCCATTGATGCCGTGGTGGAATACACCTTCAAAGGCACCGCCCACACCGCCGCCGACACCGTCAAAGTCACTTGGTACGATGGCAATGCCCGCCCGCCTGCCGAGGTCATGGCGCTGGCAGATCCCGCCAAATTCCCAGGCCAGGGTAGCATCTACATCGGCACCGAAGGAGTCCTTCTTTCCCCCCACACCAGCACCCCGCTGCTCTACCCTCGCGACAAGTTCACCGGCTTCAAATATCCGAAGCTGGAGCCTCGCGACCACTGGGCCGACTTCATCGACTGTTGCCTCAAAGGTGGCAGCCAGAAACCCTCAGCCAACTTCGACTACGCCGGGCCGCTCACCGAAGCAGTGCTGCTGGGATGTCTCGCCAGCGCCTTCCCCAATGAAGACCTCAAGTGGGATGCCCCAGCCCTGAAGATCACCAACAGCGAGGCAGCCAATGCCTTGGTGAAACGCCAGTATCGCCCCGGCACCGAGATCTGACCGCGCCTCACAGAAACCTTTCCGCCAGGGTCAAATCTGCCGGAAAGGTGATCTTAGGATTGGGCGAGGTGTTTTCCACCACGGAGACTACCTCGCCCACATGCTGCACGGCGGAAACTTCATCCGTCACCAGGGCAGCATCACGAATCACCGCTTCATAAGCCCGCACCAGCAGATCACGCTGGAATACCTGCGGTGTCTCCATCACCCACACGCCCGTGCGGTCCAGAGATTCCGTGATGCGGCCCGCCGCATCCACCCGTTTGATCGTCTCCGTCATCGGTCGTGCACAGGCCACGGCGGCCAGACTGCGCGCCGCCTCGATGCAGCGGGTGATTTGCTCCGGTTGAATCAAGGGCCGCGCCCCATCATGCACCGCCACCACGTCACTGACCGCCGCACAGGCCTGCAGCCCAGCCCAGACGGAAAGATGCCGTTCCGCTCCACCAGGGAGTATGGCCACCAGCTTGGGAAAATCTGCCCGCCACGTTTCCACGACGGCCCGCACTTCGTCCCCTGCGACGACAAGGATTTCCCCCACCTCCGCACAGGTCTGAAACTGGCCTAACGTACGATGCAACACCGGCACGCCCGCTAGCGGGGCCAGCAGCTTGTTAAATCCCATCCGGCGGCTGCTACCGGCGGCAACGATAATGGCAGAAGTCATAGATGCCGTCCATCATGCCGAGCAGCCCCACCCCTCGCAAGCCTGCGCTCCATCTCAGGGTTCACCCACCGTCGGTTCTGTCACGGTCGCCACCCGCGTGCGGATGGATCGCGTCAGCACCTCCTTGCCTGAAGTGGTCGGCTCATAGGCCATGCCGCGATAACGCAGAGGCTGGTATCCCAGGGCCAGCATCGCCGCCAGAGGTGCCTCCTTCAGCCCAGGTTTCCAGTAGTCTGGGCTGCCCCCGGTTTCATAATAGTAGATCCAGCTCTTGTCAGGTCGGGCCCATCCCGCACAGAGCACCACGTGTTTTTTGGGAATGTTCAGCAGATCTCCAGGACGCAGGTTCGCTGCCTCCAGCGGGTAGCAGACCGAGGGCAACTGGGATGTGTCATGCACCGTCGGCAATTTCAGGCAGCGGGAGACAAACCCGGAGCAATCCACCCCCGCCGCCGCTGCGCTGACAGCCGCATTGTCGGCCCTGCGTTTGGCAGGTGAGGAGACATCCCCACCTGCAGCCCCCTCAGCAATGGCACGGTCAAAGGCGACCGGCTCATCAAAGCCACCCCACTTGTATGGTATGCCCCGGTTCACCTCTCCCGGCAGCCACCAACCGGCTCTCTCAGGAGGATCTTTCAGGCTAATATCAGGGGTATTGACCACCACCCCAGCACCATCTTCCCCATGCAAAATATTGCGGGCAAAGGGCCGCCAAGGGTGGGTGCTGTAACGCTCCGCAATCGCCAGGGCCTCCGTCGGCGTGATTTGTGAGGGTGCATTCGCATTTCCCGGCACCAGTGCCGGAGCCGCTGATTGAGGGACCGCCGTTTGGCAAGAAACCAGAGTCAGAAAACACAGCGAGAGCAAAACAGAAGCGGGATGCATGGAATGGAAAAACGTTGGGGCTTGCCGCCGTGCGTGCCTGTCTCATACTGTGCCGGACTCTGGCTTGCAATGGCAGCCATGCCCTCCCCCTGCATGAATCTCTGCATCCACCTTTTTTTGGGCCTCTGCCTGTTATCCCTGAATTTGCAGGCGGCCACCGAGGCCAATAGACGCACGGCCCTGGTCATCGGCAATGCCCGCTATGAACCCCTGGTGGGCCCCCTGCGCAACACCTCGAATGACGCGAAGGCCGTGGCCAAAACTCTTCGTGAACTTGGTTTTGCGGTCATTGAAAAACACAATGTCACCCGCGACCAATTGCTCAAAGCGGTGCTCGAATTTCGCAGCACTTTGGCCGGGGCTGAGGTGGCCCTGTTTTACTTTGCCGGGCATGGCATCGCCGTGGCAGGTTCCAATTACCTCATCCCTTTAAAGTCCGGCTACAGCCCTGAAGGCGCGGATGACATCACCCTGCGTCTGCTGGCTGAAACCCGCCTGTTCAATGTGGAGCAGGCCGTGGCGGACATGAGCACCGCTGGCGCGCGCTGCAATCTCGTCATCCTGGATGCCTGCCGCACCACCGCCCTCAGCCGAACCGGGCGCACCCGCGATGCCGCCGCTCCGGGGGGACTGAATGAAATGAAACCGCCTGCGGGCTCCCTCATCGCCTTTGCCACCGATGCCGGTCAAACGGCCCTGGATGGAGATGGCACCCATGGCCTCTACACCGAAGAATGGCTGAAGCATCTCAGCACACCCGGCCTAACCATTGAGCAAGTCTTCAAACGCACCCGCGCAGGCGTGCTTGAACGCTCCCAAGGAGGCCAGATCCCGGCTGAATACTCCCGTCTCATCGGAGATGACATTTACATCGCCGGGGCTTCTGCAGCCCCTGCCCCCGCCATGCCAAATACGGCACCCGTCATCCCCAGCCAGACTCAGATCATGAATCTCGCCAAAGCAGGCATGGCCGAAGAATGTGCCGATGCCCTGCTCTCCGTAGCTGAAGCCCAAGGCCCCGGAGCCTATGCCGCCGAACCTCTGGGACTCCTGCTGGAACAGGCCAAAGAAAACCTCAAGGAGGCCACCACAGGAGGCCCGAAAGTCGAAACTGCGGCAACGAACTGCCAGCAGGTGTTGCGGGTGCTGGCCCTGTGTCTGCCCTCCACCCACGAAAGCTACCAGCCTTTCCAGGCCAAGGCGCACAATCGCCATGGCGACGCCCTGCTCCTCCTGGGCCACGCTCCAGAAGCCATCGCCGCCTTTGATACCGCCCAGGCCCTAGATCCCGCAGATGCCTACATCCTCTACAACCGTGGCCGCGCTCATGCTGCTCTCGGCAATTTAGAAAAAGCACGAGCGGACTTCACCTCCGCCAGCAACCCCAAACTCAACCAGCCCAAAGCCCGCAAGCTGGCCGAAGAAGCCTTGGCAAAGTTGAAGTAAACTTCTACTGCGTCTTCACCACCGCCCCCAGCCGATGCAGCAGGCTGAACAGGCCAAAGAAAGCCCGGTTCACATACACGGACTCCGCCCGCCCACGCGCCCCACGGAGAGACCGCAGCTCCCGATCCTGGCGACTCGCCTCGCCCATGGCATACAGCGTTTGCATGAAACCCGGATCGGCAAAATCAAAACGACCCGCGCGAAATGGCCGCGTCAGCACCTCGATGGATTCACGCGCCAGATCCATGATCTTCTTTCGCTGTGGTGCACTGTCCCCCGGCAGCAGCACGTCCATGTCCCGCAGGGACTGCTCCAGCTTGGCGTCAGACTCCAGCAAGGCCGGGTTCAGGAAGGCAAATTGCTGGGCATGAAACTCAGGCGTGATGGCCCGGGTGCAGCCGAAATCCAGCACATACAAAAATCCATCGGCCACCAGGAAGTTCCCTGGATGCGGATCGGCGTGGAAGACGTGCAGCACGTGAATCTGATGCTGATAAAAATCCCAAAGCGCCTGACCGATTTCGTTTCGACTTTCTTGGCTGGCATCACTGGCAGCAAAGCGGTCCAAGGTCAGCCCATCGATCCAGTCCATCGTCAGCACCCGATTGGAACAGCGATCTGGATAAAATGTGGGAAATCGCAACCGCTCTAGGGGCGCACAGGCCGCCGCGATTTCCTGGGAACGACGCAGCTCCGTTACATAATCGGTTTCCTCCAGCAACCGCGTTTCCACTTCTGTGAAGTAGTGCGCGATGTCCTCCTCCCGCAGCCCGAACATTTGGAGCGCCACAGGTTTCACCACGCGCAGGTCACTGCGCATGGATTCCGCCACACCTGGATACTGCACCTTCACGGCCAATTTTTTCCCAGCCCGCGTGGCCACATGCACCTGCCCGATGGAGGCCCCATGGGCTGCCTCACGCGAAAAGGTGTCATACAAGGCTTCCACAGGCTGGCCAAACTCTCGCTCCAAGGTCCGCCGCACGAGGGGCCATGAGAGAGGTGGGGCTGAATACTGGGCCTGGGCAAACTGGCTGGCATACGCGGGCGGCAGCAGATTTTGGTCAATGCTGAGCATCTGCGCCAGCTTCAGCGGCCCGCCCTTGAGACGACTGAAGGAGTCGTAAACCGCCTTGGCATTCACCGCGTCCAGTTCTTCCCTCAAAGCTGGTTGAGCCGTCTGTGGCGTAACGGCACGCTGACCGTAATACTTGAGGTAATTCATCCCCACACGCGCCCCCGTGCCCGCCAGATCCGCCATGCGGGTCAGGGGCGTGCTGCGGATGCTATCCTGGGAAGGGGTGGCGGCCATATCAGGCGCGGTTCATCGCCCCCGGCAAAAGAAAACGCATGAGATCAAAACCCGAATCCAGGGCCTGCCGTCCAATAAGATCGAACAGCACCGTCACGGATTTTTCCACAAAGGCATCCGTGCGCTCAAACTTCGGGCTATCATCCTTCAGGTGAAAAGCCACCACACTGCGCAGCAGCAGCCGCAGCGCCTTTGGATAGGCCGCCGTCAACGGGCCACGATTGACGATTTCCCCCTGGGCCCGACCATGCTGCAACAAAGACTGCGCAAAGACATCAAAGCGATCTTCCAAAGCCGACCACTCAGGAACGGGCTTCATCGGCGAGGTCAATCCATGCCGCAGCAAGAAGAGGCTGCGGTGATCCAACGAGGCCTCCAAAAAGGCAAATAGAAAGGCCAAAGTGCGTTGCCGAGCGCTGAATCCTGCCCACTCGGGCCCGCTCTCGACAGAGGCAATCACATGCTCCAGCATGCCCTTCCACCAGTGTCGTTCCACAGCTTCTAGCGAAGCATATTCAGAGAAAAACTCCCGTTCCGTGATGCCCAAAGTCTGGCAAAAACGGAAAACTGAAAGCGGAGCCCGGCCCTCAGAGCGCAGTTCGTGCAAATAAGCTTCTTCGATGCGGTGACGGAGAGGCGGTGAATCTGGCGGCGAGTCATCCATGATACATGACATACGCCTGACGCAAAAGAGGCGATGCTTTCGCATCGCCTCTTCATCAAGCTAAGTCAGGTCGAGAGGATTAAGCCCCAGGATTGAACGCCCGGATGGCCAGTACCTTGACCTTGCGACCGGTGCCGTCTTCGGTCGGAATGTCGGCCTCGTCGCCAGGAGCCATGCCGATGAGAACCTTGGCGATGTCCGAAAGGTAAGACACGATGTTCTGATCCAGATCACCGTCCCAGGCGCCCAGGATGGTGTAAGTTTCATTTTCACCCGTCGCCACGTCCTGGAAATCCACCACCGTGCCGATGCCCACTTTGTCCGTGTTCACATTGGCAAAGTCGGTACCACGGGAAAGGCTGATTTCGCGCTCCAACTGGTCCTTCATGCGGTTTAGCACGGCCTGCTGCTCGCGGGCAGCCTTGTAGCCGCCGTTTTCACGAAGGTCACCTTCATCACGGGCGATCTGGATCTCGTTCTTATTGTGAGGGATCTTAACGTTGGCCAGTTCATCCAGTTCGGCCTTCTTCTTCTCCAGGCTGTCCCAGGAAACGATGAGGCGGTTGTCCTCACGGGACTCCGCGTTTTCGTTCATCAGGGCTTCCATTTCTGGGCGAGACTTGATCACACGCGCCAGCAAGGAGCGACGGGTCAGTTCATCCAGCACCGAGCTGTTGATCAAACGCTTGGCAAAGTTACGCAGGGACTCGTCATCCGTGTCCACCACCAGCTCATGGATCAGGGTCTTGTCATCGGAAAGCTGGTCGCTGAGTCGGCCCGTGCGTTTTGGCCCGCCCTGCACATGGTCATCTTCCACGGCGTCCAGGATGGCGTTACCCAGGTCAATGCTGAACACAGACTGGGCCAGGCCCTTGCGCTCTTTGCAAATCCAGATCAGCAGATCCGCGCTCAGCGTACGGTTACGCACAGACTTTTTGAGGAACTCGGAAAGCACTTCCAACTCACCATTGGTATCCAGGACCACGGCGATTTCAGCCACGGCGCGGCCACCGGTGCGAGTGAGGTGGTTGAGGATTTCAGGCACCCAGACACGCTCAGGGAAAGCATCAGGGAAAGCGCGGTACATGCGGCCAAGCTGGCTGACGGGAAGTCCACCGATGTTTTCTGCCAGAAGCGGGCGCGCTTCACAAACGAGGTCTGCCACCTTCATCGAGCCCATCGGGGCCGAAGCACCTTCGATGGCATCAATCAGCTCATCGCGGGCCAGAAGCAGTTGCAGGCTGTCCTTGAGATGCAGCTTCCAGGCCTTACGCACCGTGTCAGAAATGTCCTGGAACACAGGCACCAGTTCCGTGCCGGCTTGTTCAAACAGGTCCAAATCTTTCTGGATCAGGGCCAGCACACCCAGCTTGCCTTTGAGGTCACGCTTGGCCAGGAAGTTCTGCACCATCACGCCACCGGGCTTTTCACCGCTGTCACGCAGCACCAGAGGCTCGGTGCGCTTGGAGGGCACCACGATATGGCGAGCCGTCTTCAGGGTCTTCTTCGCCGATTCCCACCACTTCTTGTATTCGGCTTCAGAGACGATGCGCGGCTTCAGCAGGCGCTCCAGATCATCCAGGGACATCGAACTGCCGGAGGATTTCAGGGCCAGCTCGATGAGTTCCGTCACCTTGCCTTTGGCCAGAGCCTTCAAGCCGTCGAGGTCCGAGTGACGGCGGGAAAGCAAATGCTCAGCAGGCAGGATCTCCAAAGAGGTGATGGCGAAGGAAAGCTTCAGCCCGTGACCTGGTTTGCCTTCGAAATCCAGAATGATTCGATCTCCGAGCAGATCCCATTCAGCGACCTTTCCGACTCCCCAGCTTTTATGCAGGCAGAAGGTGCCGGGTTCGAGTTTCGATAATTTTTCGCCGTCTGCGGCGGCGAGTTTGCCAGCCGCGACCAAGTTTTGGACCTCAGAATTCATGGGAGGGCGATGCTAGCGCGCTGAGGCTGTGTAGCAAAGGAAACATTTGGCGTTTGCTGTTAGGTAGCCTGGGAAAAGCCCTCGTTGGGCCTGAAAAATCGCCATTTTCAACTCATTGCACGTCTTCTGGTCGTCTCTTTGCCGTTTTTTTCACTTTCTAGCCGCTTGCCCCTGGTCATTCTGGAATGCCCCAGCCTCCACGCCATCATCTTGCACCGCCGCGCTTCCCAGACGTAAATCAGGCATGTCCCTTTTTCCCTCCGAAGACGCCCGCCTCGCCGAATTCCCCGTTGCTTGCGACAGCATCTTCCTAGCCCATGCGGGTGTCACCATCCTGCCGCGTCGGGTCACTAAGGTGATGCAGGACTATCTGGAGGAAAGCTGCCTGCGCATGCAGGAATTCCCCGAAGCCTGGCGCGCCGTGAATGAGACCCGCGTCGTCGCCGCCCAGATGCTCGGAGCCAAGGCAAGCGAAATCTCCCTCCTTGGGCCCACCTCCCTGGGCCTGAGCCTCGTCGCCAACGGTCTGGACTGGCAGCCAGGAGACGAGGTGGTGTGCTATCAGGACGACTACCCGGCCAATGTTTATCCCTGGACGGACCTGACGCGCCTGGGAGTGGGGGTGCGCCTGGTGAAACCCGAAGCTCCCGGAGCCATCACCCCGGAACTCGTGGAGTCCATGCTCACCCCGAAGACCAAGCTCGTCGCCCTTGCCTCCTGCCACTTCCTCAGCGGCTACCGCATCCAGATTGATGCCATCGGCCAGATGCTGCGCGCACGCGGCGTGCTCTTTTGTCTGGATGCAATCCAGACCCTGGGAGCCTTCGAAACCCGCGTGGATTACGTGGACTTCCTCTCCGCCGATTCCCACAAATGGATGCTCGGCCCCATGGCTGCAGGCGTCGTTTACGTTCGCGAAGAGGTGCAGGAGCGGCTGCGCCCCACCTTGCTCGGCTCCTGGAACGTGCAGAGCCCAAATTTCATCGCTCAAGATACCATCGCCTTTGAAAAAGGCGGCCGTCGTTATGAACCCGGCGTCCTCAATGTCGCAGGCATCCTCGGCATGAAGGCCGGTCTGGAACTGCTGCTGGAGCACGGCATTCCCGCCGTCAGCGCCCAGCTTCTGCGCTTAAAAACGCGCCTGGTTGAGCACCTGGAGCCCCTCGGCTTCCGTTTTCTTGGTCCCACCTCCGGCCCAAATGCTTCCGGCATCACCACCGCCTGGCGCCCCGAAGGCAGCGGCCCCTCTGCCGCAAAGATCTACGATCATCTTACTCGTCAAAAGATCAGCCCCTCACTGCGTTTCGACCGCGCAGGCCAGCCTTACCTGCGCTTCAGCCCGCATTTTTACAACACCGAGGCCGAAATGGACCGCGTGGTGGATGCCATCGCAGCCACTCCGGCGGACTGACCTTTAAAAACAGTCTCAAGGCTCCTCGAAGCACGTTTTCACGGGACTGGCAGCCTCAACACGAGGCTCGACAGCCCCGGCATTTTTCGCATAGCCTAACCGGAAATTTAGAAATTCCGCGTTATGGCCAAAAAAGCGACCCTCAAGAAACCGGTGGCGAAGAAGCCTGCGGGTGCCAACAAAAAGCCCGCTCCAGCCCCCGGCACGAAGGTCGCCCCGCCAAAATCCATCGCCAAACCAGCCTCCAAGCCCCAGGCGAAACCAGGCCCCAAGCCCACCGCCCAGCCTCCCGTCAAAGCCGTTTCCAAACCAGCCCCCCAGAACATGCCACCTCCGCCACCCGTGGCATCTGCTCCCCCTTCAGTCCCCGCCGTCGCAACGCCCGAGCCTGTGGAAACAGTCCCTTACTGCTTGCCCAAAACCGTCCCGCTGAGCGTCAGTGTGCAGACCTCCCAGGGTATGGCGGCCAATGGCAACACCCACCCGGCCAATCTCTTGGTTATTGTCACTTGCGCCGGCTGGCCGGTCACCGAACTAGACAAAAACCATTTCACGCTCATGGAACACTTCGAAGTTCCTGGGCAGGTCGCCCCCTTCAGCAACAGCATCAGCTCCTTCCGCAATGCCGGAACGGGAGCCTACCTCCTCCAGACCAAACCCATCAACGGGGCTCCCTGGAAAACAGGCCATCACCTTGGCCAGCTCTTGGTCTCAAATTCGGAAGACCAGCAGGGACAGGCCGCTTTCAAGCTCATTGTGCGGTAAAACTGCCTGGAGCTTCGATTTTCGGGCCTGAGAAAATCGAAATCGTCCTTGCAATGTGACTGTGAGTTTTTAATCTTCGCATGCTTGTGAAATTTTTCACAAGCTCAGATCAGGCGTCTCTCGCCAGCCCGTTCCATGAAATATTTCTTCCTCAGCTACCTCTTTGTTGCCGCGATCGTCGTCGCTGCCTTTGGCACACGTGGCAGCAAGTCTGAATTGCCGCCCCTGGAAATCTTCCAAGACATGGATCATCAGGCCAAAGTGAAGTATCAAGCCAAGAGCGACTTCTTTGCTGATGGCCTCGGTGCCCGCCGCCCTGTCAAAGGCACGGTCCCAGTCGGTTTCGAAATCCCGGCCAAGCCTGCTTCCGCCCCTGATTTCAAGCCGCCGCAGTATGGTTTCGCCAACGGACTCGACTATTACAGCACTGGCAAAATCGGTGACTACTACGGAGACGGCCTCCCTGCGGAAGTGACCCTGAGCAAAGGCCTTCTGGAGCGCGGTGAGCGCCAGTTTAACATCTATTGCGCCGTCTGCCACGGTGCCTCCGGCAACGGCAAGGGCGTCACCTCGAAGTACGGCATCATGACCGCCTTCAACCTGCACCAAAACGGCAGCACCGACCCAGCCAATGCGGGTGCCTACCGTGCGGACGGTGCCATTTACGATGTTATCACGAACGGCAAAGGACTGATGGGCCCCTACGGCGGCAACATCACCGTTCAAGATCGCTGGGCCATCGTGGCCTACATCCGCGCCATGCAGGTGGCGGTGAAGGAAAACAACGTGTCCGTCCAGTAACAGCAGGCATTTCAAGGCATGAGTCACCACGTCACATTCAACGACCTGCCTCCGGGCGGTGAGAAATTCGAAACCGCCAAAGGCGGCAAGCTCATCAGCGCCTTCGGGGCTGCTGGCTTGCTGGGCATCGCAGGCTCTGCCTACATGTTTTTCGCCAAGCCGGATGTTTTTGCATATAGCTGGCTGTTCGCCTTCTTCTTTGCTTTTACTTTCGTCTGCGGCGGCTGCTTCTGGATCCTCCTCCACAGCGCCTCCAACTCCGGCTGGGGCGTGGCCGTTCGTCGTCTTTGGGAGCAAATGGCCAACATGGTTCTCCCGCTCGCTTTTTTGGGCATCCCCCTCCTCTTCCCTCAGGTGCAGACGCATCTATACGAGTGGATGAACCATCACCGTGAAGCCAAGACCCAGCTTGTGGCTTCGGAGCACGCTGGTGCAGACAAACACGCTGAAACCGCCGCTGCCCCTGCCCATGAAGAAGGCGAAGAGCATCACGCTCCTCACAATATCAAGGAGCAGCTTCATCACAATTCCCTCAGCAACCCACATCTCCACATCCTGGTCGAGAAGTATGGTTATCTGAACATCGATGCCTGGTATTTCCGCTTCGCCTTCTACTTCTTCATTCTCTGGCACATCGCCCGCACCCTGCGCAAGAAGTCAGTCATGCAGGATCAAGATGGTGACATCACTCACACCATCAAATCCCGCACGTTCTCCTGCCGCTGGCTCCTCTTCTACGCTCTGACGGTCACCTTCGCGGCCGTGGATTGGCTGATGACCCTCGACTACTCCTGGTTCTCCACCATGTGGGGTGTTTACATCTTCGCCGGCTGCGCCTGGGCCTCCATGGCCCTTACGATCCTCCTTGTCACTTGGCTCAAGAGCCTCGGTTACATGAAGCAGGTCGTCACCGATGAACACTACCACCTCATGGGCAAGCTGCTCTTCGCCTTCACGGTGTTCTGGGCTTACATCGCCTTCAGCCAGTATTTCCTCATCTGGTACGCCAACATCACTGAAGAAACTCGCTTCTACCTGACCCGTAACACGGAAGGCTGGCGCTGGGTGTCCATGTTTATCGTGGTGGGCCACTTCATCGGTCCTTTCGTCCTTCTTCTCTCCCAGCCCCGCAAGAAGAACCCCGTCGCCGTCTGTCTGATCTGCCTCTGGATTCTCTTCATGCATCTGGTGGACATCTACTGGAACGTCATCCCAGAGCGCGGCCCTTCCCTCGGCCTCGGCTGGTGGGTGGACGGTGCCTGGGTAGGTGATGTGGTCGCCTTGTTTGCCGTTGTCGGCACCATGGGCTTCGTCTTCCTCCGCAGCCTTTCCCGTTACAGCCTCTACCCCTGCCGCGACCCGCGCCTCCTCGAGTCCGCCAACGTCATCAACTGATCCCTTTCATGTCTTCGACTGCAACATCCTCGAAAGCCGGAGCCACCTTCCTTTGGGTGCTTGGCGCATTCGCCAGCTTCGCCGTTTTGTTTTATGTAATCCAGGCTTCCTTTGCCACCCAAGGCGCTGAAGATCCTCGTGCGCCTGAACGTCTCGCCAACAAGGAAGAGATCCTCAAAGCGCAGAATGAGCTCGTCGCCAAGATGGGCCTGAACGATCCCGCCAAAAAGGCCGTCATCTTCACCAAAACGCTCGAAACCCTGAAGGGCAAACCCGCAGGCGTCAGCACCCAGGTCGTCCCTGGTTCCCCCACCCAACTGAAACAGGCGGCCGCCCCGGCCCCTGCTGCTCCGGCTCCCGCCGCCCCTGCAGCCACTCCTCCTGCGAACTGATTTTTCTTGCCCCTGGAACCTATGCAGACCACCCCAGCATCCACGGATACCCTCGCTGACAACCTTCGCCGCGCGGCGATTGATAAGTCAGTGAAAGGCCCGGTGCTCTTCCTCTTCCTCAACGGCGCTTTCTGGCTGATGGCTTCCACCATCCTGGGCGTCTTGGCCGCCATCAAGCAGTTCGCTCCCGACTTCCTCGGCGCTTGCAGCGTGCTTCAATACGGCCGCCTCCAGCCCACTCACCTCAATGCCCTCGTTTACGGCTGGGGTGTTCAGGCTGGCCTCGGTGCCATGCTCTGGATCATGGCCCGTCGTTCTGGTCAGGAACTTCGCACAGGCAAAAGCGTCCTCTACGTGGCCGCCATCTTCTGGAACATCGCCGTCACCATCGGTCTCGTCGCGATTCTCCTCGGCAAAAGCACCTCCATGCAGTGGCTGGAAATGCCGTCCTTCATCTGGCCCGTGCTGCTCATCAGTTTCCTCGCTTTTGCCTGGCCCATGGTGTTCATGTTTGGCCGCGCTTTCCGTCCCGAAGGTTTCATGGTCAGCACCTGGTACATCATCGGTGCGTGCTTCTGGTTCCCCTGGATTTTCGTCACCGCCAATGTCGCCCTTCATTGCCTTCCAGGCCTGGGCGCTCTGGGTGCCGGTATCAATGCTTGGTACGTTCACACGATGATTCTGCTGTTCTTCGCTCCTGTGGCGATTGGTGCAGCTTACTACTTCATCCCGAAAATCACTGGTCAACCCATCGCCAGCTCCCAGCTTTCCCAGATTGGTTTCTGGCTCCTGGCAGTCCTCGGCGGTTGGACGGGTATGCAGCACTACATGGGCGGCCCTCTTCCCGCCTGGATGCCAGCCATCGGCGCTGCCACGGGTGTTCTCCTTCTGATTCCTGTCGGAGTGGTAGGTCTGAACCATCACCTCACCACGCTGGGCAAGCACAGCATGGTCGCCTCCAGCCCAACCCTGCGTTTCGTCTTTTTCGGAGCCCTTTTCTACCCGGTTAGCGGTGCCATCCTGGCCCTGATCTCCAACTTCTCCACAGGTGCCGCCCTCCAGTTCACCCAGGCTTGGTATGGTTTCCAGATCGTCGCCGTCTATGGCTTCTTCAGCATGACCATCTTCGGAGCCATCTACTACATCGTTCCTCGCCTCACCGGCTGCGAGTGGCTCTCCGTCCGCCTCATCCGCAATCACTTCTGGTTCTCCGTTTATGGCATTGGTGCCATCGTCGTCACCAGCCTCGTCGCCGGTGCCCAGCAGGGCGGCGACCTAAACTCCCCCGAAATGTGGGATCAGGATTTCATGCAGCTTGCCCTGAACCTTCGTCCCTACATCATCGCCCGCGCCATCGCATGGGGCCTGATCACTTGGTCCAATGTTTGGTTCCTCATCCATCTCATGCTCATGGTCGCCGGTCTTGGCCGCCGCAGCTCTGCCCCGACGCTGCTTGAGCATGATCACGAAGAAGCCCTTCCCCACGCCGCCCACGCATGAGCCAGTTCCGCACCTTTATTCTCGCCCTGATTGCCAGCTTTGGTCTCCCTTGGCTGTGCCTCATCGTCATCCCGGCGGTCAAATACCAGGCCCTCACCCAAATCGCTTACGACAAAGATCGTGACGGCGTGGAAGGTCTCTACCCACCCGCTCCCATCAATCGTCAGGGCCAGTTGGTCTATGCCCGTGAGGGTTGCGTCCAGTGCCACACCCAGATGATCCGCCCGACGCAGCTTGCTCTCGACGGCTGGCGCAAAGGCTGGGGCCAGGACCAGGAAGGCCGCCCGGCTGCCGCAATCCGTTCCAACAACCTTCGTGACTACCTTGGCGAACCCTTCGCTTTCCTCGGTGTCCAGCGCAACGGTCCAGACCTTACCAACTACGGCTGGCGTGCTCCAGAGCGCAGCAAGATCCACCAGATGCTGTTTGCTCCCCGGTCCCTTCACGATTGGTCCAACATGCCCTCCTTCGCTCACCTTTACACTGAGCGCCTCGCCCAGGGTCAGCCTGCTGACAAAGCCTTGAAGCTGCCGAAGAAATTCGCCGTGAAAGAAGGCTATGAAGTGATCCCGACGCCTGAGGCTGAAGCCCTGGTGGATTACCTCCTCTCCCTCAAGAAAGATTACCCTGTTCCTGGCGAATCCGCCGCTGTCGCTGCAGCCCCTGCTGCTGCCGCCAAGAAATAACCTTCGGAACACTCGCGACCCCCGCCCATGAGCGCTCCTTCCTCCTTCCCCAATCCCGACAGCAACGATCTGGACCGCCTTCACGCCGCCGTGAAGCGTGAAAAGGCCGATCTGGCCCCAGGCACTGAACCCGCACCAATGTGGGTCATCTTCTTGTTCATGATCGTCGCCATCATCGCCGGCGGCCAGCTTGGCCCCATGACCGGTGGATATAGCTTCGATGTCAGCAATCCTTTTGCCTCCAACAAGGCCTCCGACCCTCGTGGTGGTGCAGGTGGCGGAGTTGAAACAGCCGACCCCTTCCAAACCGCCATGAAAAAAGGCGCCAATGGTTACGCTGTTTGTGGTGGTTGCCATCAGGGCAACGGTGCCGGTCTTGCTGGCCAGTATCCGCCACTCGCAGGTTCGGAGTGGGTCTTGGGTGGCACAGAGCGTTTGATTCGCGTTGTTCAACATGGCTTGATCGGTCAGGTCACTGTCAAAGGACAGAACTACAACTTCCCCGGCGGCATGCAGGCCTTCGGTGCTGGCATGTCCGCCACGGATCTCGCCAACGTGCTGACTTACATCCGCAACACCTGGGGCAACGAAGCCCCGATGATCACCAAGGAAATGGTCGAAAAAGTCCGTGCGGATGAAAAACGCACCACTCAGTGGACCATGGCTGACCTTGAAGCTTTCAAAGACAAAAACGTCCCTGGAGACATTCCTGCCGGCCCTGGTGCCACGGCCCCTGCTGCCAAGTAATCGAGATCTAATTTCATGTTTCACAAATGGCAATCCGTCCATGGCAAGGCTCCCCAGGCAGTCTTAGTCGCGGTGTGGCCAAGTGAACAAAATGTTATGTCACCAACGATGGTCCAGCCTGTGCTGAACCATCGTTCTTCGTCGCTGGAAATCACGGATTCTAAGGCCTGTCTTTCAGCCACTTTTATCTCTAACTTTTTTGCCATCTAGGCCACGTCTTTTCACGATTTCGCCACGTAGTTTTCGGGTTCCTTTTTCAATCATCATATGAGCGCCGCCGCCACCACCCACGATCACTCCCACGGAGCTGATCATGCGCATGACCACCACGAGCCGGGATTCTTCGGCAAATACATCTTCTCCTGTGACCACAAGGTCATCGGCATCCAGTACGCACTTAGCGGATTGCTTTTCCTTCTGCTGGGCTTCTTCCTCATGCTGCTCATGCGCTGGAGCATCGCCTTCCCAGGACAGCCCGTCCCAGGATTGCTGTTCGTGGAGAATCTCCCCATCCTCGGCCCTCTTTTCCATGAAACCATCGGTCGCTGGGCTCCTGGCGGCATCGTCAATGGCGAGCTCTACAACATGCTCGGTGCCATGCACGGCACCATCATGGTGTTCCTTGGCATCGTGCCCCTCGGTTTCGCTGGTTTCGTCAATTTCGTCATGCCTCTCCAGATCGGCACGATCGACATGGCCTTCCCGAAACTGAACATGTGGAGCTTCTGGCTCTTCTTCGTCAGCGGCGTCCTGATGATTTACAGCTTCTTCGTCGGCACAGGCCCTGTGCAGACAGGCTGGACCATGTATTCCCCGCTCGCTTCCACCACTACTCTGGCCGTCACAAACGTCTGGGCCCACGGCCACACCTGGTGGCTCACCGCCATGGTGTTTAACATCTCCGCCTCCCTTCTGGGTTCCGTGAACGTGATCACCACCGTGATCAACCTCCGCGCCAAAGGCATGAGCTGGATGCGGATGCCTTTCTTCTGCTGGGCCATGTTCGTCACCAGCTTCCTCCTCCTCCTGGCCTTCCCTCCTCTGGAAGTCGCCGCACTCCTTCAGCTCGTGGACCGCGTCTTCGGTTCTAGCTTCTTCCTGCCGACAGGCCTCATGGAAGGCGGCCAGCACCTCGATATCTCCGGTGGCGGCAGTCCGTTGCTTTACCAGCACCTTTTCTGGTTCCTGGCTCACCCAGAAGTGTACGTGCTCATCCTTCCGGCCTTCGCCATCCTGTCTGAAGTCATCCCGGCCAATACCCGTCGCCCGCTTTGGGGATACAAGTCCATGGTCTATGCAGCCATGACCCTCGGCTTCCTCAGCTTCCTCGTCTGGGCTCACCACATGTACCTCACTGGCATGGGCACCATGATGTCCACCTACTTCCAGATCACCACGGTGCTCATTTCCGTGCCTTCCGTGATCCTGCTCACCGGCCTCATGATCTCCCTCTGGGGCGGTTCCATCCGGTTTACCCCGCAGATGTTGTTTGCATCCGCCTTCCTGCCCATGTTCGGCATTGGCGGTCTTACCGGTCTGCCTCTGGCTTTCACCTTCATTGACCTTGCCCTTCATGATACTTACTACGTGATCGGTCACTTCCACTACGTTGTGGCTCCGGGCACCATCTTCGCCCTCTTCGCAGGCGTGTATCACTGGTATCCGAAGATCACTGGTCGCATCATGAGCGACTTCCTGGGTAAGCTGCACTTCTGGCCTTCCCTCGTCGGCATGAACCTCATCTTTGCTCCGATGTTCATTCAGGGCATGGGCGGCTTCCACCGCCGCTGGTATGACGGTGGTAAGTACTTCGAACAGACCAGCAGCGCTTCCAACTGGGTGACCAAGCTGACTTCGGACTTCTTCGGTATCTTCGGCATGGACGTCCCCAACAACCTCCTTGGCCTGAACGTGCTGATGACCTTCGGCGCGACCATCCTCGCCTTGGGCCAGGTGCCCTTCATCCTGAACGTCTTCCTCAGCATCAAAGGCGGTAGGAAGGCCAACAGCGACAACCCATGGCATTGCACCACCCTCGAGTGGGCCACCCCAACGCCACCTCCGCACGGCAACTTCACGTTCGAGCCCATCGTCACCCGTGGCCCTTACGAATACAGCGTTCCTGGCTGCACCCAGGACTACCTGCCCCAGTGGGAAAGCGAGCCAGGCAAAGCCGCCACCGCTCCTGCTTCCACACCCGCCCCGGTTGCTCATCATTGATCCGAGCCCAGACCTGAGAACTGAACCCTGAGCAATTCCTTTCGCAATGGACATCCCCTATACCGTAACCGCCCGTCCTGACACGGGCCTCTACAATGCCAAAGTGGGCATTTGGCTCTTCCTCGCTTCCGAGGTGATGCTTTTCGGCGGCCTTTTCTCTTCCTACATCTTCCTGCGTGTGGGGGCAGACTATCACTGGCCCGTGCATGAGCTGAACGTGACCATGGGGTTCATCAACACCCTGGTGCTCATCTTCTCTTCCGTCACGGTCTTGCTCGCCTGGGCCAACTTGAAGCTTCGTAACATCGGCAAATTCAAGATGTACATGGCCCTCACCATCCTTTGCGCCATGGCTTTCATGGTTATCAAGGGTTTTGAGTACCGCTCCAAGTTCAATCACTACGCCGTCAAGCTGACCGATGGCACCTTCCTCACGGGTCACCTGGACGAGGGTTATGAAATCAAATTCGGCGAAGCTAAGGACTTCACCCTCACCATCACGGGCGAAAACAAAGCCGTTGATGCTGACCCGGCTGGCTACGTGGTGCCTTTCGTTGACGGCGAACTGCCTTCCTTCAAGCTCGACTCCGGCGAAGAATTCTCCCTGGAAGCCTCCGCTTTCAAAGCCTTCCGCAAGAAGACCGTCGCCGCCGCCAAGGAAACCCTTGAAAAGCGCCGCCAGGAACTGCGTGATCAGGGCAAGGCCGACAAAGCCCGTGAACTGAACATCGTCCCTGACACCACGATCAAGATCGTCGCCAGCCAGCCTGTGAAGTTCAAGGTCAAGCCTTCCAAGCTTCTCGGTTACTCCGCTGATACCATCACTTTCGCCGACGGCACCACCGCCAAAGGCAAGCTGATTGACGACAAAATGACCCTCACCGTGGATGGCGTGGATGCACGATCCGTCCCAGACGCTGAGAAGTCCCTCGCCTGGAGCAGCCAGTATCTGGGTGAAGGCTGGAAAAAAGCTTTCATTGCCAACCGCGACCACGCCCAGGCAGAGTTCAAGGAACACTACCCGAACCGCGATCCTCAAAAGAGCGCTACCCATCAGAAGGAAGCCTTCTACTTGAAGGTTGAATCTGACACGCCCCCTGCAGCCTCTACCGCCCATGGCGAAGGCCATGCAGCCGAAGCTAAGGCTGCTCACGGTGACTCCCATGACGCGCACGCTGGCCACGGTCCTAAAGTGGTCCTGGAAAAGAAAGACATCGCTTTCTACTCCAACTACACGCCAAAACTGAACACCTACTACGCCATCTATTTCACCCTCACAGGCCTGCACGGTCTGCACGTGGTGGCAGGTGCCCTGGTGCTGACTTACTTCCTCCTGTTCGACGGCAAGATGCTTCGCAACGACCCCGAGCGCCTCGCCAATCGAGTCGAAGTCGGCGGCCTGTTCTGGCACTTTGTGGATTTGGTGTGGATCTTCCTTTTCCCACTGCTTTATCTCCTCTAATCGACAGTTTCTCTTCACCCCTTTTCTCTCAAGTTTATGGCCGACAGTCCTGAAGAAATCCACAAGTCGATCAAAAAGATCATCGTCGTTGGGTCCGCCCTCGCGGTCCTCACCGGTGCCACGGTCGGTCTTTCCTACGTGGAATTGCCCACTCACAGCATGAACATCCTGGTGGGCATGATCCTGGCCGCCTTCAAGGCAGGTCTCGTCGCCCTCATCTTCATGCACTTGAATCACGAGGCGAAGCTGATCTACAAAATCCTCGCTTTCACCGCAGCCTTCGCCATCGCGTTGTTCTTCCTGTTCGTATTCTCTGCCAGTGACCCGTTGGTCTTCCACGGCTTTTACGACAGCAACAACTGATCCCCCTCATCCGGCCATGTCCCTCAAGCACTTCCACATCGTCTTTCTCTTTTTCGCCATCCTCGGTGACCTAGGTTTCTGGCTGTGGACTCGCATGCTCCCTGAGCAGGCGGCTTCCCTGGGCGTGACTCGGCTCGGTGCTTTCGCTGGCTGGCTCAGTCTTGTGATGACTGCCTATGGCATTTGGTATGTGGTGAAAAAGAGCCGCACCATCATTGTCTAAATCCTTTCCCCTCGCTTCCTTCATGAACGCTTCCCTTTTCCAGTTTGCCTGCGCCACTTGCCGCCCAGATCCGGGCAGTGTGATGGCCCAGGCCCAAGACTTGGCCGTTCTCGTCATGTTGGGTTTCCTGGCCCTCGGCATGGGTGCTGTGGGTCTGATCTTCTTTAACTTTGTCCGTAAACAAAACCGTCTCTCCGCTGACGCGCAGTTTTAATTCTCCCCTCGCAATCTCTCATGAGCGTCTCTGACATCAATACCTGGATCGGCATCACTCAAAACGCCTCTGAGCACGGCGGTCTTGTGGATCACATGCTCGGCTTCGTCCACTGGTTCATGCTGGCCCTGTTCATCGGCTGGTCGATCTTCCTCACGATCGCCTTCACCCGTTTTCGCAAGTCGAAAAACCCCTCTGCCGACTACCACGGCGTCCGTGGCCATGCATCTACCCACATCGAAATCGGCGTGGTCGTGGTGGAAGCCATCCTCCTCCTCGGTTTCGCCTTTCCTCTCTGGTCCCGTCAGGCCGACGACTTCCCGACCAGCCCAGACACCATCAAAATCCGCGCTTTGGGCGAGAAGTTCCTCTGGAACTTCCAGTATCCGGGCAATGACATGATGCTCAGCACCTGGAGCATGAAGGGCATTACCCCTTCGAACGTCACCGGCCGTGACCTCATGGACCCGAACGGCAAGGACGACTTCGTCAGCCCTAGCACCATGAAGCTTCCTGTGGGCCGCCCCGTCATTGTCGACGTCAGCAGCAAGGATGTGATCCATAACCTGGCCCTCGTGCCGATGCGTTCCGCCCAGGATGCCATCCCCGGTGTGAAAGCCCACATGTGGTTCAAGCCGGTGAAGGAAGGTACTTGGGACATCATCTGCGGTCAGCTTTGCGGCCCGGGCCACGCTCAGATGCGTGCCGTGCTGGAAGTTATGGATGGCAAAGAATACGATGAGTGGGCCAAGGAGCAGTCTGCCACCGCTGCCGCTAAGTCGGCTGCCGCAGCCGCACCGCCTGTGGCTTCCGCCCAGTAATCCGACTTTTCCTGTTCAGCATTTTTTTTCGGGAATGTCCCGCTTCTGATCAGGGAGCGGGACGTTTTATTTTAACCACCGACCATGATCTGGACCCGCTTTCAAAAAATCGCCCTCATCGCCTTCATTACCGTGGAGGTTCTGATTTTTGTCGGTGCCGTGGTACGGGCCACAGGCTCTGGACTCGGCTGTCCTGACTGGCCTAAATGCTACGGCTGCTGGGTCCCTCCGACCAGCGCCGACGACATCGATTTCAGCAAA